>JBCCCC010000039.1:0-22849 GCA_039033695.1 Pseudomonadota bacterium | reverse complement strand
TGGTGGTCGATGAAACCGTGGACGAATTATCTCGGGAAAAAGCTTGCCGGGCGGATGAGAAGCGTTTTCGGCGGTTAGCCGCACTTCCAACGGAGCTTGCGTGTACATGAAGATGTTGGTTGAAGCGATTCTGACGCTGGCATACTCAAAATGCGGCCGCATTGTGAAATAAGAATTGCTAACCATTGCGTGCAGCGGCGAGCTTGCGAGCGCCGCGAGCGCATAGCGAGTGGCTGGAATAGTCCTGGTGTGTTCGGGCATTTCTCATACGACTTTCTCCTATGCTCACAGAATAGCGCGGAGTGGTCAGTTGACCAGAGGGAAGTCCAATCTCTCTTGATGGGGTTACCTTCTTGGGGCGAAGATCAAGCAGACGTGACGCGAGTACGTTTGATCTATTGGAAATAGGGATCAATTGGGTGGTCGCATGAATGGATACAGAGTAATCGCGATTGTCCTCACCACTGCGCTCGCGTCAGGGGCGATCGGCTATTTGGTGAGAAGCCAGCAACAGCCAACAGAGAGCAAGCATGCTCCAACTGAGACAGTAGCGGACAATTCGGTTGAATCGCCCATCGAAAACAAGAGCGACGACGCATCACCGAGCTTCAGCATTGAAAGTATGCCGCTGGATTCTCGCTCTACAGATGTCGATTCGGCGAACGAGCCAGAATCAGGCAGCGACTCCGGGGGTAGTGATTTTCGGCATGGCGTGTTCACGGACGCGATTGAAATACCCGATGATCCACCTTATGCAACCATGCGCATAGATGACGCAGCGGCTCTAGTGCGTCAAGAAGAAAAAGACTATGAATGGGCTCAAGCGAAGGAGATGATGCTTGCTGAAACGATATGGCCCGAAATGGAAAAAGTGGGTACTTCTCCTTCGTTGATTGAGTGTCGCTCAAGAACCTGCCTGGTAGAATGGTACGCAGATCCCTCTCTACGAGAAGAAAACCCACGCGCGTTCCTAGACTTCACGATGGCGATCTTTGAGGCTGGCGGGACTTCTCACGTAACACTAGACCCCGATGACAACCAAAGGGGCCTACTTGTTGTCACATGGGACGCGGGTACTGATCCGTAAATCAATTTTCGTTTGATTTATTCCGCTGCTTGTACCGACAACGGCACTATTCGCCGGACGTCGCGCCGGGTCCGAGGTTATCGAGTCGTCGGAAAGCCCGGGCGGGACGTTCAGGAAGCTTATGGTTAGGACTTCATAACAATGCGAACTGACCCAAATCACCAATCCGACAAGCCTGCTCGGCCTCTTGCGTTTTCTGATCGTGCGCGATGGGTGAGTCTGCTGACGATCCTTCTTGCCCTTGTAGCTGCAGCCTGCTTCGTTTATGCCTACTCGCGCAATTTTGGCGGTGTTCTTTCTTCAGACCATGAAGTGTGGGCCCAGGCTGGCGACTTCTTCTCTGGGACGCTAGGCGTTGTGCTTGTATTCTTGACCCTCGTGCTAGTTGCCTTCAGTCTCTGGCAAAGCTCGACCGTGGTTCGGTTGACACAAGCAATGTATGAGGAAGCACGAGTGCAAGCGATTGAGGCTCGTCGGCAGGCAGAAAGTGCGCAGGCCGCATTGTCGAACCAGATTGCTGCACAGGAGCGCCAGGTCTTGCAGACCTCGGTACTCAGTCTGATAGACGCAAAGGAAAAGGCGCTCAATTCAATCCAGTTCATAGGTCGAAATCCGAACCCTCATAATAATAATACTGTTGTTCTGCGTGGGCGCGACGCAGTGGCAAGAATCCTAGAGAAACTGCCAAAGCAATTCGCCCAGCGATTTGCCTCTCAACAGAAACCACTTTCAACTGGACCAGAAGCGCATGCCAACCTATCCAAGTTCTTTAGGGATCATACGGCGACAAACGAACTTCACTACTACTACAGCACCGTGATGGCCGCAAGACAGCTCTTTGATGCTCAGAATCTGAAAGTGGGCAATAACCTTGTCGACATCTATGTTTCGACAGTATCTCCATCGGAATACGTACTTATCGACCTATATGCGATAGCCGAAAATGGTCACCCGAAATCTATCGCCTATACAGCTTGGCTAGGGAGCAAGAAGTACACTAGCTCGCCTCAGTTTTCTGCGATCTATGGGTTTATCAAGAGCTAAGTCAAATTAGCGTTTTTGCGCGCAGTATTCGCGATGTGTTTTCTGATTTGGAAAAACTCCTACACTGGTCCAGAATTTTGGTAGCTTGTCGCAGCTTGTTATCCAATCTGTTGCACCAATTGCGCCATTTTCTGAGCTCTTCGTCATTGAGACCATCGACGTCTAGTTTGCTGAGAGCTTCCAATTCGCTGCCGCCAACGACATTTAGGATCTTTCGCATCGTTCTGTATTCGGTAACGGCGGTGATACCAGAGATTCGGAAGACCAGCGTTTTTTCGATTGTTTCCAGATCTCCCATTTCTCTGGCCTCCGCTTTTTCTGCCGAGGTTCGTTCACGAATTGAGTAAACACTGTTGTCACCAGTCTTCGCTCGCCGAAGCAAACTTTGATGAGTCGACACATCGAGAAGCTTGTCGCAGAACTTGTGAACTAGATCGTATTGCGCATCTGCTCCAAACGGTCCGCTTCGCAGGTCCTTCACTTGCTTTTGGATCGAATCGAGCCGGCTTCTGGCCTCGCCAATTTGTTCGCGCGCTTTGCTGGCATTCAGAGCTCGTTTGAATGATCGCTCATGTCCCTCGAAAACCGTACCGAAGATGCGAAGGCCGCAGTCTTTTCCGATGTTGGTCTCGCGACCACCTGTGACTTTTACTAGAAAGCCTCTACTGTGTTTGGTTCTACAGGTTTTCAGGCCACATGGTTGAGGCGGCTGCAATCGATATTGACCAATGATCTCCTCCAGCGTGATTTGCTGGTCGTCAACGATTTCATCGAATCCAGGCCGAGTATAGAGATCTTCCCAAGACTCAAGATGTACAAGACCTTTGTCACCATTTAGCAGTATCACTGGCGCTGTTTTCCCTTTCGGCCTAATTTGACTTTGGCCCGGGTAGCTTCGACGGAATGCCGCTATCGTCCCGGCTCAGTTCATGCACTACCAGACGTGTATTGTGGTTATCGTTTCCTCCCTATGAGCCAATATTGTACCCGACGCGCACGACAGCGCCGACGAATGCCATAGAGTCGCTCAGTTCACGTTGCCAAGAGCCGTCCAGCGTACTTAGCAGACCTTGCCCCGTTACTCGGCCAAAGTACTTTTGACCGTCGGTGATGTCCTCGTACACGCATTCGTGGCCAAGCGCCGGCTCACGGGACGGATCGACGATTACGTTGCAGCCATCGGGATAGGATCGACCGTGGTCGCGCGGGAAGTGTTTCTCGGGATCGGATGGTGCAACCATCCCGTTACCGATGATGGTGAATGCTCGGGTTGCGCTGATTCCGACAGTTCCGGTATGCCCATGTGTAGCCATTGCTGATCTCCTTCCAGTTTTGCGGTGGTTACGGCCGGTAGGCGGTGCCTCGCTTGCTGGCCCGACAACACAGGATTAGCCCCAGTCACTGCATACTGTCAACGTGCCAGAAGGTCTTTCGCAAACGCTAAAACTGTACCTTTTGGTCAGTTTCGATCACTGCAGTCAGCGTGCGCACATCACGTGGCGGTGTACCAAAAGGTACAGATGCTCATGCAACCAAAACCGCGTGCATGATCTTCCGCAAATACGAAAGACTATTCCGCCGAATGTTGCGCAGGTTTGTTGATAACGACGGTGATCGGCTCGTCCGTTTCGAGCTGTAACGCGCTCCGGTCACGATACATTGGATCATGTCTTTTTGCTGCGAGCGCGAGTAGCGAATCGCTATATTTGCGCTTCACGCCACATTGTACGCCCTCATTGAACACCGGCTCATCCCAGCCATCGATCGCACGGTGCCATTGGCTGTTTGGCGCTTTGTGATCGATACAGGCATCGCCCTTAAAACTCCGGTGACCTCGGAGTAGATTATGCGGCAAACTCGAAACGCAGCGCACCATATCTGCACCATCCGCTTCGGCTAATCAGGCGAAGGGCGATCAGGGCGGATAAAAAGATTGTTCAATCAGGTAGTTATTGGTGGGCCCGCCAGGACTCGAACCTGGGACCAAGGGATTATGAGTCCCCTGCTCTAACCAACTGAGCTACAGGCCCACACGCAATACACTTTCCTACTGATGGCAGCAACGGTAGCCAAGCGAACTTGCGTTCGCTACTGCTCAAACCCTGTCGCTACGCGACCCCGCTACAGGCCCACACGCAATACATTTTCCTACTGATGGCAGCAACGATAGCCAAGCGAATTTCAATTCGCTACTGCTCAAACCCTGTCGCTACGCGACCCCGCTACAGGCCCAGGCATCAATTTTCTCTATCAGCGGCAAGCGCTGAACGGCAAGAATTGTCACACCTGCTACAGCGACGGACGCGAGATTCTACCAGCATTCGGGCAATTGCGGCAGCGCTGCTGCGCATTGAAGTGTCAAAAAGTGTCACCTGTGTGTGGGGCCGGCGACAGTCACTATGTTGTGTTACATCGCCTTGAGTTGTGATCCGAGTCACGGTGTTTCTTGTGAACCACTTCCATACTTCGGGGGTGATCCAGGTGGCATGTGGTCTGTCTGGCGCAATTCTAGGGAGCGAAATGATGAGCAACCCGTACGATAACCCCACTAGCATTAATTCATCGGTGCTGGGGCCCACGCTGAAGTTTGAGGGAGAACTGACGGCCCATGAGAACCTGCTGATCCAGGGGGAAATCAAGGGCTCGATCACACACTCCTCAAGCTTGACGATTGGCAAGGAAGGCAAGTTGAAAGCTGATGTGAACGCCGAGTACATTTCCATTGAGGGGCGTGTAGACGGTGAACTGGCTGGCAGTAAAGCCGTGATGGTGCGCGAAGGCGCCGACGTGAAAGGCAATATCTTCAGCCCGACCGTCACGCTGCGCGAGGGCGCAACCTTCAATGGCAGCATTGATATGTCTGGCAACCTGCCCGAGCCGCAACAAGCCGCACCGGAACCCAAGCGCAATAAGAATGGTAAGTCTGGATCGGCCGGTCGAAAGGGCGTTGACAAGATCAGTGATGAGCCAAAAACAGATGTCACGCCAACGGATGAAAAGGCAAGTTAACCCAAACGAAGGACGTTAGTAATGAGTGATACAGAAGTCATGAAAAAGCCCTTCTGGGGTGAAAGCAAAGCGCCAACTGATTCGCAGGTATTGGCGTTTAATGAGGTGCCGGCGTCGGTCCGCGAGAAACGCGACGGTGAGGCCGGTCAGAAGCCGGTGTCGGTGATCGGCGAGACACTGCACTTCAAAGGTGCGTTGTCGGCCGGTGAGGACCTGATCATTGAAGGTACCGTCGAAGGTACGATCAATCAGGGCACATGCTGTCTGACGCTGAAGCCAAACGGTACGCTGCTGGCCGATGTCACTGCAACAAAGATCTTTATCGAAGGTACGGTCAAAGGTGATTTGCATGCCACGGTGAGCGTCACGATTCGCTCGTCAGGCAAGGTCACCGGCAATATTGTGGCGCCAACGGTTGCGATCGAAGAGGGCTCGACCTTCAACGGTGGTATCGAGATGCGCACGCCGCAGGACGCGGGCAAGAAAGGCAAATAGCGCGCCTGTGCGCGCCGCGACAGGCGGCGCCTAACCGGTCGGCCCGGGTATAGCCACGTGCATTGATGCACGGGTTGTCCCGGGCTTTTTTCGTGGGCGCGATGCGCGCAATGAGCTAGCGGCAACCCACGACCAAGCCGGCTTGATCAGCCAGTGTCTGGTGCAAACTACTGAAAAAACGCAGGTTTACTCACTTCTCTGGAATATCTTAATAATCGCTATTGATAGTCAGATCTTATTAAAAGTAGTGTATTTACTACATTACGTATTTCAAATAGTAGGATTAGTGAAATGAAGAAGCGTTTTCAGTCATATCTCAACCGAGTGTTTCAACGGCCCATTGTCGATCAATTCCAAACACCGGTGCGACGTCGTTCGGTTGCCATTGCGGTCGTTGCATGGCAAGCAATCACCGTGTGCGCGCTAATGCTACTGGTCCACGACTACGTCGCGCCTTTTATTGTTGCGGCGATCATCATGGTGTATCTGATTGGGATGTTGAACATGGCCACCAGGGGCACTTTCGAGCTGGCGGATGAGTATCTGGATGAGTTCCAGGTGCGCCTGCGAGATGCCGCGTACCGCAAGTCCTACCACTTTGCGTTGATCTGGCTCTTGCTCACGGCGTTCGTGGCCGGCGCATTCGAAGGTCATGAATTTCAGATCCTGTATACGCTGGCGTTCATCTTGCTGGGATTTTGGTGGGCGCTCAGTGCACCGCGGCTCGTGGTCGCCTGGACAAGCCCGGCTGACAGCGCCGATGAGGAGTAGGGCATGGGCGGCAAGAAATCGGTGGCCTACCACAATCGCGTCAAGCTTGTGCGCACAGAGCGCGGCATGTCGCGCAAAGCACTCGCCGAGGCGGTCGACGCCCACCCGCAAACGATCGGCTACATCGAGCGCGGCGAGTACAACCTCAGCATGGACCTTGCGCTCAGGATTTGCGCGGCATTAGACGTATCGCTCGATGCATTGTTTTCGATGAAACCATTTGCACCACTCACCACAGAACAGCTTGTAGGCCGCTGATGTCGACAAAACTTACATCTGGATGCAACGTTTTTGTCGCATGCGGCATCTAAGGTTAAACGGACACAAGGCGGCAGCACGCGTCACGCGGTAACGTGGCGCATCTCGGAGCACACAATCATGCCAAAGCAATCAATGATCTTTATGTCCACGACCTATCTGACAACGGCCATTGCTGGGCTTATGTTCTGGCAGGCAGGCTGGTTTCTTGCCGCGCTGATTACGCTGCTGCTCGGCGTTGGAATTGCAACAGCGCAGCCGTGCATTGAACGCTCAAAATTGCGCCTTCGCGGGACGCCGGTGTTGTTGATGTTTGCTGTCATGTTCGTCTCGGCCAGCGGCATGACATTCGCAATTGATAGCGTGGCGTCGCTGTTCGAGCCGCCGGCCGACGAAAAGTGTGTGGCACTGTCCGCCGACGACAGCAAGCCGCTGCATGCACTGGTCTTGAGACACTTCTAACGTTGCCATTCACTCGCGCCGGCCTTACGCGTCGAACCCACTGACCACGCCCGATTGCTGAAAGGCACAAAAAAACGCCGTGTTGCTGTCGATGGCAACACGGCGTTTTTGCGCGTAGCGCTGGCGCGGCTAGTCTTCGAGCAAGAAGCTGCGCAGCTGATCGGACCGGCTGGGGTGGCGCAGTTTGCGTAGCGCCTTGGCTTCAATTTGACGGATGCGCTCGCGAGTCACGTCAAACTGTTTGCCGACTTCTTCCAGTGTGTGGTCAGTGTTCATATCAATGCCGAATCGCATCCGCAGCACTTTCGCCTCGCGCGGCGTAAGGCCAGCCAGAACACCATGCGTGGTTTCCTTGAGGCCTTCGGTGGTCGCCGATTCGATCGGTGAATGCACCGTCTGGTCTTCGATAAAGTCGCCAAGGTGAGAGTCTTCGTCATCGCCAATCGGTGTTTCCATCGAGATCGGCTCTTTGGCGATCTTCAGGACCTTGCGGACTTTGTCCTCAGGCATTTCCATGCGTTCCGCCAACTCTTCCGGCAGTGGCTCACGCCCCATCTCTTGCAGCATCTGGCGTGAGATGCGGTTGAGCTTGTTGATGGTCTCAATCATGTGCACCGGAATGCGAATGGTGCGTGCCTGATCTGCGATCGAACGCGTGATCGCCTGGCGGATCCACCAGGTCGCATAGGTTGAGAACTTGTAACCGCGGCGATACTCGAACTTGTCGACGGCTTTCATGAGGCCAATGTTGCCTTCCTGGATCAGATCGAGGAATTGCAGGCCGCGATTGGTGTACTTCTTGGCAATCGAGATCACCAGGCGCAGGTTCGCCTCAACCATTTCTTTCTTCGCGCGGCGGGCCTTGGCCTCACCAATGGACATGGCGCGGTTGATTTCCTTGATCTGTGCGATGGTCAGGAACGTACGATCCTCCATCATCACCAGCTTGCGCTGTGAACGGAGAATGTCGTCCTTGAGCTTGGCGAGCACCGACGAGTGCTTGCGCTTGGCACGGATGTGTTTCTCGATCCACTCAAGGTTGGTTTCATTTTTCGGGAAACTGGCCAGAAAGTCCTTGCGCGGCATACCCGCCTGGCGCACACACAAATTCATGATGCTGCGCTCGGCGGTGCGAATGGCCTGAATGGTCAGGCGCAGCTCGATAACCATGGCATCGAAAAGCTTCGGCGACAG
Source organism: Pseudomonadota bacterium (assembly GCA_039033695.1). Taxonomy (GTDB): domain Bacteria; phylum Pseudomonadota; class Gammaproteobacteria; order Steroidobacterales; family Woeseiaceae; genus CALBPI01. Next base: position 14,529 of record JBCCCC010000039.1, on the reverse strand, counting down.
CTTGAGCTCCATCAGCTCGTCAACCAGCTGCTTGCGAACCTTGCGAGTTGCCGGTGCTGGTGAGCCATGCTTTTCGATATTGGTCAGCACGCGCTTTTGGAGGCGGGCGATGGCCTTCAGGCGGCGCGCGACTTCTTCTGGATCGGGCCCGGTGTCTGCTGGCTCGTCGTCGTCATCTTCGTCTGAACTGCGTGCTCCCGGGCTTGGGATCTCATCGGGGGCATTCGGGTCGATAAAGCCAACCACGAAGTCCTGCATGCGGGTATTGCCTTCCTGAACTGCCTGAAAGGTGCCCAACGCCTGATCAATCGCCGGTGGGAAGCCGCCCAGTGCGATTTTGACATCGTTGAGGCCTTCCTCAATGCGTTTGGCGATTTCGATCTCGCCCTCGCGGGTCAGCAGTTCGACCGAGCCCATTTCACGCATGTACATGCGCACTGGATCGGTCGTGCGGCCGAACTCGGCATCCACGGACGCCAGGGCGTCTTCAGCTTCGTCAGCGGCATCGTCGTCATTGGATACCGCAGAGTCTGACAGCAACAATGACTCGGCGTCCGGTGCCTTCTCGTGCACGGTGATGCCCATGTCATTGATCATGTTGACAATATCTTCGATTTGCTCCGGATCAACGATACCGCTGGGCAAATGGTCATTGACCTCAGCGTAAGTCAGGTAGCCCTGTTCCTTGCCGCGTGCGATCAAAAGCTTCAATTGCGATTGCTGGTCGTTGGGAAGTGCGCGTTTTTCGCTCAAAGCAAAACCCTCAAAAAAATAGCGAAGTCAAGCGGTCAATAATACCACAGATGGGCCCGACCCATCCAGATATCAAGGTCTGTCGTCGCCGTGATCGCGCTGCTTTTTAAGGGCCAACAACGACTTGAGCTCGGCGAGTTCGTCCGCTGTGATGGTGTTTTCGACAATTTTCGCGTTCAACTGTTCAAAGCGATCGTTGCGGGCCATCTCCAGCAGCTGCTGGTAGCAGCCAGCCAGCTCCGCTGCCGTATCGATGGCATCGTCATTCTCGAGTGCGGCGCCTGCCAGTTTTTGCAGATGCTGAAAGTTCGGGTGCTCGCGCCATTGCTCCAGCAGCACCGCGGGGCTGATCTCTGGTTGGCGCTGAATGGCCTCGACGAGCTGGCGGAATATGTCGGCGCCCGGTCTTTGCAGGTTGACCAGCGCCTGCAGGTCAAAATCCACAGCTGCAGCGGGTTCGTGCAGCAGCAAGGTGATTGCACGACGCATTGCCGGCGCGCGGCCCGTCGAGCGCGGTAACACCGGCCTTGAGCTGCCTGTTGCAGGTGCGGGCGCGGCCGCGCCCATCATGCTGGCCAGCTTGCCCGGCGCCAACGATACCTGCTCGGCCAACTGCTGCAGGACCAGCTCGCGGAACACGCCGTCCGGCAACTTCGCGACCAGTGGCCGCGCCATCTCGGCGAGTCGCGCGCGGCCTTCGGCCGTGTCGCCATCGATCTGACTGGCAAGTTCGCCAATCAGGAAATCCGATAGTGGCAGACTTTCGTCGAGCGTCTTTTCAAACGCGCCGACACCCTGGGACGCCACCAACGAGTCGGGGTCCTGGCCATCCGGCATGAATGCAAAACGGAGCTGCCGGCCATCACTGAGTTTCGGTAACGCGTTCTCCATGGCGCGCCACGCCGCTTTACGGCCAGCGCGATCGCCATCAAAGCTGAAGATCACCTCATCGGTCAGGCGGAACAATCGGTCTATGTGATCGCCGGTGGTCGCCGTACCCAAGGTCGCGACCGAGAACCGAATGCCATGGCGGGCCAGCCCGATGACATCCATGTAACCTTCGACAACCACCAGCCGGGGAATGTCTCGCAGTTTCTGGCGCGCCTCATACAGCCCGTACAGCTCGCGCCCTTTGTGGAACAGCACGGTCTCAGGCGAGTTCAGGTACTTGGGTTCGCTGTCGTCCATGACCCGGCCGCCGAAGCCGACGATCCGACCGCGCGAATCGCGGATCGGAAACATGATGCGATCGCGAAACCGGTCATAGTGGCCGCCGTTGTCGCGCTCGATAATCATGCCGCCGGCCATCAATAACTCGACACTCTCGCGCGAGTCCGGAAAATGCTTGAGCAGCGTGTCCCAGGCAGCAGGCGCGTAGCCCAGCCCGAATTCGCGCGCGGTGTTGCCATCAATGCCGCGTCGCTTCAGATAGTCAATCGCGGGTGGATGATCGCGCAACGCGTTCTGATAGTGCGAGCTGGCTTCTTGCATCAAGTCATGCAGTTGATCGATGCGGCTGTCGCGCGGCGCCGCGCCAGCTTCGCGGGGCACGTCCATCGACATCATGCCTGCCAGCTCCTCGACGGCATCCACAAATGACAGATGATCATGTTCCATGAGGAAGCCGAGCGCCGTGCCATGTGCGCCGCAGCCAAAGCAGTGGTAGAAGCCCTTGCTCGGGCTGACGGTGAACGACGGTGTTTTCTCACCGTGAAACGGGCAGAGTGCCTTGTACTCACGGCCTGCTTTGCGCAGCTCAATGCGGCTGCCGAGCACCTCGACAATGTCGGCGCGCGCGACCAGATCGTCAATAAAGCTCTGCGGTATGCGGCCAGCCATGTTAGCTGCGCGCGCCGTTAGGCAAGACGCGCCTTGATCGTCTTGCTGACGGCGCCCATATCAGCGCGGCCTTGCGCGGCAGTCTTGACGGTCGCCATGACTTTGCCCATATCTCGCATCGAGCTGGCCCCGGTCTCGGCTATTGCCGCATCGATGATGCTGGCCAGTTCGTCGTCGGACAGTGGCTCCGGCAAGTAGCCCTTCAACACGTCAATCTCTTTGGCTTCCGCCTCCGCCAATTCCGGGCGGCCGCCTTTCTCGTACTGGGCGATGGACTCGCGACGCTGTTTGACCATTTTTTCGATAATGGCAAGCGTGTCGGCGTCGGTCAGTTCAATGCGCTCATCGACTTCGCGCTGCTTCACAGCGGCCAGCGCCATGCGGATAACGCCGAGCCTGTGCTTGTCGCCCGCGCGCATCGCGCTTTTCATATCTTCTGTCAGCGTTTGTTTGAGCATGGTCGTGGTTTCGCAGTTGGTGTGGTGTAAACAAAAACGGCCGCCAGCGGCGACCGTTAGTGGCTTGTGCTGTAAGACAGCGTAAGCTTAATACAGTCGTACGCGGCGGTTGTTCTCGCGTGACATTTTCTTCAGGTGACGCTTAACGGCAGCGGCTTTCTTGCGCTTGCGTTCCTGGGTTGGCTTTTCATAGTACTCGCGACGACGAAGTTCGGTTAGCACGCCAGCTTTCTCACAGGCGCGCTTGAAGCGCCGCAATGCGGCATCGAAATATTCGTTGTCTCTGACTTTCACGCTGGGCATATGATCGCCTATCCTTCACTCAAATTTTGGGGTTCAATGTATTAATTCAAGCGCGCCGCGACGACCTGACTGGGTTGTGACTTTGCGCTAGGTAACCCCAAATGCCAGTTGGCTGGGGCAAAGATTTCCAATTTTATAGGGTAATTCCGGGCTTTGTAAACCCCGGATTCAGGTTGAGGGCATTCAATTGCGGGTTCTGGGGCTGGAAACAAGCTGTGATGAGACGGGCGTGGCGGTCTACGATACCGAGCGCGGGCTTATGGCGCATCAGATTTTCAGCCAGATTGATCGTCATGCCGTGTATGGCGGCGTTGTGCCGGAACTGGCGTCACGAGATCACCTCGCGAAGCTTGCGCCGATGGTAGCCAGCACGCTCGAAGAGGCGGGTACCGCAGCTGATGCGCTGGACGCGATCGCTTACACGGCTGGTCCTGGTTTGGTCGGCGCTTTGCTGGTAGGCAGTTGTTTTGCCAATGGTATGGCGCGTTCGCTAGGTATCCCGTCACTGCCGGTGCACCATATGGAGGCGCACCTGCTGGCGCCTATGCTCGAGGACGATGCCCCCGCATTCCCGTTTGTCGCGCTTCTGGTCTCAGGCGGTCACTCGATGCTCGTAGATGTCAAAGCACTTGGGGAATACGAGGTGCTGGGCACCACACTGGACGATGCAGCGGGCGAGGCGTTCGACAAGACCGCCAAGCTGCTGGGCTTGCCTTATCCCGGTGGGCCGGCGCTTGCCACGCTGGCGTCCCAGGGCAGTGCGACGCGCTTCAGCTTGCCGCGCCCGATGCTCAAGCGTCCGGGGCTGGACTTTAGCTTCTCGGGACTGAAGACGGCCGTGTTGATGGTCGTTCGCGACCTGCAAGGCGTCGCACGAGATCAGCCGGCACTCCCCGGCGTAACGCTGGACGATACCGACCGCGCCGATATTGCAGCATCATTTCAGGCGGCAATGGTTGATACATTGACGGCGAAGTGCCTGCGTGCGCTCAAGGCGACTGGCCGAAATCGCCTGATCGTGGCCGGCGGCGTCGGCGCCAACCGCGCATTGCGCGACCAGTTGGCAAGCGCAACGCAAGCGTTGGGCGCGCGCGTCTATTACCCTCGGCCGCTGTACTGCACGGACAACGGAGCAATGATTGCGCTGGCTGGCGCGTTGCGAATCAGTCAAGCCGACCGCGACTACACCATCCAGGCACGGCCACGGTGGCCGCTTGGCGAAATGACACTGCGTTGATCGGACGCGCTTGGTTTATCATTGCGCCAACAATTTTTCGGGTATCGGCATGGACAAGATTTTTCTTCGCGGGCTGGCTATTGATGCGGTTGTTGGCATCTGGGACTGGGAACGCAAGATCGAACAAAAGGTCGTTGTTGACCTCGAGATGGCGACGGATATCGCCAAAGCCGCGCGCAGCGATAGCATTGATGACACGCTCAACTACAAGGCGGTAGCCGAGCGGGTGAGAGAGTACGTGGTTACCGAGCAGGCGTTGCTGGTGGAAAGCCTGGCCGAGGGTATCGCCAGAGTGGTCACCTCAGAGTTCGATGTGCCGTGGGTTAAGGTGACCGTCAACAAGCCGGGTGCCATTCGTGGCTCGGACGCGGTGGGCATCGAAATAGAACGCTCAAAGCCTGACGCCTGATGACCACGCCAACCGTGCAGGTGTTCTTGAGCATTGGCAGCAACGTGCATCCGCGCGATAACCTGCGTCTTGCCTACCGTGAGCTGGGCAAGCTCGGTAGTGATCTTGCGGTATCGGATGTCTTTCAGAATGCCGCCGTTGGTTTCGATGGCGATGACTTCTTGAATCTGGTTGCCAGCCTGAATACAACACTGAGCCCGCCTGCCGTGATTGATGCATTGGAGAACATTCATGCGCTCGCGGGTCGTGAACGCGGGTCTGCACGGTTCGGCCCGCGAGAGCTGGACATTGACCTGTTGCTGTATGGCGACATCGTCAGTGCGAAATGGAAGCTGCCGCGCAAGGATTTGGTAAAATACGCGTTCGTAGCGCAGCCCATGGCCGAGCTCGTGCCAGAACTTGTGCATCCCGTGGACGGCCGGACAATGCAGCAAATCTGGCAGCAAATGATATCGGACGCCCCGCGCATGGCGCGTGTTGAATTGTCGTTAAGTGCCTGATTAGCCGTTTTTTTGACAAAAATGTGCGCTGCTCGTGAAATCAGAAGTGAGTTTCACGGGTATTATTCTAAAGAGTGCCAAAACGCGAGGAAGCGTCGATGAACAAGTCTTTGATTATTCTGGTTGCCACGGCCACCTTTCTCGTTGGCTGCGGCGGTGGCAGCGGTGATGGTTTTGCCGGTCCGCAAACGGGTACCTCAGAATGCTCCAACGACGGCCAGAAGAGTTTCGTTCTGGAGGCGATGCGTGACATCTATTTCTGGAATGATCTGCTGCCGACCAACGTCGACCTGAATCAATTCGCTTCGCCAGAGGAGCTGTTGGTGTCGTTGACCAGCGTGCAGCCGTTGGATCGCTTCAGCTTTATTGGCTCGGCGGCAGCTGATGCCGCGTTCTTCAATGAAGGGGAGACGGTTGCCTTCGGTTTCTCGACGACGTTCTTATCTGCTGACGACGTTCGGTTTGTGCGCGTGTTTGCCGGTAGCCCGGCTGACAATGCCGGTATCGAGCGCGGACAGCGCCTGCTTGCGGTTGACGGGCGTACGATCGCCGAGATCGAAGCCGCCGAAGGGCTCGGCGAAGCGTTTGGGCCGAGCGAGACGGGCGTGCAACGCACGTTGCGTATTCAGCTGCCCGACAACAGCGAGTTCGATGCTGTGCTGACGAAGGCGGTCTTTACGATTGATCCCGTGCCGCAAGTGCGTACTTACACAATCAACGGCACAACCTTTGGTTACATCGAGCTATCCACGTTCATCAGCACCGCACAGGCACCGCTTGAAGCGGCGCTTTCCGACTTTAACCAGGCGGGCATCAATGACCTGATTCTGGACCTACGCTACAACGGTGGTGGGCTGGTGAGCATTGCCAACCTGCTCGGTGACCTGCTGGGCGGCCGGGTTGCGCAAGGCCGTGTGTTTTCAGAAACGCTGTTCAACGACGGCAACATTGATGAGAACGTGACGGAGTTTTTTGACCTGCTCAACCAGTCGATGAATTTGTCACGATTAGTCGTCATCACCACCGGTGGTACAGCGTCGGCAAGTGAGCTCGTGATTAACAGCATGGAGCCGGAAGTTCAGGTACAGCTTGTTGGCTCGGACACTTTTGGCAAGCCGGTTGGCCAGGTTGGCATCGTGTTCTGCGAGAAGATTCTGCGTCCGACAGCATTTGAAACAGTGAATAACTTAGGTGAAGGCCGCTACTTCGATGGCTTGCCTGTTGATTGCCCGGCCGCGGACGATGTGTTCTCTGAGGTGGGTAGCCAGCAGGACCCATCCACGGCAGCCGCGTTGGCGTTATTGTCCACGGGCGCTTGCCCGCCAGCACCCGCGCAGGCCAAAGCGGTTCAGGAGATTGCGCCGTTCACGCCGCCACGCGCACGCACGACCGCGCAGGCCGAGGCCTATATCTATTAACTCTTAACGAGCAGGTGCTAATCGTGCGAGCGGGCCCGGTGTGCGCTCGCGCGACTATCGTTGGCCCGATGCGGGTCAACCGATGCGGACCAGTTTGCTGGCCCCGCTCGTTGGCTGCCGGCGGGCCTTACCAGCCTACGCTGCGACCGCCATCGACCGCGAGAATCTGGCCGCTGACATAGGTGGCATCGCGTACCAGGTACAAGATGGCACCGGCAATATCCTCGGGGCCGCCCGCGCGCGCGAGCGGGATCTGCCTCACGATGCTTTCCTTGGCATCGTCGGTCATTCCGTCGCTTGGCCAGAGTATGGCGCCAGGTGCCACACCGTTTACGCGGATTTCTGGTGCAAGATCTTTGGCTAGAGACAGAGTCAGCATGGCCAGGCCCGCTTTGGCGGGCCCGTAGACCGGGTGGTCCTTGAGCGGTCGCCTCGCATGAATATCGACCATGTTGATAATCACCCCATCATGCTTTCGAAGGGCAGGCGCCGCCGCCTGGCACAGGAATAACGGTGCCTTGAGATTGGTGCCCACCAGATCATCCCAGTGCGCTTCGGTGATCGTGCCAACCGGTGTTGGGTAGAAGGTCGATGCGTTGTTGATCAGGACATCGAGCCTGCCACAGCGCGCCAATACCGCATCCATGAGCTTGGCAGCACTACCCACTTCAGTCAGGTCGCCCGCGAACAGGGCCACCGAGTCGGGACGTATTGCCAACAGCTTGTCGGCTAGCGCCTCGGCATCCGTGGACGAGCTGCGATAGTGCAGCGCAATGTTCGCGCCATTGGCATGCAGCGTGCGGCAGACGGTCGCGCCGATGCGTTTCGCGCCGCCGGTGATTAACACCCACCGGTTGTTGAGGTTGTCTGATTGGCCCATAGTGCGTGTTCTTTTTCCGAAGGTGGCCACAGCCACGGTATGCTGTGCGACAATTTAACAGACGTTGCCACCTGATTCCCCGGTCGACAAAACCTTGTCATTAGCTCATCCCCAATTCCTGCCCGCGCCGGATGTTGCCAGCGCCGAACATAGCGCGCGCATGCAGACCCATCTTGCGGCGCGCGTGAGTTCGCAAGGTGGTATTAGCTTTGCGCAGTTTATGCAGGAAGTGCTGTATGCGCCAGGGCTTGGCTATTACAGCGCGGGGGCGACCAAGTTTTCGATGGCCGGTGACTTCACCACGGCACCGGAGTCAGGTGCGCTGTTCGGACGCCTGCTGGCACGACACTTCAACGTGGTTCGCGCTGCCTTGCCAGATGCTTCCATCATTGAATTTGGCGCCGGAAGCGGACGATTGGCGTTGACGATGCTGTCCGAGTTACACGACATGAACCGTCTGCCAGCGCGCTACATCATCGTTGAGGTGAGTGCCGATCTGCGCGAACGACAGCGCGAGTTGTTGGCGACACGATTGGGTGACCTCGCATCTTGCGTGACGTGGGTGGACGACCCTGCATCGCTGCATCTTGAGGCGATGATCGTGGCCAATGAGGTGATGGATGCGCTGCCGGTTGAGCGCTTTCGCGTCGACGAGCAGGGCGCCATTGAGCAGCAATTCGTTGTTGTTGGCGAGGGCGGTGCGTTGGAGACAGAGTGGCGCGGTGCCTCGACGGAGTTGAAAACGCACGTAAAGCAGCTGCAACAGCGCCTGGGTCGTGAATTGCCGAACGACTATCAAAGCGAGGCATGCCTGATGTTACCTGGCTGGCTTCGGTTGCTCGCGCAAGCACTGGAACGGGGCGTTGTTGTCTTGTCCGATTATGGGTATGGCCGACAGGACTTCTACCGCGAGGAGCGCCAGCGCGGCACCCTGACTTGCCACTTTCGCCAGCATGCGCATCATGATCCTTTGCTACTACCAGGCATTCAGGACGTCACCGCATGGGTCGATTTCAGTTTGGTGGCGGAGACACTGCGCGACGCCGGCCTTGAGTATCTTGGTTTCACAAACCAGTCGCAGTTCGCATTGCAGGGTGGCATCGCCGAGCTTGCGCGCGATACCGATGACGCCATCGACCTTGCGCGCGAGGTCCAGATGCTGACCATGCCGGGGCAGATGGGTGAGCGCTTCCGTCTACTGGCATTTCATCGTCACTGCCAGGTGCGTTTGCCAGGCTTCACTGGCCGGGACTATGGGTACCAGCTGTGACCTGGCTTGAGATTGTTGTCCTCGCAATCGTCCAGGGCATGACTGAGTTTCTGCCGGTGTCCAGCAGTGGGCACCTGATTCTTGCGCCCGCGTTGCTGGGTTGGTCGGATCAAGGTCTGGCATTTGATGTCGCGGTTCATGTCGGCACGCTCGCAGCCGTTGTCGTCTACTTTCGGCAAGACCTATCGGCAATGACGAGCGCCTTTTTCCGCAGATCGACAGCCGGACGCGGTGATACGCAGTCGGGCGATGCGCGTCTGGCCTGGTGTGTCATCGTCGGCACCGTGCCCGTCGGTTTGGCGGGTATTGCGTTTCATGATTTCATTGAGGCGTCGCTGCGCTCGCCTGCCATTATTGCAACGACCACAGCGGTATTTGGTGTACTGCTTTGGCTTGCCGCGAAGCTGGGCAAGGGCAATCGCACTATTCAACAGTTGAGTCTCGCCGCCGCGCTTATCATTGGCGTGGCGCAAGCGTTGGCGCTCGTGCCCGGCACGTCTCGATCGGGCATTACCATGACGGCAGCATTTGCGCTTGGGTTCAGCGCGACGGCCGCCGCGCGGTTCTCTTTCCTGCTGTCTATTCCGGTAATCACCACGGCAGGAGGCTATGAGGCCCTGAAACTGGCGACTGGCGGCAACAGCGTTGATTGGTTGGCGCTGGTGATGGGCAGTTTGATCAGCGGTACCGTCGCGTATCTGACCATCAAGTTCTTTATGCGCTTTGTCGCGAAGATCGGCATGGCGCCCTTTATGCTGTACCGATTGGCATTGGCCGCGTTGATTGTCATCGCGCTTGTGTAGCCACGCACCTGACGACCGGCAGCAATTGGAATCTTTGCGCGGCTAACCGGACGGCGCGCCCGCGTCGGTGCTGCTCTGATACACGTCAATTGCGCGCAAGCGCGCGCGTCGCACAGCCTCACCAAATGCTTTGCCGCTAACGCCGGTTTTGGCAATCGCTGCGTTTTCGACCGATTGGGCCGCTTTGAATGCACCGCGAAAATACGCGGCCTGCGGATAGTCGCGCGCCTCCAATCCGTCGCGACCACGCGCGTCTGCCTCGCACGCTTGCGCAAAAGCCTCGACGATCCCAGGCTTACGAAATGCACCGATAGACTCGAATGTTTTGAGCAGGGTCTTGGCGTTGAGCTCCAGTGCGCGGTGGCAGTGCGTATGAAACTCGGCGACATACTCTGCCAACCGCACGCATTCGCCGGGCACCCGAAGTCGTTGACCAAACTGCGTTACCAGTTTGCGACTTACACGTTCGTGGCCATGGTGGTTTGGCCACTGATCCGGTGGTGTCTTGGCCTTGCCAAGATCGTGTACCAAAGCGGCAAAACGCACGGGCAGCGCCGCGTCCATGCTGGCGGCCATATCAATGACCATCAATGTATGCAGACCCGTATCGATCTCAGGGTGCCACTGCTCGGATTGCGGCACGCCGAATAGTGCGTCGACCTCGGGGAACAGTACCGCGAGCGCCCCGCAGGCACGCAGCATCTGGAAGTACACCGAGGGCTTGTCGTGCATCAGGGCGCGGGCGGTTTCGGACCATACGCGCTCTGCCGCAAGTGCCGGCATCTCGCCTTGGGCGACGATGTCACTGAGCAATTGCATCGTGTCTGGTGATACGGAGAAATTCAGCGACGCGAAGCGCGTGGTAAACCTTGCGGCACGAAGCACGCGCAGCGGGTCTTCCGAAAACGCATCGCTGACGTGTCGAATGACGCGCTCCTCAATGTCGGCGCGGCCGCCATACGGGTCAACCAATGTGCCGTCGGGCGCCTTGGCGATGGCATTGATCGTGAGATCACGCCGCTCGAGATCCTGTTCCAGTGTGACCTCTTTTGCGGTATCAAACGCAAAACCCTGGTAACCCACGCCCGTCTTGCGCTCGACGCGAGCCAGTGCGTATTCTTCCTGGCTATGCGGATGCAAAAACACCGGGAAGTCATTGCCTACCTGGCGAAATCCGCGCGCGAGCATGTCGTCGACGGTGCTGCCTACGACGACCCAGTCCCGCTCGTGTACGGGCAGGCCGAGCAGCTCGTCACGTACAGCGCCACCAACCAGGTAAACGTTCAAGTCTTGCGTCGGGTCCATGGCGCTAGTGTACCCAAGCGTGCACTGCAATGTGCCGCGCGTATGCTGCTGGTGACGGCGGTCGTGCTGCAGCTGACCGGCTGTTACTACTTGCAGGCGGCGCGCGGTCAGGCGCAACTGACCTTCGGCAAGCGACCGGTAGCGGCGGTTATCGATAACCCGGACACGGATTCGCGCCTGCGCGCCCAACTCGAGCTGACTCAGCAGGCGCTCGAGTTTGCCCATTCGGAGTTGGCGTTGCCGGATAACGGCAGTTATCGGCAATACGTGGATCTCGAACGTGGCTATCTCGTCGTCAATGTGTTTGCGACGGCGCCATTCTCGCTGGAGCCCAAGCGCTGGTGTTACCCGTTTGTCGGTTGCTTGGCCTACCGTGGCTATTTTTCACAGAGCGCTGCTATGCAAAAGGCGCAAGCATTGTCTGATCAGGGCCTGGATGTCGCAACCGCGCCTATCCCGGCCTATTCAACGTTGGGCAAGCTGCGTGACCCGGTGTTAAGTACGATGCTGTCGCGCTCAGATGACGCCCTGGTGTCGCTGCTGTTTCACGAGCTTGCGCATCAGCTGTTCTACGTGCGCGATGACACGGCGTTCAATGAGTCATTTGCGAGCTTTGTGGCGGCCGAGGGTTTGCGTCGTTGGCGTGCTAAGCGCGGTGTCGCCGTCGACGACTCGGCTGAGTTGGCGGTGCGTCGCGCATTACGCGAGCGGTTGTTGGCGCGCGTGGATACGTTGCGCGATCAGTTGTCTGCGTTGTATGCCATGGCGATCACTGATGACGAAAAAACCGCGCGCAAAGCCGCACTATTTGATGAGTTTGCGGATGACTGGCGATCGTTGGGCGCACGCAGCAAGCCGGCGAGCAACAACGCCGACCTGCTGCCGTTATCGCTCTATAACGATCTGACGCCTGCGTTCGCGCAACTGCTGAGCGACTGCGACGGCGCGCTACCGTGCCTTTACGAACAGGCTGAACAGTTGGCGGACATGCCGGCCGATGAACGCGACCTTGCAGTCGCGCGATTGATCGAGCGCGAGTCGAGCTAGCGTGCGCTAGCGATTCGCTTCTCTGCGCAGATCGTCGAGCCGGTCGGCGCGACCGCCGGGCTGCAAATACGCAGGTGCCACGGCTTCGAGCGGCGTCGGCTCGATACCCAGCGCGAGCAGGCCATTCTGATCGCAGATGCTGTGCAGCATCAGCGAGCGAAAATTATCTGTCGAGAACGGTTTGCCGGGTAGCCAGTCGAAAATGCGCGCTTGAAGTCTCCCGATTGGGTCGGGCAGGCCGATGATCGGACGCCTCAGGCCCAGAAGATCGCGCACATAAGCGACGATCTCTCGCAATGAATACACTCGCGGGCCGCACAATTGGTAGGTTTGTCCGATCGTTGTGTCGTTGTCGAGGGCTGCGCAAAACGCGGCGACAACATCGTCAACAAAGACAGGTGCGAAGCGTGCATTGGCTCGCGCCAGTGGCATTACCGGCGCAATGCGCAGCAGCTGCGCGAAACGGTTCATGAACGAGTCGTCGTGGCCGAAGATGACGGATGGCTGGAAAATCGTCCAAGCCGGGGCGTTCTCGCCAGCCGCACGAATCGCGTCCTCTGCCTCGCCCTTGCTCTTGAGGTAATCCGACGTGCCCTTCTTGGCGTCTGCTTTCAGGGCACTCATTTGCAGCAGACGCGGCACGCCTACGGCAGCACATACTTCGACCAGCGTGGCCGTGAGGTCACGGTGGGCCACATAGAAGCCGCGCCCGCGATGGTGGCCGCGCTCGTTTAGGATACCCACCAGGTTGATGACTACATCGGCGTCGCGAACCAGTCCTGCGAGTGTGTCGCGATCGTAGATGTCGGCCGTCACGAGGCGTAGCTCCGGGATCACCAAGAGCTCGCGTGCCATCTCGCGGTTACGGGTTGGTACGACCAGCTCATAGCCGCGTTTTCTGAGCGCGTGAATGAGTCCACGGCCGACGAAGCCGGTGCCGCCCAGGATGACGCAGGATTTTGTGTGAGTCATGGTCTTTGTCTGCGGTTCAAAACCGCACCATTATAGTGGAGTCACAGTCTGGGCAACGGATTGTTTTGGTGCGACAGGGGTCAGGATGTCGGCGAGTCGCTGCACTGGTTCGCCCATGCGCCATTGGAAAATAATATCGGCCGATAATACGCGCTGCACATACGCCCGAGTTTCGTCATAGGCAATGGTCTCTATCCAAACGTCGGCACGCATCGGTGTGGTGTCGGGCAGCCATCGTTGCACGCGGTGCGGGCCGGCATTGTACGCCGCGGTCGCAAGGGCCGGATGCGAGAAGCGATCTTGCAAATAGGCGAGATAGCGCGTGCCCAATGCAATATTGAGCTCCGCGTCCTTCAGCGTGTCGATACCTTGCCAGGTAATGCCGGCTTCGCGCGCAACGCGCTTGCCCGTGGCCGGCATGAGTTGCATAAGTCCCCAGGCACCCGCGGAGGAACGAATGTCGCGTGTGAACAGGCTCTCGCTGCGCGTGATGCCATACACCCAGGCAGAGCGAACGCTAGCGCGCCCGGCATGCTCTGCGATCCAGTCCTGGTAAGCGAGCGGATAGCGGATGTCCAGGTCATCCCACGATTGGAGCTCACCGAGCAACGTAATGGCTTCCGAGTGCCATTGCCAGCGATGCGCAAGCTCAGCCGCGGCTGCCTTATCGACGGCTGCTCGGCCGCGCAACGCGCGTTGCCACTCAGCCCGCGCGCGCGCGGGCTGGTCCACCGCGAATAGCTCGCGAGCACGCACCAGCTGCGGGTCGTTCGCAAGCGCCGCTAAGCGTTCATCACTCACGTCCAACTCAGCATGGTCAAATGCGTAGGGTAGGCCACTGACGTCAGCTGCCAGAAAGCCGTAGTAGCTGCGCTCGGTGGCGAGTACCGCCATGAGAGCCTCTGCGACCTCGGTCTGCCCGGTTTCTTTAAGGGCCGTTGCCTCCCAGTAGCGCCATCGCTCACTTGCCGACAGTGCAGATGGCATCGCGGCTATGATTCGCAGCACATCCCCCCATCGTCCCTCACGCATAGCCGTTCTAGCGCGCCATTCGATGACTCGCTCATCCGCAGCTTGATCGGGCACCTGTTCCAGCAGGCCGGCAGCCCGAGGTTCGTAGTCCTGGGCGGCGGCGATGCCAATACGCCGCAAGATGGCGTGATCCTCTGTTGTCGGTATGTCGTAACGCTTTGTCACCGACCGCCACAGATCAGCCGTTGCCGGTGCGTCGCGAATGGCCAAGCGATTTGCCGCGTACAACAGGTGCTCGGCGCTGTGTTTTTCCGACGCGCGCGCCGCGGCCTGCTGCAAAACCCGTTTCGGGTTGTTGGCGAC
>JBCCCC010000038.1:0-22938 GCA_039033695.1 Pseudomonadota bacterium | reverse complement strand
GCTTCAATGTCCGACACTAACTCCTCAACGTTGATCTCAACGGAGACGCCACCGACGTTATCGTTGTTCTCGATAACCATCGTTGTGGCGAAACCTTCATCGTCTTCGAGATCTGTATCGTCTTCCGGTTTCTCTGTCTCAGTAACACTCATGGCAGTTACTCTGTAAGCGCTCGCGATGTCCACCTGCCTCGCAGGACCCCAGCGCCGAATATATAACTGACTTTGATTGTTGTGCAACTACCCGCTTCTCGGTATCGGGGGATTGTCGCTGCCGCTCAAGTAAGCAGCTGATCCATATTGAAAATCGGCAGTAGTATGGCAAGCACGATGATCAGCACAACCAGGCCCATGAAGATAATGACAACAGGCTCGATGATCGACATCAAGCTGTCGATCAAACCTTCCATTTCGCGCTCCTGATTGACCGCTGCGCGTTCCAACATGCCGTCAAGCTCGCCGCTTGCCTCGCCACTCGAAATGAGGTGGATCGTCATTGGTGGGAAAACATTCTGATTTTTCAGCGAACGACTGATGGCTTCGCCTTCGCGAATGCGCACGGCTGCCGCATCGACACTCTCGCGCATCGGAACGTTCTCGATGACCTCACTGGCAATACGCATCGAATCGAGTACCGGCACGCCACTGCTGGCGAGAATGCTGAGCGTGCGCATGAAGCGCCCGGTATTGATACCCCGGGTGAGCCTGCCGACGATCGGCAACCTTAGTAATGTTTTATGCCAGCGCAGTTTGGGCCCCGGTTTTTGTAGCACGAGCCGCACGCCAATGACGATAGCCACCGCGCCAAGCAGCAAAGCCCACCACCAGTTCTGCACGAATTCGCTACTAGCAATCAGGCCGCGTGTCAGTGCGGGAAGCTCGCCGCCAGTTGAGTCGAATACGCTGACGATTTGCGGCACGACGTAGGCAAGCATGAACGCAACGACGCCGAGCGACAGCAACACCAATAGAATAGGGTAGACCAGTGCGCTGCGCGCTTTTTGGGTAAGGTTCTGGCGATTTTCAGTGTAGTCCGCCAGTCGCTCCAGTACGCCGTCCAGTTTGCCGGACTGCTCGCCCGCGTCGACAGTCGCGCGAAACAACGCTGGAAATGCCTGCGGGAACTCGGCCAGGCTACCGGCAAGTGAATAGCCTTCGCGTACGCGCGCCCGAACGCCCAGCACGATACTCTGCGTACGCGAATTTTCTGACTGCTCACCGATGGCTTGCAGTGCTTCTTCTAACGGTAGCCCAGCCTGAACCAGTGTTGCCAGCTGTCGCGTGACCAACGAGAGCTCCGCGGGTGACAAGCTGCGGCGCAGCGACAGGCCAGGTGACTTACCAGCGCTGCGCTGTTTACTCGCGACTTGCTCCACCGACAGCGGCGTGAGTGCTTGCTCGCGCAAGGATTGCCGCACGTGGCGTGGCGTATCGCCCTCAATAACGCCTTTTTTCTGCTTGCCGCGTGCATCAAGCGCGGTGTATTCGAAGGCACCCATCTAGCTGATCGAGCGCCTAGTCGTCACGCGTTACACGCAACACTTCTTCCAGTGTCGTCAAGCCGCCAAGTACTTTGGCCCGGCCATCATCGCGAATACTCGGGCCGCGGCTGCGTGCATACTGCTCAAGCTCGTGTTCGCCGGCGCCATCGTGAATCATCGTACGGAACTGATCATCCATGGTGACCAGCTCATAAATCCCGGAACGACCGCGGAAACCTTGCGGGTCGCCATCGCGTGGTCGATAGAGCGTCGGTGCACTGCCGCGGGGCACACGCAGCATGTCGCATTCGCTATCGCTGGCCTGGTAGGCCTCGCAGTGATCGCGGTCCAGCGTTCGTACCAATCGTTGTGACAATACGCCGATCAGACTGGATGATAGCAGGAACGGCTCTACGCCCATGTCGCGCAGCCGAGTCACGGCCCCGACGGCCGTGTTGGTATGCAGCGTGGACAACACAAGGTGCCCGGTTAAACTGGCCTGAATGGCAATCTCCGCGGTTTCCAGGTCGCGAATCTCGCCCACCATGACGACGTCGGGGTCCTGCCGCAGGATGGCACGCAAGCCGCGAGCAAACGTCATATCCACTTTGGTATTTACCTGCGACTGCCCAATGCCATCGATGTAGTACTCAATCGGGTCTTCAACCGTCATGATATTGCGCGATGCATCGTTGATGCGTTCTAAAGCTGCGTAGAGCGTTGTCGTCTTACCTGAGCCTGTTGGGCCGGTTACGAGGATGATGCCATGCGGCTTGTGGATCAGCGTATCTATCTCGGTTTGGTCTTCCTCGCGCATGCCAAGCTGGCGCAGGTCGAGCTTGCCGGCCTGCTTGTCCAGCAGGCGCATGACCACGCGTTCGCCATGGCCGGACGGCATTGTTGAGACGCGCACATCGACAGCGCGGCCAGCGACTCGCAACGAGATCCGACCATCCTGTGGCAAGCGTTTCTCGGCGATATCAAGTTTGGACATGACTTTGATTCGCGACACCAGTAGTGGTGAGACACCTCTGCCGGTTTGCAGCACCTCGCGCAGCACGCCGTCGATACGCATGCGCACGATCAGGCGGTTTTCGTAGGGCTCGATGTGAATATCGGACGCATTCTCCTTGATCGCCTCGGTCAGCAGCGCGTTGATCAGGCGAATGATGGGCGCTTCATCATCGCTTTCGAGCAAGTCCGACTGTTCGGGTAACTCCTGGGCGACGAGAAACAGATCGGTATCCTCGTCGAGGCCATCCATCATTTGCATGGCCGGGCCGCTGCCGCGCTCGTAGGCTTGTTGCAGTTCGATATCGAACTGTTCGGCAGAGATCTGCTCCATTGGCATGTCGCTACCCGCGACACGTCTGGCTTCGGCGATGCTGGCCAACGACGCGCCGCGCCGGTAGAGCAGAACCGGTGCCGGGTGCTGTTCATTCGCCTCGCGGATCAACAGCCCATGGCGTTTGGCAAACGAGAACGGCAGCTGCGGTGCGTCGCTGAGTTGCTCCGCCTCTTGGGTATTGGCAATGGTGTCAGTCGTGGCGACCATAACTTATTGGCTATTGTCCTGCTCTTGCATGATGTTCTGTGGCGGCGGGATTCGCGCCTCTTCGTCGATCATGTCGTCGAACGGCTCAAGCGTAGGACGCTCGGCATCTCGCATCAATGATACCGGTTTGCCGTTACCAAGTTGTAAATCCCTGAGATAGTTGTACTTCACATTCGTCTCACGCAGCGAGTCAAGATTGTCGCGCACAATGCGAGGGCGGATGAAAACCATGAGGTTCGTTTTGGTCTTTTCGGTCGTGCGTGATCGGAATAAGTTGCCGAGCAATGGGATCTTGCCAAGCACCGGTACACGCTGGTCGCTTTCCGTCAGGTTGTCCTCAATCAGGCCACCAAGCACCAGGATGCCTCCGTCCTGCACGATAACCGACGTTTCGATCAGGCGCTCATTGGTGATCAGGTCAACGGCGCCGGCGCTGGCGCTCAGGCTGGATATCTCCTGCTTGATTTTGAGCAAGATGGCGTCGCCTTCGTTGATCTGTGGCGTGATCTCCAGCAGTGTTCCGATCTTTTCGCGGTTAACCGTCTGGAATGGGTTAACCGCGCCATTGTTGTTGCCGCCCGTGTTGCTGAACTGACCGGTGATAAAGGGGACTTCCTGGCCAATCTCGATCTTGGCTTCTTCATTGTCGAGTGTCATTAGTGTCGGCGTGGACACGACGTTGGTATTGGCCTCACCTTGCAACGCGCTGAGGATGGCGGCAAAACTCGTGCCGCTGTCCGAGATGCGCCCGACACCCAGCGTGATACCCTCACCAATCGCTGATGCAATGGCCGCAGCATCGCCGCCGTCGACGCCCGCGGCGAGTCCCGCGATACGTGCGTTGGAAGATGCGAAATCGGTCACGCCGATCGCGTTGTTATCGCCGCTGCCGTCCACGGCCCAGGTAGTGCCAAACTGGGAATCACGGTCGATCGTAATTTCGACGATCAGCGCTTCAACTAACACTTGCGCACGGCGTATGTCGAGTTTGTCGATTACTGACATCATCTTGCGCATCGTGGCTTGCGGTGCACTAATGATGAGCGCATTAGTCTGCTCATCGGCCCAGATGTTGACGTCGGTTTGGTTGGGCGGCTGGCCTTCGGCGTTGGCTTCGTCCAGCGTTTGCAGTTTGGATGCTAGGTCTTCGGCGCGGGCATATTTTAGGTAGCGCACCTGCGTGTCACCACCAGCCTCCTGCGGCGTGTCAAGGTGGGCGATGAGGGTTCTGGCCTTAAGGCGAGAGGCAGCGACGCCACTGACCAGCACGCTGTTGGTGCGCGCGTCGGCCACCAGTGTGAGGGCATTGGCCGTGCCGGCAACCTCAGCGCGATTGGCATTGTTGAGTGCGGTCAGCGTTGTGACAATGTCTGTGGCCGAGGCGTTGGCCAGAGGAATAACCTCAACGTCAGCTTCAACCGGCCGGTCAATCTGTCGGATCAGATAGCGAATTCGATCGACGTTGCGCCGGGTATCGCTGATGATCAGCGCGTTGGATGTCTGTTGCGCCGCCAAGTGTGCCTGGCCGGGCAGCAGCGGGCGCAGAATCGGCACCAATTGCGCAGCGGCGATATTCTCGAGGCGGATGACCGTGGTCAGTACCTCTTCAGGTAGCTTGTTGCCCAGATTGGCCGGTTCCTGGCGCACATTGGCTGACGGGATGATCTTGATGACATTGCCCGATTCCACCGCCTGAAAATTATTGACCGCCAGTACAGACAGGAATGTCGAGTAGAATTCCTCTGGCGTCATAGGCTCGCTCGAGAGCAGCGTAACTTTGGCATTGACGCGCTGATCAATGATCATGTTCTTGCCGGTAACCGCTTGTACGGCATCAATGACCTGGCGAATGTCGGCCTCTCGGTAATTCGGCGTGATCATGCCGTCCTGGGCCAGAGCCACGGACATGCCGGTTAAGCTTGCGAGCCACGCCAGCAGAGCGAGTAGCGCATGCGCTGCGCGTGGGTTAAGGGTATTGGTCATTATTGTGTTGCCTCGCTGCCGACATCGAGCTGTGTCGTGTCAAGCGTGAGTGTTTGCGGTTTGCCATTGCGTTCGATGGTGGCGGTAATGCTCTGTGCATCGCCGAGTTGGCTGAAGATCTGTGCACCTTGCGTTGGGTTGGTCAGCGCGGTGCCATTGATTTCGGTCACAATGTCGCCGGGGCGCAGGCCGAGCGCCGCGAACTTGCGCCGGTCGCTGCCCGGATAAAGCCTGTAACCGCGCTGCTGGCCGCCAACGAAGTAGGGTCGCGGCGATATGATTTGCGTGAATGTCGACGCATTCTGGGTAATTACCTGCGATACCGTTGGCGCGCGGCGCGTGGCCCCCGGGCGGGCAGTCGGGCGTTGCGATGGTGTGCTCGCGGTGGTTTCTATCTCCGGCAGTCGCAGTGCTTCCAGCACGCCACCGCGATTAAGAATCACCTGCGTCGTTTGCACGGCGTGTAACGTCACACCCCGACGCACCGTGTCTTTGAGCCGAAAGACGTTCTCCTCCCGTCCGTCCGCTATGATCGCCATCGCGTCAGTTTCCGATGAGGCATCCAGCGTGCCACGCAGCACTAGGGGCAGGTCAGTTTCATTCACGTTCGCGAGGTCGGGGTCGACGGTCTCGTCGGGTTCAGGGTCCGGATTGGCAATGCCGAACAGGTGAGCGTTGATGACACTGCTGACGTCGGTAGCGCGCACGGCAGTTTGCGGCTGACTGGACGTCGGTATCGCGGATGGGGGCGGAAGAATATCGGCGCTCTGGCGGCCTGGAATGAGCTGCCATATTAATGTGGCAAGTTGCCAGGCAATAATGGCGCCCAACACGATGACGGCAATGCCAGGCCCGCGTTGCTGGACTGTCGCGATGGCGGGGTGCTGATGCCAGGCCGTCATTGGTGTGCCTGGCTCGGGCAACTACAGTGTGAAGCGCGTTGTTCTGGGGTCATTAGGCTACGGCAATAGTTGTTAAAATGGGCGTCGCCTTGCTGGCTGCTGGAAGCTCTCAGTCCGCCATGATACGGCAGTGTGGTAACAGCCCACAAGCAACAACTGGGTCTGATGAGCTTAGAAACAGGGCTGGGGCTTTGGTTCCCGACCCTGTCCGCCTTATTGCCGGTCGGCGCCTTGCAGTTCGCGGCATCCGGCCCCATATCGAAATACTCAAGCGGTAACAGACTTGGCGCTGAAATCGTGATATGTAAACAACAGGGAATGATTTGCGATTCACTATGTCAGAGCACGATGACAATGACGATTTTTCTGGTGACACTGGCAGTGTTGTCGAGGAAGTCCGGCCAAAGCTCGCAAAGCCGCCGCTTTATCGCGTGGTTTTGCTGAATGACGACTACACGCCAATGGAATTTGTCGTGCAGATCCTTGAGCAGGTTTTTGGCCATGACCGGACCTTGGCAACGCGCATCATGCTCGAGGTGCATACCAAGGGAAAGGGCGTCTGCGGTGTATTCACGTTTGACGTCGCTGAGACAAAAGTGGCTCAGGTGAGCCAGGCCGCGGAGCATCACCAGCATCCGCTGTTGTGCACGATGGAACAGGATTAGGCGCTTGCGCACGGAGAGAACAGCATGTTGAACAGCGAGTTGGAGTACTGCCTGAACGAGGCATTCCAGTCGGCGCGAGACCAACGTCATGAGTTCATGACGGTTGAGCACTTGCTGCTGGCAATTCTGGACATCCCTGAGGTATTCGAACTGCTTCGCTCTTGCGAGGCGGACGTGAACAAACTCAGGCGAGAGCTCAGAGAGGTCATCGCCCAAACAACGCCGAAGCTGGCTGACGATGTCGACCAGGAAGTTCAGCCCACGCTCGGCTTTCAGCGCGTATTGCAACGCGCGGTTTTCCACGTGCAATCCAGTGGCAAGAAAGAAGTCAGCGGCGCCAACGTGCTGGTGGCCATCTTCAGCGAGAAGCAGTCGCAAGCGGTGTATCTGCTCAACCTGCAAGACATCACACGCCTGGATGTTGTGAATTACTTGTCACATGGCATTGCTCGTAGCGGTGATTTTGACGAGGACGATGAGGCGGTCACGCAAGCCGACGTGGAAGAGGGCGCCGAGCCTCGGAAGTCAGCGCTGGATGAATACGCGACTAATCTGAATCGCATGGCCGAAGAGGGCAGGATCGACCCGCTGATCGGCCGAACCGTGGAAGTCGAGCGCACCATCGAGATACTTTGTCGACGGCGCAAGAACAACCCACTGTATGTGGGTGAGGCGGGCGTCGGCAAGACTGCGATCGCCGAAGGGCTTGCGCGGTTGATTGTCGAAGAGAAAGTGCCGGATGTACTGGCCGATTCACGTATCTTTTCGCTCGATATGGGCGCGTTGGTTGCCGGTACAAAGTATCGCGGGGACTTCGAGAAGCGCCTCAAGGCGTTGATGAAGGAGCTATCCGAGCAACCCTCAGCGGTGCTGTTCATTGACGAGATTCATACCATCATTGGTGCCGGCGCAGCCTCTGGTGGCGTCATGGACGCATCTAATCTCATCAAGCCGATGTTGGCGAACGGTCAATTGCGTTGTATTGGCTCCACGACCTACCAGGAATACCGTGGCATTTTCGAGAAAGACCACGCGCTGGCGCGCCGTTTCCAGAAGATTGATATTCCCGAGCCGACGGTTGAGGAGACGGTGCAGATCCTGGCGGGTCTGCAGAGCCGCTTCGAAGAACATCATGGCGTCCGCTACGAGCGTGACGCGCTGCAGGCCGCGGCTGAGTTGTCGGCCAAGCATATCAATGACCGACATTTGCCAGATAAAGCGATCGATGTGATCGATGAGGCGGGCGCCAATCTGCGCCTGCAACCGGAGGGCGACCGCCCTGCGTCAGTGACCATTGAGGCAATTCAGAATATTGTGGCGCGCATGGCGCGAATACCGCCAGCCAGCGTCAGCGCCAGCGATCGCAGCACACTGCGTAACCTGGAGCGCGATCTGAAGATGGTCATCTTCGGCCAGGATGATGCGATCGAAGCCTTGTCAGCGTCGATCAAGATGGCACGGTCAGGGCTCAATGATGAGGAGCGGCCTGTGGGTTCGTTCCTGTTTGCTGGCCCGACGGGCGTCGGCAAGACTGAGGTAACGCGCCAGTTGGCGAAAAGCCTCGGTATAGAGCTGCTGCGGTTCGATATGTCGGAGTACATGGAGCGGCACACGGTGTCGCGGTTGATTGGCGCGCCGCCGGGGTATGTGGGCTACGATCAGGGCGGCTTGCTGACGGAAGCCGTGTCCAAGAATCCGCATGCGGTCGTGCTGCTCGATGAGATCGAGAAGGCCCATCCGGAGGTCTTTAACTTGCTGCTGCAAGTGATGGATCACGGTACGTTGACGGACAACAATGGCCGCAAGGCTGACTTTCGCAATGTTGTGCTGGTCATGACCACCAACTCAGGTGCTCAGGAGATGAGTCGCGCGTCGATCGGATTTACGCAGCAGGATCACTCAACGGACGGCATGGAGATCATCCGCAAGGCGTTTACGCCGGAGTTTCGAAATCGGCTGGACGCCATCATCCAGTTTGCACCGCTCGACCCGCATTCGATTGCGCGCGTGGTTGACAAACTGGTGGTCGAGCTGGAAGGGCGCTTGCTCAGCTCGAATGTCACATTGGAGTTGACCGACCAAGCCCGCGACTGGATTGCTGATCGTGGCTACGATCGCGCGATGGGCGCACGCCCAATGGCGCGAATCATACAAAAGTTCATTAAGCGACCGCTCGCTGATGATCTGTTGTTCGGCGAGTTGGCCGACGGCGGTCACGTGCGTGTGACGGTTGTCGACGGCGAGCTCAAACTTCAGTTCGAAAAACTGACGCCCAAGCTAAAGCATCTCTCTGAGGAGCCCGGTGCGTCTTCTGAGTCTGAATAGTCGCGCAGGCGCGGTCGCGCTGGCGACGAGCGAGTCTAACGTCCGCGGTAGACGATACGCCCCTTGCTGAGATCGTAAGGGGTCAGTTCAACGGTGACTTTGTCACCGGTGAGAATACGAATGTAATGCTTGCGCATTTTGCCTGAGATGTGAGCAGTTACGGTATGGCCGTTTTCCAACTCGACGCGAAACGTCGTGTTGGGCAACGTATCCGTGACCACGCCCTCCATCTGAATGGCTTCTTCTTTCGCCAAAAATCTATACCTCATCTAAAAAGTGTGCGAATTGTCCGTAAATGCGCTCGCAAATGCAATGCACACGGACATTTGCCGAGGGATTGGTCGCCGATTGCGTCGATTCCCCGCCGACCGGGTTTAGATTGGGGCAGGTTGCCATGGTTTCAAGCGTTTGCAGTATTGCTCCAACTGCGCCGCAAAAGCAGCACGGGGCATCAATTGGGCACCCAGTGTGGCCAAGTGCGCCGTATGCATCTGACAATCCAGTAGCACAAACTCGTCCGCTGCGAGTCTTTCGCATAGCGCTGCCAGTGCAAGCTTGGATGCATTGCTGACGCAATGGAACATGGATTCTCCAAAGAAGCATCTGTCGATCGCCAGGCCGTAAATGCCACCCGCTATGTTGTCGTCCTGCCAGACCTCGAGACTATGCGCCCAGCCTTGCGCATGCAGACGCAGGTAGGCAGCTCGCATTTCTGCCGTGATCCAAGTGCCATCCTGCCCATCTCGCGGCGCTGCACACGCATCAATCACTTGTGCGAAAGCGGTATTGATAGAAAATCGCCAGTCGCCGCGCCGGCGACAGCGTGCAAGGCTGCGGCTGGTATGGAATTGGCTGGGGACCAGTATCATGCGCGGATCGGGGCTCCACCACAGAATCGGCTGGCCCTCGCTGTACCACGGGAAAATACCGCGTTGGTAGGCAGCCAGAAGGCGCGCAGTGGACAGATCGCCTCCGGCGGCCAGTAAGCCGTCAGGCTCGTCCAATGCCATTGCCAACGGCGGAAACTCGACGTCCTCGTCATGGCCAAGCCAGTACAGACTCACGAGCCCGTGTCCTCTACGTGCTTGAAGGGTGAGCGCCCGCGGATTTCCGACATGTAACGTTCGACGCCCTCGGCCTCTCGGTCAACATACTGGCCAATGGCGTTGGCAAACTGCGGGTGCGCGAGCCAATGCGCCGAGCGCGTGCTGGCGGGCAGAAATCCGCGGCTCACCTTGTGTTCGCCCTGAGTGCCCGGTTCAAAACGCTGAATGCCCTCTGCGATACAGTACTCGATGCCCTGGTAGTAGCAGGTCTCAAAGTGCAGGCTGTGAAAGGTGTCCTCACTGCCCCAGTAGCGGCCATACAACGTCGATTCACCCCGCAACAGAATGGCGGCAGCCACCGTCCGCCCATCGTATTCTGCGAGTACCAGCGCCAGCGTTTCGGGAGCCTCGCGACGCAGTGATTCGAAGAATTCCGGATTCAGGTACGGGCTGTGGCCACGCATCGCAAACGTATAGCTGCACAGACGCCATGCGGTCGCCATGAGTTCCGCGCTGATGTCGCTGCCGGCCACCAGTCGATGGGTAATGCCAGCCTCCAACACGCGGCGCCGCTCTCGCTTGACGTTCTTGCGCTTCTTGCTGCTGAACGCGTTCAGGAACTCGTCGAAATCACGATAGTCATTGTTTTGCCAGTGAAACTGACAGTCCTCCCGAACCACGAGCGTTGCATCTTGCGCGGCGAGCGCGTCCCTATCGCTAATGAACTGCAGATGCATGGACGAGAACTGGTGTTCACGGGCAAAGCGAGTTGCACCTTGCAACAGCGCAGTCGCCATGACCGACTGCGACTGACCTGTTGCGACCAGGAGCTTACTTGCTGTGGCCGGTGTGAAAGGCGAGGCTGAGACCAGTTTAGGATAGTACTCGAGGCCAGATCGCTGGTACGCGTCCGCCCAGCTCCAGTCAAACACGAACTCACCCCACGAGTGGCCCTTCTGGTAGAGCGGCATGGCGGCAAGAATCTCTTTGCCGTCTTGCACGGTCAAATGGCAGGGCAGCCAGCCCGTCTCTTCACAGACGCTACCCGAGCTTTCCGCGAGCCTCAGAAACGTATGTGATAAGTGTGGCGTGTCCCCACTGACCATGGCATCCCAGGCGTTGGCGGGGATATCAGCCATTGACGCATGAAAATGCAGGCTGAGATTCCGATTGTCAGCATGGCTCTGGCTCATAGATCGAATCATACGGTGGCTGGGTGGTCGAACATAGCAACTCGCTCGACCACAGTTTGTAATAAAATAGACCGATGGTGAAATCCAACAGAAGCTCGACCGCGGCACGCGACGTGAAGACCTCCGGTATCCAAACCACGGTCGGCCGCACGCTGCGCGAGGGCGCGCTGATCATTTTTGGCTCTCTTGGCATTGTGCTGTTGATGGCCTTGTTCAGTTACCACCCCGACGATCCTGGCTTTTTCCAGGCCGCGAGCGGCGATGCGGTGCATAACCGTATTTCGCTGGTGGGTGCCTGGTTTGCAGATATCGCCTACATGGTATTCGGACGGCCCGCTTATCTGTTCCCGGTCATGGTGTTGTTCGCGGGCTGGTTGATCTATCGTGAGCGAACCAATCCCGAATGGCAGGCCGCACGCGAGCTTATCCTGCGCACCAGCGGCTTCGTTTTGACGCTTGCGGCCAGCTGCGGCCTGGCGACATTGCATTTTTCGGCGATCGGGCTGCGCGAAACGGCAGGCGGCATTCTCGGGCAAATTGTCGGCAATGGGTTGGTGACCTGGTTTGGCGGACTCGGCGCGACGTTGCTGCTGCTAGCCGCCTGGTTCGCCGCCGCATCGTTGTTTTCCGGTGTGTCATGGCTGGCTGTAATGGACAAGGTAGGACGCGGCGTCCTGCGCAGTATTGAGGGTTTCCGAGAGTGGCGTGACGGACTGCGCGACAAAGCTGAAGGTCGTCGGGTGCAGCAACAGCGCAAAGAAAGCTTGCGCGTGGAGCGTGAGCGCAAGGCAACGCGCGTGAAGCCACGCATTGAGCCGGTCCTGCCGCGCGTGGAAGTGAGCGACCGCGTGCAGCAAGAGCGTCAGGTGCCGCTGTTCGAGCCTGCTGAGGCCGGCGAGTTGCCGCCGCTATCTTTACTCGATGACCCGCCACCCGCGGAGGGTGGCTACTCGGAAGAGTCGCTGGAGAAGATGTCGCGTCTGGTCGAGCTCAAACTGAAGGACTTCGGGATCGAAGTCGCCGTCGTCTCAGTTCAGCCAGGGCCGATCATCACGCGTTTCGAATTGGAGCCGGCGGCGGGTGTGAAGTCCAGTCAGATTTCCAATCTGGCGAAAGACCTTGCGCGCTCGCTGTCCGTTATTGCCGTGCGGGTTGTAGAGGTCATTCCTGGGCGTTCAGTGATTGGCCTGGAAATCCCCAATGAAAAACGCGAGTTGGTGACTCTGGGCGAGATTTTGCGCTCACGCGCTTACGATGAATCGAGCTCGCCATTGACGCTTGCGTTAGGTAAAGATATTGGCGGTGCATCGCAGATTGCCGATCTTGCGCGCATGCCGCACTTATTGATCGCAGGCACGACCGGCTCCGGTAAATCTGTGGCGATCAATGCCATGGTGCTGAGCTTGTTGTACAAGGCCAGCCCTGACCAAGTTCGCCTGATCATGATTGACCCGAAGATGCTCGAGTTGTCCGTCTACGAAGGTATCCCGCACTTGCTCGCGCCCGTTGTCACTGATATGAAAGAGGCAGCGAATTCGCTACGCTGGTGTGTCGCGGAGATGGAGCGTCGCTACCGGCTCATGGCAGCGCTTGGCGTACGTAACATTGGCGGCTACAACCGCAAGGTTCGAGATGCAATTGATGCCGGTCAGCCGATCCTCGATCCACTCTGGCAAATGCCAGACCTGATCGATGATGAAAAGCCAATGCCAGAGGCGCCGGAGCTGACCACGCTACCGTACATTGTGGTCATCATCGACGAGCTTGCCGACATGATGATGATCGTGGGCAAAAAAGTTGAGGAATTGATTGCGCGCCTGGCGCAAAAAGCGCGCGCATCAGGCATCAACATGATTCTTGCCACCCAGCGTCCGAGTGTGGATGTCATCACGGGTCTGATTAAAGCGAATGTGCCTGCGCGTATCGCGTTCCAGGTATCGGCTAAGGTCGATTCGCGGACCATTCTTGATCAGCAAGGCGCTGAGAATTTGCTGGGCCATGGTGACATGCTGTACCTGCCGCCGGGAACGTCGCTTCCCGAGCGCGTGCATGGTGCCTTTGTGTCCGACAACGAGGTACATGCGGTTGTTGAGCGCCTGCGCTCCAGTAGCCCGCCTGTCTATATCGATGAGGTGCTGACCGGGCCGACGACGCCAGTGCCGGGCATGCCGGATGTTGCCGGGGTTGCCGGTGCAGATTCCGAGCAGGACGCGCTGTATGACCAAGCCGTCGCGATCGTGCTTGAGACGCGCAAGGCGTCGATTTCAGGCGTGCAGCGGCGATTGAAGATTGGCTACAACCGTGCCGCGCGTATGGTCGAGGCAATGGAGGAGGCGGGGCTGGTCGGACCTCTCGAATCGAACGGCAGTCGCGAAGTGCTGGCACCCGCACCACCGAAAGACTAGATCCATTCAGCCGCTATTCATTGCTGATTTGCAAAGCTCAACTAAACTGTTGCTACAGGGTCCGTAACCAACATGACTCAGAAAACCTACTTCGCCATGCTCATGTGCATGGCTATCTTGACGGCCTCGAGCGTCGCGACAGCGCAGGATGACGCACTGTCAGATCGAGGTGCGCAAGCCTTGGCGGCCTTTAACGAACAGGTGACAACGTTGCAGGCATCGTTCGAGCAGCGCGTTATCGATAGCGACGGCGTGCTCAAGGAATCGGCAAGCGGCACGATGTTTCTGCGCCGTCCCGGACAATTCGCCTGGCATTACGAGTCGCCATACGAGCAACGCATTGTCGCCGACGGAACCAACCTGTGGCTGCATGACATCGACCTGGAGCAGGTAACGGTGCGCGCGCAGGATGACGCCTTGGGTGTATCGCCAGCGCAGATTCTGGATGGCAGCAGTCAGGCCCTGGACGCATTCGATTACCAGGGTGCATTCGAACGTGATGGCATGCTCTGGGTGCAATTGCAGGCGCGCGATGACTCGGCTGATTTTCGCGCCATGCGTTTGGGCTTTCGCGAGGACTTGCTGGGTGCGATGACACTGGTTGACAAGCTAGGCCAATTGACTGAGATCACATTTCAGGACGTGCAAAGCAATCAGCCGATCGATGCTGGCGTGTTCGAGTTTGTGCCGCCACCCAACGCTGATGTCATTGGCACACCGGCCGGTATGCCGCAGGGCGATGCCGCGACGGTCCCGGTAGTACCTGGATTGGGTTAGTCGCATGCGCGAATTGCGCTTTGCGCGACTATGGCAGTTCGGTGGCTTCACATTGGTCACCGTGTTCCTGTTGGCGCTGTTGATGCCAGAGACGCGCGCACCGGTGACTGTTGGCAGCTACGATAAGCTGGCACATCTCGTGGGTTTCTTTGGGCTTGCGCTATGGTTTGCCGGCGTGTACCGGCGTGAGTACTACGTCTGGGTTGTACTGGCGTTACTCGCATTCGGCGCGTTGACCGAATATCTGCAGTTTGCGTTTACGCGCAGCCGCAGCGGTGACTTGGTTGACTTCGCGGCAGATGCGATCGGCATTGCGCTTGCGATGGTCGTGGCATTGCTGGGCGCCGATCGCTGGTGCGCCTTTATTGAAAAGCTATGGCAAAAATAGTCATGGAGACCGCTTACCAGCCGCTCGCCGACCGGGTGCGACCACGCTCTATTGAGGACATGGTGGGGCAGACGCACTTGCTTGGCGCTGGTCGGCCATTGCGGGAGATGCTACTGCGCGGCAGTTTGCACTCGTTGGTCTTCTGGGGCCCGCCGGGCACAGGCAAGACCACTCTCGCGCGCATGCTCGCAACACAAACCGACGCAAGCTTCGTCGTCCTGTCGGCGGTTATGTCGGGCGTCAAGGAAGTGCGGTCTGCGTTAGCCGACGCACGCGAGCTGCGTGCGCAGTCGGGGCGCAAGACGCTGTTGTTTCTCGACGAAGTTCATCGTTTCAACAAGGCGCAGCAGGACGCGTTCCTGCCAGCCATAGAGGACGGCACGATCATCTTTGTGGGTGCGACGACCGAGAACCCCGCCTTCGAGCTCAACAATGCGCTCTTGTCCCGCGCCCGCGTCATGCTGTTGAAGCCGCTCGATCGCGAAGATTTGGTGAAGCTGTATCAGGGCCTGGCCGCTCGTCTGGATGAAGGCGATCCAGTCATGCGCCTGCAATTGAGCAATGATGACGTGATGCTGCTCGCGCACGCGGCCGATGGTGATGCACGCCGCTTTCTCGGCATGCTCGAACTGGCAGGCGAGCTCGCCGATGACGCCGGACAGTTGGATCATGAGCTGTTGCTATCGGTGGCCAGTGGCCAGTCGCAACGCTTTGACAAGGGCGGTGATGCGTTCTATGACCAGGTCTCGGCATTGCATAAGTCGGTGCGCGGCTCCGACCCGGATGCTGCGTTGTACTGGCTACAGCGCATGCTGACGGGCGGATGCGACCCCTTGTACATTGCGCGGCGCGTGTTGCGTATGGCGAGCGAGGATATTGGCAACGCAGACCCGCGCGCACTCACGATCGCACTGGATGCATGGCAGGTTCTGGAGCGCCTGGGGAGTCCTGAAGGCGAGCTTGCGCTTGCTCAGGCTATTGTTTTTCTGGCCGTCGCGGCCAAGAGTAATGCCGTATACAGTGCCTTCAAGCAGTCGCAGGCCGATGCACAGTCTTCGGGCTCGCTGGACGTGCCATTACACTTGCGCAATGCGCCGACCGGCCTGGCCAAGACGCTGGGGCATGGCGCCGAGTATCGTTACGCGCATGATGAGCCAGGCGCATTCGCTGCGGGGGTCGACTACTTCCCTGAGGCAATGCCGGCGCGAACGTACTATCATCCCGTGGCGCGTGGATTGGAGACGCGCATTGCCGAGAAACTCGCTGAACTGAGGCGGCTGAACACTGCTGCTAAACGTGCCGGTGAGGCGCTATCCGACCAACCAAAAGACGCAACATGATTGATCCGAAAACACTACGCAACGATGCGGCCATGGTGGCAGCCAACCTGGAACGTCGCGGCTATAGTTTCGATGCAGCCGCATACGCTGAGCTTGAGGCGCGGCGCAAGCAATTACAAACTGATACCGAGGCGTTGCGCCAGCAACGCAACGACAGCGCCAAGAGTATCGGCAAAGCTAAGGCGCAAGGTGAGGACATTGCACCTTTGCTTGCAGCTCAGAAGACGGCTGGCGAGGCGCTGTCGCAGAGGGAGGTGGCACTCGCCGAGGTCGCGGACGCGCTCGAATCACTGCAGATGGGGCTGCCCAATCTACTTGATGACAGCGTTCCACCGGGTCGCTCAGAAGACGATAATCTTGAGCTTCGGCGCTGGGGCGAGCAACGTTCGTTCGATTTCGAACCGCGCGATCACGTTGCGCTCGGCGAAGCGTTGGCGCAGCTGGATTTTGCGTCGGCCAGTCGTATATCTGGCTCCCGATTTGCGGTCATGCGAGGCGGGCTGGCCAGACTGCAGCGGGCCTTGATTCAGTTCATGCTGGACATGCATACGAGAGAGCACGGGTATCAGGAGGTTTATGTCCCGTACCTGGTGCAAGCCGATGCATTGCTTGGCACCGGTCAACTACCCAAGTTCGCTGAAGATTTGTTCAAGATTGAGGACGAGCGCGGCTTCTATCTGATCCCGACGGCCGAGGTGCCGATTACCAACCTGGTGCGCGGCGATCTGCTATCGGAGGCCGACTTGCCGATGCGCTTTGCCGCGCATACACCGTGTTTTCGATCAGAGGCGGGCTCCTATGGTCAGGATACGCGCGGCATGATTCGTCAGCACCAGTTCGAAAAAGTTGAGCTTGTGCATATCGTCAAGCCGGAGGAGTCCGATGAAGCACTGGACGCGCTTACCGGGCACGCCGAAGTTATTCTGCAAGCACTGGAGTTACCTTATCGCGTCGTCGCGTTATGCGCCGGCGATGTGGGTTTCTCGGCACGCAAGACGTTTGACCTGGAAGTGTGGCTGCCAGGTCAGCAACGCTATCGAGAGATCTCTTCGTGCAGCAACTGTGGTGATTTCCAGGCGCGACGCATGGGTACGCGCTGGCGCGGCGCATCCGGTGGCAAGCCTGAGCCCGTGCATACGCTCAATGGATCTGGGGTGGCAGCCGGCCGAGCACTAATCGCCGTGATCGAAAACTACCAACAGTCAGATGGCAGTGTCGTTGTTCCCGACGTGTTGCGCAGCTATATGGGCGGCATTGAGGTGCTTTCGGTCTGACCCGAAGCCCTGCCGCGTGATTTAGGCATCTTTGGTCGAGCGCAGCAGCTTGTTCAGTTCCTGCAAGCTACTCTCCCAGTGTGATTCCGAACGCCGGTAATAGCCTTCCCAATCTTCATCCGCCGGGATGCCCGAGACGCGTACCGTGAGTTGCACGCCGTCTGCGTCCTCTCGCAATTGCAGTTCCTGTAGCACAGGTCCTGTAGGTAAAGGGCGTTCACCATCGGGCGTGCTCTGCGCGAAACGCAGCCGGCGTGGCGGCATAAAGACATCAATCACCGCATCGATCCGTGTATCGTCGTGCAGCGTTGCCTGAACATGCCCGCCGATACGTGCCGCAATGCTGATTTCGCGAGCCCACCATGTCTGCAATTGTTCCGCATCGGTAATTGCCGTCCACACGCGTTCGATGGGGCACTTTACGCTCAGGCTCTGTTCAAAGTGGCGGGTAAGATCGTCGCGCTCTGGGCTTCTGCTGCGTGGCGTCGCGGGCTCAGGTGTCGCGGGCTCGACGGCTGTCGCGCTTGCGGCTTCTTTTTCGGGCAGGCTGATCAGATGCAGATCGCGCTGCGGGAACGGAATCGCAATGTTGTTCTCGGCAAACACCTGGTTGATTCGGAAATTGATATCGCTAATGACACTGTAGCGCTTCTCGATGCGCCGGATGCGCACCCTTAGCTCGAAATCAAGGGAGCTATCGCCGAAGCCCATGAACAACCCGCGAGGCGCTGGCGCGCCGCCGTCGCTGATGACCTCTTCATGCTCGCGCCCAACCTGCTCGAGTAAACTCTTGACCAGTTCAACGTCAGTGCCGTACGCGACGCCAACGCAGATGCGCAGGCGGCCTTGCGGATTACGCAACACCCAGTTAGTCACGCGGCCCGACACGAGCTCGGAGTTCGGCACCAGGACGTTCTGGTTATCGAGTGTTTCGATATCGGTGGCGCGAATGCGGATGTGGCGGACAAAGCCTTCTGTCTCACCGACAGTGATGAAATCACCTGCCTTGATCGGCCGCTCAAACAGCAAGATCAGGCCGGACACAAAGTTGCTGGCGATCGCTTGCAGGCCAAAACCGATACCCAATGCGAGACCACCACCCACTAGCGCAAGGCCACCGAGATCAATTCCGGCGACATTCAATGCGACAAAAATGGCAATCACAAAGCCGATATAGCCTGCGAGCGTGACCATGGCATCGCGCGCGCCGCGATCGAGGTTCATATGTCGCAGCCAGCGCCGGTCAATCAGGCGTTTGACCCAGCCAGAAAGCGCAATCAAAACCATTAGGCTGACCACACCTTGAACGATCGCCAACGGCACCAATTTGATACCACCGATATTGCGACCATCGCTCACTAGGTCGCCCAGTTGGTTGAGCGTCGTGCCGGAGCTGTCCCACACATAGATCAGATAGACGCCCAGGCCGATCCAGATCAGTATGTCTGCGCTGAGTTGGAATAGCCCGAACCCGGTGCGTGAATCTGTGTCGGCACGGTTGAGTAAATTGCGTACGTTCATTGCCGCTTGCGTCTTGCCTTCAACCAGCATTTCGAACAAGGAGAACACGAGCCACAGCAAGATCCAAGCAACAATCGCAGCTGCGGCAGTGCGCACAGCCCCATGTGTCAGATAGCTGGCGAAATTGTAATAGCCCAGGACTGCGGCCAGCACCGCAGTAAGCACGCAGAGCAGTGCAGCATAGCGAAACACGCGATAACGCTTTAGCCCGCGAATGCGACCCAGATAGATGATGACCCACCAGAGCAATCCGCACAGCAGCAGGATCATCAGCACCTTGGTGAGTGGGTCGTAGGGCGTGTTTGGCGAAATGCTCAGCCAGGTCGGCCCCAACACAACGTAGCTTGACACGATCGCCAGTACGAACACGCGCAGCCTCAAACGCAATGGCTGAACATGATCGGGATAAAAGCCAGCCAGTTGTGCGGCGGGCGACAATGGACCGGTGAGCCAGTCGATGATGACAAAGCCAACGCCTACCATGAAGATCGCGCCAGCCACGCGAACCGCAGCCAGTTCGCTGCTTGCGTTGGTCGCGCAGGCATAGAGTGTGACCACCAACCCAAGGCCCAGCAACAGCATTGGCGCGTGGGTGGCCAACGGCTTTGGCAACAGGGCACGTAATTGCGGCGGTGCGTTGCTGAATCCGGCAGTGTCGTACCAGTGCGCAAAACGCAGTCTCGCAAACATGCCAAGACCGATGCTCAGCGTACCGACAGCCATCAGCAACCAGAACAGTTGCATAATGGTCAGCGGTTCGCCCAACTCCGGCATCATGCTGTTTCGTATTTGCTCCGGCCAGCGCTGTAGCGCCGCAGGTGCCGCGCGCAACAACGACGCAATCGTGGCGCCGCGTTGCCACATGTATTGCGAGGTGATCTCGGTGATGCGTTCTCGAATCTTGCCAGCGAGATCGGCTGAGCGATTCTCGATCTCGCGGCAATTGAGCAGTCGCGTTTGTGCGTCGTTGTAGCGCTCGTTGATTTCAACCGACTGGTCGAACAACGCGGCGTTGGTATCAGGGCCCAGGTCCGCCAGCAACTCGCGTTGTGCACGAAGGCGCTCGAGCTCAGGTTCGATGGTGGTAATGCACTCGGCAGCGGTGGCCGCCATCGCGTCAACTTCATTTCTAAAACGCGTCAGCTGAGGCTGCGTCTGCTCGTCGTTTTCGAGGCTGTCCTCAATGTTATCGAGCCGCTCGAGTGGGAACTCGGGCGCAAAACCTTCGGTCAACTGGGCACTGGCGGTTGTCGACAGGAGAGCGAAGAGAAGGGTCAGTAAGGCCGCGGCGATGGCTGTATGTGTCCGCCGGATAGTCTCGCCAACTTTGGGTCGGGATGTCAGTTGACCGCCTCCTGAATAGTAGCGCAGAGTATAGCCGTATCCTGTTGATCCGGCAAAGAATATCTGGGGCGATCAAACGTATCACGCATATTGCCCGAGCTGGCGCGCGCCCAGTGCGTATCGGCGCACAAAAAAGCCCACGCCCGAGAGGGCGTGGGCCTACCGTTCTTAGCGCTGGGTCGCGCGTCGGTTATTCGCGAGACATGAACAGGCGCAGGATGTACCAGAACATCATGGCCACTGATGCGAACAACGACAAACTGGCGGCGACATGCTTGTCCTGCGGATAGTGGTGCAGGATGTTTGACGTGTCATATAGCACTGCCGCGCCGGCGAAGCCGATCATCGCAACCGAGAACCAGGTGCCGAGTTCAAAGCCGAAGATCAGCGAGGCGAAGATGCCGACGATCGCCAGTATGCCGCCCCACACAAGAAGCCCGCGCAAGAACGAAAAGTCCTTGCCGGTGATCATGGCAACCGCGATCAAC
Source organism: Pseudomonadota bacterium (assembly GCA_039033695.1). Taxonomy (GTDB): domain Bacteria; phylum Pseudomonadota; class Gammaproteobacteria; order Steroidobacterales; family Woeseiaceae; genus CALBPI01. The sequence continues at coordinate 2,252 of JBCCCC010000038.1, read as the reverse complement.
CCGCCCGATGCCATCAAGGTCACGGTGGCAGCACTCTCGATCATGCCGGCGCCGCCCGGCAGCATCATCGCCATCGCCAGCATTGGCATGAAGATAATGGCCTCGGCAACCACGAAGAATGCCAGTGCGGCGTATTGCGCCGCTGTCGATTCGACACGATGCGCGACATAGGTGGCGGCCCATCCAACGATGATGAATGCACCCAGCACCAGCATCCAATTGCCCGCCATGCGTGGCGCAAGATTGGCAGCAATACCGCTGGAGAACAGGTACATCTCTATCACGGCGAAAGCGAGAATTGCGCCGACTACGTGTGCGTAGGTGCGCCAAATGAAGGCCGACCGATTCTCGGCCGGTAGCGTGGACACGGGTTGATTGCTGTAGCGAAGAGTATTGCTCGACATACTGAAAAACCTCTTGGTGTTTTCCCAAGAATAGCAAATTTTTGGCAATCTCAACTCGGCTTTGCCGAGCTGTCGGCGTTTAGTTAAGTGATCGCGGGCCCTGACGGTGAGTCACAGGAAACAAGACATTTCCGCGGATTCCAAACTGCGAGCTGAGTAATGCCTCGCCGTCGCTATGGTTGGTAGGTTGCGGGCGCACTGGGGAGACGACAAGCATCGAAAGACAACCGGTATGCCCCAGACCAATAACAAGCCTGGCAAATCGTCGAGCCAAAAAAGGTCGGACATAAGCCTCGACCTCTTCCAATCTGCTTTTGCTGGCAGATTGTCAAGAATGGCGGAGGAGGAGGGATTCGAACCCTCGAAGGGCTACAAACCCTTGCCGGTTTTCAAGACCGGTGCATTCAACCGCTCTGCCACCCCTCCGAGGCGAGCAATTGTCCACGCGTCGCCGCATTGATTCAACACCCAAAGCGGATTTTTTTCGCCTCGCAGGGGTCTTAGCAATTGAAAACTAGCAATTTGCAGGCATTATTAGGTTATGAACCCCAACGATCCGCGGACTTTTCGTATCCACCTAGGCGCAACACCGTCAGCCTCTTCATCCTGGTTTGGCCGCGCGCTAAGTGTTTTGGCCGGCGCTGGCGTTTTCGCCGTGGCTATTGTCGCCGGCGGTTTTCTGCTGATGTTGTTTCTCGCACTTGCCGTAGCGGCCGCGGCTGTGATCGGCGTGCGTGTATGGTGGTTCAAGCGCCAGCTCGCGGCTAGCCTCAAGGCGCATGGCCAGGATGCTGGGCACAACGGTGCGCGACCAACCGATAGCAATACGGTGGAAGGGGAATACCGGGTCATTGATCGTTAGCTTGGCTGGCGCATTACCGGCAAACTCAGTAAGCTGCCCGCGTGGCCGCAAACGACATCAAGAAACTGGCAAAGAAACAGCGCAGACGCAGAAACAGGTTGGCGTCGATCGTGCTATTTGTCATAGCTTGCATCGGGCTTGCCTGGTTCTTTGAATCCCAAGCGACGACCACACTGATCTTCGTTCGCCATGCCGAGAAGGCCGAACAGCCTTCCGATAACCCGGGTCTGACACCGGCAGGTACGCAACGCGCGTTGGAACTGGGTCGCGTGTTGTCTGATATTGATGTGGTGGCCAGCGTCGATGCGATCTACATCAGCCAGTATCGGCGTACCGTCGATACGGCGCGCCCGATTGCCCGTATTGCCAACATTGATGCTCGCCCGTTTGACGTGTCCAACGTTGAAGCCGAAGTGATTGAGATTGTCCGCCGGCACAAGGGAAAAATCGTGTTGATTGTTGGTCACAGCAATACGATTGCACCCATGATCGAGGAGCTGGGCGGCAGTAAGAAGTTGCCAGAGATCGTCGATGGCGAATACGACAATATGTACATCGTCACGATCCCATGGTTTGGCAAGGTGAAAACGCTGCGGCTTCGTTATGGCGTGCCTTTCTCGCCAGCCAGCTGATGTCGCATCACATCTTGCGTGTGCGCACAGACGGGCGCGGCTTCTTCGATATTTCCCGTGATGTGCAATCGGCGCTGGAGCACGCAGCGCACGATGCTGGCATTTGCCACGTGTTTATTCGCCATACCAGCGCCTCGTTGTTGATTACTGAGAATGCCGCGCCGGAAGTGCGCGACGATCTGGAGCGTTTTTTTGCGCGCCTGGTGGCCGATGGTGACCCGTTGTTCTCGCACGACGACGAAGGGCCGGACGACATGCCAGCGCATATCCGTTGTGCGCTAACGCAGACGAGCTTGAGTATTCCTTTTGCCGACAAGCGCTTGCTGCTCGGCACCTGGCAGGGGATCTATCTGT
>JBCCCC010000037.1:0-23193 GCA_039033695.1 Pseudomonadota bacterium | reverse complement strand
GTCGAGCGATTGGCCGAGAACATCGCGTTGTTTGATTTTGAACTGACCGACGAAGAGATGCATGCGATTAGCGCGCTGAATCAGAACCGCCGTTTCAATGATCCTGGTGTCTTTTGCGAGCAGGCGTTCGGCACTTTCTTCCCAATCTACGATTGACGGAGTCCACGATGAGCCCTTTAACTATCGAACGTGTTGCGGTCGCAGGACAACAACACCACCCGGAAGCATTCCCACTCGTGCAATCACTGACGACACCGCATGTGTCGCTGCAGGACACTACTGCATGGATCAGCAAGGACAGAGACCGCATTCTTGCCGAACTGTCGGTGCATGGCGCTATTCTCTTTCGCGGATTCCCCATCACTGGCGCAGAGGATTTCGATGCGTTCATTCGCGCTTTTGAGCTCGACAGCTTCACCTACCAGGAGTCGCTGTCCAACGCCGTGCGCGTCAATCGCACGCCGCTCGTCTTTACCGCCAACGAGGCGCCGCCCGACGTATCGATTTTCCTGCATCACGAGATGGCGCAAACGCCGCTGTTTCCTTCCAAGCTATTTTTCTGTTGCGAGAAGGCTGCGGCCCAGGATGGCGAGACACCGTTGTGCCGGTCCGATATCCTGCTCGACCAATTGCAAGCAGAAGCCCCGGATTTTGTCGCTGCCTGTGAGCGGCTCGGCGTGCGCTACTCGAACACGATGCCCGCAGCTGACGACGCGGCGTCCGGCCAGGGGCGCAGCTGGCGTAGCACGCTGAATGTGACGGACAAGGCGGAGGCAGAGGCACGACTCGACAAGCTTGGATACAGCTATCAATGGTTGGCCGGGGACGACCTTCGCGTGACCACGGCAGCATTGCCCGCGGTGCGAACACTGGTCAGTGGGCGGCGCGTGTTCTTTAACCAGATGATCGCCGCCTTCCGTGGCTGGAAAGATGCGCGCAACAATCCTGACAACGCTATTCGATTCGGCGATGACTCATCGATCCCCATCGACGCCATGCAACGGGCGATCGAACTGTCAGACGCGTTGTCATTCAACTTACCCTGGCAGGATGGCGACGTTGCCTTGCTGGACAACTTCCTGGTCATGCACGGCAGGCGGCCGTTCGCGGGTGAGCGCCGTGTGCTCGCATCTCTGGTCGCCGACGACGGTACCCAGCTCGCCGCATGATCCAGAGTTGACTGCAACGGCTATACTGGCCGGATGAAAGCATGCCAAAACTGTGGCGCGGCTATCGACAATGCGTTTTGTCCGTGCTGCGGTCAGCGTACGGACGATCCAAAGCGGCCAATCTGGTCCCTACTCGGGCAAGTCGTGCGCGAGACACTGGAGTTTGACGGGCGCGCCGCTCGAACACTGCGGACACTGTTTCTGCATCCGGGCCGGGTGACGGTTGAGTATCTGGCCGGTCGACGGGTGCGCTACACACCACCCTTCCGGTTGTATTTGGTACTCAGCGTTGTGTTCTTTCTGACCATGAGCTGGTCACTGCAGCAAGGTCTGTTTACCGACGGCGCACAGAAAGCAGGTACGCTGGATCGCCAATTGAGCTTTGTCGGCGATGATCTGCCGAAACTGGTTTTCCTGTTGTTACCCGGCTTCGCCGCATTGCTCAAGATAGCGTTTCGGCAACGCCTGTATTTTGAACACCTGATCCACGCACTGCACTTGCATAGCGTTGGCTATATCCTGCTCGCGATCATGTTGCCGTTTGAACATGCCGCGAACCAGCACTGGCTATTCATGACCATTCAAGTGCTGGCGTTTGGCTGGTTGCTGTTCTATATCGGGTTGTCTGTTAACCGCGTGTACGAGGCCCCGTGGTATACCACGCTTGCCAAGACGACCCTGATTCTGGGCAGCTATGTCGTGCTGCTTTCCGTTGCCATCAGCATCGCCAGCTCGATCACCGGGATTCCACTCTGACGCCGCCCCGCCATCATCCCAAAGCCAGGAGCGCGCTACTGGAGGTCCTCGACTGAAACCCAGCCAAGCGTACCAAACTTGTCTTTGACTTCCATAAACGCGCCTTCGCGGTTGCCCGTCGGGTAAACAAACATGCCCTCGCGCAGCTTCCGCACGGTTTCACCGCGTGCAGCTGACACGTACATCGCTGAGTCGACGGCCATCGTATAGGCCTCTGTCGGTGCAGTGGTCTCGGTAACGGAGGCGTTATTCTTAACCTTGGCGACCAGCTCGGTATACGCCGTCGCATAGGCGGTCGCAATCACGCGGCCGATTTCCGTGTCCGCGTAGCCTCCCCCAACGCCTGCGATCGCGCCAACCAGGCCACCACCGCCAAATGAAATATCCGTTTTCGCTGCCTGGCCGCGCACCGTTGCCGTTTGTACGCCGGTGCGAGCATTGACCAGCGTCAGAATAGTATCGGCTTCCAGCTTCTTGGTGCGCAGACCGCCCAGCAAGCCGCCGACAGTGCCACCAACGCGACCACCGATCGCACCGGCCAGGCCACTGCCACCCGTGTTGTCGTCCTGTGCAATCAGATCAGGAATCAGGAAGAAATCGGCAGCCGCCAACTGGCCCTTGCCCATGTTGGAATTAACCTGCATTTCACCAGAGTCGGCTAGCGCGCGTTCATCGCGCCGCATATCCAGGCCTTCACCGCGGTCAACCATCGTGAAACACCCAGACTCATTCACATACAGCTTGATCAACGCCTCTGGATTATCGAGATCGTAGCGACGCCACCAGTAGTTGTTTTGTTCCGGCTCGCGCAGCGCGAGCTTGCCGTAGCTCTCACTGCACTTTGGAATCTCGGGCTCATCGGCAGCATGGGCCACCGGCAAACTGACCCCAATACCTGCACCTAGTACCACAATACTCGCAGCTAGTAATCGCATCATCTATCTCCTCGAACTGATCCTTGCAAGATGCTACTTATTCTTTTGCAGCCACCGCCAACCGTACCCGAAGTGCTGCTCGCAGCGCTACCCTGAGGCACTGACACGTCGCCCGGATATGTCCCGCCAACGGCCCCGATCAGCAGCTCTCAAGCGATAACGACGCGATCCGCATCCAGCCGAATCGAGGTGCCGGCCACACGCTGGCCCGCGAGCATCCGCCGGGTGATGCGTTCGAAATGCTGTATAAACCCAGCCACCCATGCGCACCGCTCGGCTGACACAGCATCGACATCAACGCCCTGGATCGTCGCTTCTTGCTGTAGTCGCCAGCGCGCCACGACAGCAAAGCCAGGTGCATCCAGGTGCAAGAATGCGTCAGCGCGTGTCCACAGCGACTGATAATGCTGACCGAGCTCAAGCTCCTGCCATGCGCGCCAGACGCCCTTAGGGTCTTGCTCGGCTTCCAGCGCATTGACCGGCTCATCAAAGGGCGCATTCGGATCGGCTAAAGCGCCGAGCATCCAGCCTTCCAGAATGATCGCCGTTGGCCGCCCAACGAACTCGCCCCAATCGGAAACAGGCACGCGGTCGTCAAGGCGCTTGTCGAATCGCGGCAGCGCAACACGGCTCGTGGCTGTCGCCTGCTGCAGCCCGTCAATCGTACGCAAGAGCAGCGTCAGTTCGTGAGAGCCGGGCGCGCCGCGGGTCTCGCACAATGGATGCACCTGCTCTGCGAGCAATCGCCGCTGTTGACGCGTGTGATAAAAATCGTCGAGGCCAAGCACAACCACACGAGGATCAGCGAGCGTGCTCAGTGCCGTTGTCTTGCCGATACCCTGCGCGCCGCTGACCATCAGCAACGGCGCCCGCGCCGCAATGGCGATCTCACCATGCACCCAATGCTGGATCGCGCTCGCCAGCGCCGGCTGACTCACGCGATCGGCGCTCGGTTTGTGTTTTCGGCGCGTTTCGCTGTGACCATTTCCCCCAATCCCATTTGGCTGTCGGCAATCGCTGAGTATATGCTGATAAGCTAAATCTCATCGACCACGCCGCAACATGCGCCGATATCCGCAAGGACCCATGCAATGAGTTCAGAAAACGCACTTCCGGAAGCCTATCGCCCGAACCATGATGAGACAGCACGGCAGAACTTTGTCGGTGCTCTCAAAGGTTTCTTGAACGGCAAGCTGGAGGTCGCGCTGGATCAGCGCTACCAGTCCGAGCTGGAGCCTGGCTACCGTGCGGCCCACGGCAAGTCACCTGCGAACCGCGACGAGGGGCTGCAGGCTTTTGGCGATGACCATCTCTATCAGCTGTGGGGCGCAGCCGTTTATACCTCGCAAGATTTGATGTGGGAGACAGTCGATCACACCTGCCAGCGCGTTATGCCAGCGTTCGTCGCCCGCCGTCAGCAAATCGAAGACGCCCAAGCGCAAGGCTCGCTGGAACTCAACCCGAACCTGGACATCCCGGAGCCGATTCGCAGCGTCGAGATTCATCGCCAGCCTGGTGGCTATTTCGCCGAGCATGGCGACTATGCGCTGCTGACCGGTTTACGATACTTCGGCACGGTCGAATTGTACCGCGCCGCCAAAGGGCTGTCGGCCGACACACGCACTGGCGCACCTGGCATGGGGCATTTCATTCTGGGTGCCGTTCGCAAGCGCTTCGGTGACATTGCACCGGCAGCCGTATTGGATCTGGGCTGTGGCACGGGCACGGAAACGATCGCATACAAGGATGCCTTTCCACAGGCTGATGTGTGGGGTGTTGATCTGTCGGGGCCATTACTGAGCTTTGCCCACACCTGGTCCGAGGATGCAGGTCGCGCCATTCACTATCGCCAAGCCGATGCGCGCATGACGGGCTTCGATGATGCGAGCTTTGATCTGATTGTCTCCAACATCCTGTTCCATGAAACGAGCACGGATGTTCTGCCGGCGATCATGCGAGAAGCGCACCGGCTCTTGAAACCGGGCGGCATTTTTCTCAATGCAGACACGCCGTTCCAGCCCCACAACATCCCGATACCGAAACAGGTCACCAACCACTGGCAGGTGATCAATAATGGCGAGCCGTTCTGGACCGGTTACGCTGACATGGACATGGGCGAGGAATTGGTCAAGGCCGGATTCGACGCAGCGCATGTCTTTGCTGATTACGACCCACTGGGGCAAGGTGTTTTCCATATCTTTGGCGCACGCAAGGCCGACGTATGACTGATCCAGCCAAGCCCGCACCAGAGAAACTGGCGCGCCCGCACCAACTCAAATCGTTAACGCCGGACCAAACTGTCGCCGCGCTGTTGCGTCTTGCCATGGAGATCAGCGTGCTGCGCGAACGTGTCGCGACTCAACAGGCTTTGCTGGAACAGGCCGGCGTGCTGACCGCGAAGCAGGCAGACGACTACGTACCGGATAGTGCGCAAGCGCAGCAGCGTGCGCTGGCGCGAAATCAACTCATTGAGCAATTGATTGGTGACCTCTCCTAGTGTCGCCAGACGATAGCTCAGGTTGCCGGCCGACACTAAGCGCGACAGGCAGAATAACTAGTGCAGGCAGCAGACGTCATTGGAGTTGGCGCCGGACCAGTCGGTACCGTCGCAGCGCTCGCGGTTGCCGATCACGCTGTGAGCGAATTTCTCAGTGACCACGGTATTACGACCGTACGCGACAGGTGACTGCAATGTCCGAGCTGGACGGCCATCGCCGACGTACAGGAATCGACGCTAACGCCGATACTGCACGCATTGAATGGCTATGGCGCTGATGCGCTCGTCCAGGTCGGCACGAATCTCTCCATGCTGAATTTCGTGGCCAAGATTGAACAACAGCTGCATAAGCCGGTCATTGCGATCAATGCGCCGATCTAACGACATGCGCTGAGAAGCGATGTCATCGCTGATCGCATTGCGGGATTCGAGCGTCTGCTCGAGGAGCTTTAACCGACGGCAGTTACCGGCCGGCATACCAACATCGGCCGAACGGCCTCGTCGACCGTGTGGGCCTAGCGCAAATACTGGGCCAGAAACGGGTTCAACATGCGCCCGTCAGGATCCATTTGCCGGCGCATCTTCTTGAAGAAATCCAGCCGCGTGCCAAACACGCCACTGGTGTAGGCCTGCTCCGCGCATCGGCTCTGATTGAGTAATGGCACACCACCCCAACGCTGCGCAAACTCGGCGAAGTCCATCACAAAGTCCTCCCACAACGGGTGCGGGTTGCTGACCACGCGCAGTGCGATCATTGGTTGATCAAAGCTTGGTGACAGCAACGCCGACCGATCCATCGGCAAACGAAACCCGACAACGGGCATGTCGCAGCGAAACTTGTTGTCACGGTAATAATCGCGCGCAAACGTCTGGTAGGCAGTCAACAACATGCCGATCTCATTGATCGGAAAACACCAGCTCGTGTACTCGAGTGGGGGACCCTCTGACTTGCCATTCGCCTGATTGCGAAACTGAACGGCATTGTTACCGCATTCGGTTAACGTATTGGTGAACATCGACTGGCCGAGATCGTTTAGACCATCCACCAGGCTATAACGCAAGCTGGCTATCGGCACAATGCGACCGAGTTTCCCACAAATAGCGGGTAGCACCGTCGTCTCACCCCAATCCTTCAAACGCCACGGCAATTCACGCACCGGTTTTTCAACATCCTGCGCACGGCGCAGCTCTGTGTAAATGCGACCCTTGAATGGCAGGAAGAAGAACTTCAAGCCAATACGCTGGTTGGCCAATGCCGTCGCCGCGCGACTGAACGTTGTGATGTCCATTTTAGTCTGCTTGAGGACAAAGTTCTCTGCAGGCCTGATCTTGAAGGTGACATCGTAAACAATGCCGAGTGCACCCATGCTGATACGGAACATGTTCATAAGGCTCTCACGAGCCTCGGTGACTTCCATCAGCTTGCCTTCCGCAGTGACCACTTTCATCGCAATCGCTTGCGAGCCGATGAACGCGGTCTCGCCGTCATGCGAAGGGCCAAACGATCCGCTAGCGACGGCGCCGCCAACCGTGCGATTCACAAGATCAATGCTGCCGGCAATCTCATAGCCGCGCTCAGCCAGAAAATCCGTGAGCTCGCGTAGCGTAACACCGGCCTCAGCAGTAACCGTGCGTTCGGTGATGTCGGTGATCTTGTTCAAACTGGTCATGTCGACCACGGTGCCGCCGACCGCGCTATTACACTGCGTCGAGGTACTATTGGCACCCATGGGCCGAATCGGTGTTGGGTACTGCGAGAAGGGCCGCATGATTTCCAGCAATTGCTTCAGGCTCGTGGGGGCGGTAATACCCGGTTTCGGTTTGGCTTGCTTGCCGGCGATACCCTGATTCACGTTAGGTCGCTTCCGCGCCTGAACTGATCCGCGCCATTCCGAGTTACTTTGCTCCGCCATTGCTCGTACCCTTACGATGTTGGTTGTCCCTAGACTCCTGGGCACGCGAAACGCTTTGGCGGAATTAATGAATCAAACAGAGGGGGAGTGACAGGTATCAAGGGAGTGTTGATACGTGGCAACCCCGCTGTCCTAGACATCATGTCCTTAGACCGGAAGCTTTGCGACCCGCACTTTCATGCGGTGTGCCCTTCAGTGACCGACAGTGTCACAACCTGGCGATTTGTGTCAATCGTCGCCATCAAGCAACGGTGAATATGTCACAAAACGATCATAGTGTTATGTCAAAAAGTAATCACAGAGCGAATGCTCTTGCCTTCGTGCATCAAATCAAACGCACGATTGATCTCGTCGAGACCCATCGTAAAGGTCACCATCGGATCGATGCTGATGTCGCCGTCAAGGTATCTGTCGACGTAGCCTGGCAACTCGCTGCGTCCCTTGACACCGCCAAACGCAGTACCGCGCCAGACGCGACCAGTGACAAGTTGAAAAGGTCGCGTTGCAATTTCCTGCCCTGCACCTGCAACACCAATAATCGTGGATTCGCCCCAACCCTTGTGACAACACTCTAGCGCTGCCCGCATCAGGTCGGTGTTGCCAACGCATTCAAACGAGTAGTCGACACCGCCGCCAGTCAGCTCCACGATAACGTCCTGAATCGGTGCATCGTAGTCGTTTGGATTCACGCAATCGGTCGCGCCAAGCATCATCGCCATTTCATACTTGTCCGGGTTGACATCGATCGCGATGATCCGCCCTGCATTTGCCATCACCGCGCCTTGCACGACGCTCAGCCCAATACCACCCAGACCGAACACTGCGACGCTTGCGCCTGGCTCCACCTTTGCCGTGTTCAGAACTGCGCCGATACCTGTGGTGACGCCACATCCCAACAGACATACACGATCGAGCGGCGCCTCTGGATTGATCTTGGCGAGCGCGATCTCTGGAACAACCGTGTATTCGGCGAATGTCGACGTGCCCATGTAGTGGGCGATGGGCTTGCCATCCAGCGAAAACCGGGACGTGCCATCAGGCATGAGCCCCTGACCTTGGGTTTCGCGAATCCGCTGGCACAAATTCGTCTTGCCAGACTGACAGAAATCGCATGTCCGACACTCGGGGGTATACAGCGGGATGACATGATCGCCAACGGCTACTGAGGTCACGCCGTCGCCGAGTTCCTCGACCACGCCAGCACCCTCGTGCCCGAGAACCGCAGGAAAAATACCCTCCGGGTCATCGCCGGATAGCGTAAACGCGTCGGTGTGACAAACGCCCGTCGCGACGATACGAACCAGCACTTCTCCCGCCTTGGGCGGCGCAACATCGATCTCTTCTACGGACAGCGGCTCCCCGGCCTTCCATGCTACTGCGGCTCTTGTTTTCATACTGCGCCCCCCGACGACTAACGCGCAAAGTCGCGCGTGATATTGATGCCGATAAAGATACTACGCCCGGGCCCGGGTTCAAAAAAGCGCCTGCCAAACGCATTGATACGCGCGTTGGCGGTGTAGGCTTCATCAAACACGTTGGACAGCGTCACGTATGGTGCAAACATCCAATCGCCGCTCGCCCATTGGGTGCCGGCCGCCAACTCCACGAGAATATGACTGTCCGTGCGCTCAGTATTGGCGTTATCCAGGACAATGCCGTTCACATAACTTGCTTCGCCGCGCGCGTACCAACCACTGGTATGCGCGTAGTTGATCGCAGCATGGCCAACATGCCGCGCCGTCCCAGGCACGCGATTACCATCAAACACATTGCCGTTGTCATCAACAAATCGCCTGAAGCGAAAATCAGACCAGGTATAGGTCAGGCTCGATTGCCAGGCTGGCGACCACTGCGCACGCCATACCGACTCAAAGCCGTTGCGCCTGGACTCGCCAGCGTTGGCAAAGAAATCGCGACCCGGAAACGCGGGCAACTCGAAGGGAATCAGCTCGCCATCCAGTTCAATGCGATAGACAGCTGCATTCAAACGATGTCCGTCGGCGACCGTCACCCGCAGACCGATTTCGCCGTGTCGAGCCAACTGCGACTCGAGCGCTGGATTGAACCCACCCATTGCCGACGGATTTGCCAGCTCGGTCGTTGTTGGTGATTCGAATGATCGCGACGCATTGACGTACACAGAGGCGTTGTCACTGAATTGCCAATGCACGCCTGCTAACGGACTCCATTCGCTGAAGCGACGTTCACCTGATGCATCACCATCGGCAGCGAATTGATCCAACACGCGAAAGCGCAGTCGGTCGCGGCGTGCGCCGATCGTCATTAGCACGCTGTCACTTACATCGAACTCGGCCTGCAGGTAAGCACCAACGCTGGTTACGCGCTCATTTTGTCGCAGCGTCTCGGCGCCGCGTTGCCCGAGCACGTTGTCAAAGCGCGCGCGCTGATCGTTCTGAACATCGTAATCCAACCCACCGACGAGCTGGTGCTGACGGCCCGCCAATACGAACGGTTGCCGATACTGCAGCCCGGATCCAGCATAGCGCCGGTCGAGATCGATGGCGCCACCGCCCTGAAACGGCAATAGGCCGTCAAACTCACGCTGCAGCCAATATTGGCGCAATGTCAATTCACCGCCATTGCTCATGCTGCGCTGATAGCGAGCACCCAGACGCGTCTGTGTGAGGACTTCGCCGGCATTGAATGACACATTGGCGTCGCGTGCAGAAGTTGGTGCAAGCTCGGCTTGTTCACGTGTAATCCCGCCAGGGTCATTTGCGATTGGCTGGTCAGTATGATGTGCACTGAACAGCCAGTTATCTCTGTCACTCGCGGCATAGGCCATACGCAGATTGTATTGACGATTGCGCGCCTCGTTGTGATCGCGGTAACCGTCATAGCTGAGATTCGACGCATTAAACAGGTAGTTGAGACGCCCGGCCTGCCCCTTGAACTTGCTCTGCACACGCTCATAGCCATCACTACCCGAGGCCAGACCCACGGACAACGTCGGCGTCTCGCCACCTCGCTCGCTTTCAATCAAGATGACACCGCCACCGGCGTTGCCATAAATCGCAGACGCGCCGCCACGCAGTACTTCAATTCGTTCCGCGGAACCAAGATCAATACCGTCAATGCCTCCCTGGCCGTCGGCGAGTGTCTCTGGAATACCGTCTACGACGATTCGCACGCCGCGAATACCAAACGCAGAACGCGCGCCGAATCCGCGCATCGAGATCCGCAAGTCCTGCGCATAGTTGAAGCGGTTTTGTAGCAACAGCCCCGGTACGGATTGCAACGACTCGTCCAGGCCGAGCAAGGGTCGCGCTTGCTGGATGCTGGTCTGATCGATGACATCGGCCGCAAACGGCAAACGCCCGATTGGCGTCTGCATGCGAGAGGCCTCGACAATGATCTCGTCCAGCGATGATTCGCCGAACGCTGGCAGCGGGCTTAGCGCGAGTGCCATGCTCAGACAGGCAGTGAAGCGCTTGGTGGCGGATTGTCTTCGCAAGGAGTTAACCTTTAGCGCGCCAGATCTTTGTCGCGCAAAAGCGGCTATGCTACCTTCTTCGGCCTCACTCATGACAGCTTGCCGGAGAAATCCGCGGCCAGTCATTGTCAAAAATCATCAGGAGAGATGCAATGAAGTCCTGGACCTTGACACTAAGTGCACTGCTTTTGGCGGCCTGCGGCACCAGCAGCGAGCAGACCATTGCCGCACAAACTGACGATGCATCGGGCAGCGCGATGGCGGGCGCAAAGGTCTCGCTGCCGGGCGCGCCGCCATTTGATGCCTATGCGATCGCGTCGTTCGATGAACCCTGGGCCATGACATTCATGCCAGATGGCAGGCTCCTGGTGACGGAGCAAACCGGCCAATTGTTTATCGTCGACCAGCAAGGTAACAAGTCAGCGCCTTTGGCCGGTGTACCGGACGTCGACTACGGCGGTCAGGGCGGACTCGGTGATGTCGTGCTGCACCCGGACTTTGCCGAAAACGGCATCGTCTACCTGAGCTACGCCGAAGCCGGTGAGGATAACGTTCGCGGTGCGGTCGTTGTGCGCGGCAAACTCACGCTCAGCGACGGCGGCGGTGCGCTTGAGAATATCGAGCGAGTCTGGACACAAGTGCCCAAGACCACAGGCCGCGGTCACTATGGACATCGCATCGCGTTCTCGGACGATGGTTTCCTGTTTATCTCCTCGGGAGAGCGCCAGAAATTCACACCATCGCAAGACATGCAAAGCAATATGGGCAAAGTGGTGCGCTTGTTTGATGACGGTCGCGTACCTGACGATAACCCATTCGCCGACCAGGGCGGCGTGACAGCCGAAATCTGGAGCCTGGGTCACCGCAATCCACTTGGGTTGGCCTTCGATCAGAGTGGTCGGCTCTGGAACAGCGAGATGGGTCCGCGCCATGGCGATGAACTCAATCTCGTCGAGCCTGGCAATAACTACGGTTATCCGGTTGTGTCGAACGGCGATCACTACAACGGTGATCAGATACCCGATCACGATACGCGCCCGGAATTTGACGTACCCGCCGTCTACTGGGTGCCTGCGATCTCACCAGCAGGGCTAATCATTTATGACGGCGCCTTGTTTGCGGACTGGCGCGGCGACGCGTTTCTGGGGGGATTGTCATCAAAAGCGCTCGTGCGTGTGAGCATCGATGGTGAGAGCGCCGAGGAAGCAGAGCGCTACCCAATGGGCAAACGAATCCGTGAGGTCGAGCAGGGCCCGGACGGTGCCATCTGGCTGCTGGAAGACGAAGCAGGCGGTCGCTTGCTCAAACTGGTTCCCAAGGGCTGATTCTTGGATTGGCGGGCTCCTGAGAGCCCGCTGACAGCGCTCCCGGCACATGCAAACGCTGACTGACCTAATTCAGAGCGGGCGGATCGTCGACATCATGTTGGTGGTGGTCGCGATCGAGGTGGCCGTCTTGCTGGCCTATCGTAAAGTCACCGGCAAAGGTCTGCGACCGTTGGCGCTACTACTAAATATTGGTGCTGGTGGCAGTCTGATGGTCGCGCTCAAGCTGGTATTCATCGATGCAGGCTGGCAGTGGGTCGCGGTTGCGCTGATCAGTGCGCTTGTGTTTCACGTTAGCGACCTTGCGCTGCGCTGGCAGCAGACCGCCAAAGCCTAGGCCGCACGCAACAGGCGCGCGCGCTGGCGCGTGATCCGAACTTGATGATAGAGCAGATAGGTGACGCCCAGAATCGTCGGCGTCGCCCATAGCACGGGGTTGAATGCATAGGCTGGCAGCAGGTTTACGGCACCGAACGCCAGAAACGCGGTGTAAACGGAAATGCCAGCCCCAACCAGTCCGCGAGTATGCTGAATCAGCCACTCCTGTGGTGGGGGTGCATGGCTCAGGATGAACTTCGTGTTCAGCACGGCGGCCGTCAGCCCGACGATAGCAATACCCGGCATCAACGGTTGTCCAACCGCGAAGCCTTGCCAGAAGCAATTGGCCGCCGTTACGAAAGTCAGTGCCTGCAGCAGCAGATTGAGTCGATTCTTGTTACGAGCATGCTGCGTACGATTACGGATGCATAAGAGTCCATACCAAGCGAGGTTGATGGTCATCATGGCGAGATACAACATCATCCAGCCGAACAGTGCCCGAATGAGCGCGGCGTCATCGAAGAACGGATGCGTCTCCAACGGCGCAATCAATGTACATATGCTGATACCAATGGCGATTGCACCTGTGATCAACAGGGCATAGGCGAACACCTTGCCCCACTGCTTATGCAACTTGCTGCCCTTGCGGCCGATGATGGGAACCCACAACGTCAACAAGCCCACGGTGCCACTTACAATATGGGCAATGACCAGTTTGTGAAACAGGAACACGCTCAGCGAAATCATCGTTAACTCTACTATCGTCTAACTTAAGTTCTGCTTTCGACGCCTGATGAGCAGTCTATACTATTGCGTAGATTCAAGCGTCAGGTGGAGTGGATGCAGCGCAAGAAAGCCATTGTAATTGGCAGCGGTTTTGGCGGGCTCTCGGCGGCTGTTCGGCTCGGCGCGATTGGCTACGATGTCGAGGTCGTCGAGAAACTCGATGCGCCCGGTGGCCGGGCATATGTCTACCGGCAAGACGGTTTCGTTTTCGATGGCGGTCCAACGATCATCACGGCCCCCTTTCTGTTCGAAGAGTTGTGGGCGTTGTGCGGCAAACGCATGCAGGATCACATTGATCTTCGCGAGATCAACCCGTACTACCGCATTCGTTTCGACGATGGCGACTACTTCGACTACAGCGGCGATGCCGAGGCGATGCGCGACCAGGTACGCAAGTTCTCTGCAGCAGATGTTGCCGGCTATGAGAAGTTTCTCAAGGCCAGCGAACGCGTCTATGGCGTCGGCTTCGAAGATCTGCTGCATGTGTCGTTCGGCAGCTTCTGGAGCATGGTGAAAGTACTGCCCGATCTCATTCGTGTGCAATTCTATCGCTCCGTGCACGGCCTGGTCGCGCGTTACATCAAACACCCTAAGCTACGTATGGTGTTCAGCTTCCATCCGTTGCTGGTGGGCGGCAACCCATTCAGCACAACGGCCGTCTACACACTGATTGCGCATTTAGAGCGCAGCCATGGCGTGCATTTCGCTATGGGTGGGACTGGTAGTCTGGTCGATGGCCTGGTCGATTTGATCGAGGGCCAGGGTGGGCGCATGCGCTACAACGCTGCGGTGAGCCAGATCACGGTCGACAACGGCAAAGCAACTGGCGTCGAACTCAGCAGTGGTGAGCTCCTGCCCGCGGATGTCGTCGTTTCAAACGCCGACTCCGCCGCGACCTATCGCGACTTGTTGTCGCGTACACGACGCAAACGTTGGACCGACCGTCGACTGCGGCGCGCCAAATACTCAATGAGCCTGTTCGTCTGGTATTTCGGCACGGATCGTCGCTATGAGGACGTCGATCATCACATGATGCTACTGGGTCCACGTTACCGGCAGCTGCTCGACGATATTTTTGACCACAAGGTGCTGGCCAAAGACTTCAGTCTTTATCTGCACCGACCGACCGCGACAGATACGAGCCTGGCGCCAGATGGCTGCGATGCGTTCTACGTGCTATCGCCCGTGCCACACCTGGGTTCGGGCGTCGATTGGAGCACGATGGCCGAAACCTATCGCAAGGCGATTGCGCAAAGCCTGTCGGACACGGTCCTGCCCGACCTAGAAAAACATGTCGTCAGCTCGCATATGCTCACGCCCGCGGATTTTGGCGACCGCCTCTCATCCGTCAATGGCGCCGCGTTTGGGCTGCAGCCGATTCTGACGCAGACCGCGTGGTTCCGGCCGCATAACCGCAGCGAGGAAGTGGATAACTTGTACCTGGTTGGCGCTGGCACGCATCCGGGAGCCGGACTGCCCGGCGTGATCTCCTCTGCAAAAGTGCTGGACGAAATCGTCCCGCAAGCTTGACCGCAGCGCCGCGGACATTGGCGCGCGGCATGACGTCAGCATCACAAACCGGCCGTCGTGTTCCGACCGAACCCGCATTGTGCGACCGCCAGCACGGGCGCTCTCACGCTGTCGCAGACGCCGCAGCAGCGCGCTCAAAGACAAGGCGCGTGGCCTCATCGGCGGGGAAAAACAGCTCGATACGCAGCTCATCAACAGTAATGTCCTGGGGTGTACCGAACGTCGAAATCATGCTGAACAAGCGCAACTCGGCACCGAAGAGATTCAACATCAGGGGCAAAACCGGCATTAATGGCGCGCCAAAATCGGTCAATGCAATATCATCATCGGCGGCCAGCAAGACCAGCTCTTCGAATGCCTGACGGTGCGCCGCATTGCCAGACGCGACTACCTCTCGCTGCATGCGCTGCAGGAAGTGGCCGGCCAGTTCATGCCAATTGCCGACAAAAGGTTTGAGGCCCTCTGGATGCAGCGTCAGACGCGCCAGGCTGCGCTTGCCTGATGGGTCCACGCGGTCCCAGATCGACTCACCAAAGGCGGACAGCAAGAGATCCGCAGGCGCATTCGTCATATGTACGCACCAGTCGCGATCCACAACAAAGGCCGGAAAGGGCTGATGGTGGTCCAACATGACGCGCAACGCATCGTTGATGGGCACCATTTGCTCGGCATCCAATTGCGACTCACGGTAGGCCGGCGCAAACCCGCCACTGATCAACAGTGCATTACGCGCGCGCAAGGGCACATCCATCGCTTCACACAGCTGCACGATCATCTGTCGGCTTGGCGCGCTTTTTCCAGTTTCCAACCAGCTGATGTGGCGTTGCGATACGTTGGCAGCGAGCGCAAGCTCCAGCTGCGAGAATTTGCGCAGCCCACGCCAGCGCTTCAATTCAGTGCTGAAAGCGTGTTCGGCGACGATGGGGTCTGACAAGCTCATGACGCCAATCTAGCGCATTCGCCCCGCCATTCAATAACCCCGGAGGTAATTGTCACAATTCACGGAAACGCGAATAGTGGCGCTCACCTTACTGAGGAGAACCCACATGAAACATCTGAAACCTCTGATCATCGCACTGGCGCTGCCATTCACGGCGATAACGGTGTATGCGCTAGCCACAGTCGGCTACGTGGGCATTTTCAGCTATCACTTTCCGAGCCCGGCGGGTTGGCAGGTATTCACCGACCTCGTGATTGCACTGGTGCTTGTCTGCATCTGGATGATCGCTGATGCTCGGCGCAATGGCCGCAATGTTGTGCCATACCTCATTGCGACGTTGTTCCTCGGCTCATTCGGACCCATTGCCTACCTATTGTTAGCGAAGCCGTCACCGGCTAGCCAAGCTTGAGGTCAGCGCGTAAACAAGCCGCGGCGAGCCGCCCGGACATGGCGGTCATTGGCACACCGGCTCCTGGATGCACGCTACCCCCGGCCAAGTAGAGACCTTCGAGCCGGGTGCGAGCGCCAGGGCGTGAAAATGAGCCCATCCACCCATGCGTCGGGCGACCATAAAGCGCACCGTCGGTCGCCGGGAACAAACGCGCAAAGTCCGCTGGTGTCGTTCGCACACAGTCTGCCGGCGCATGCTCAAGCACCAGACCATGACCGGCCAGGTTGTTGAGCATGGCATCCTCTGCTCGGGCGGTATCGCTATCGGATAACACTCTCGCCGGCGCATTAATCAAGCAAAACACGCGCTCCGGCTGAGCCGGTGTTGATGCATGCTCATCGGTCCGGTCTTGCGCACAGATGTAGACCGTTGGCGATTCACTCACACGCTGCCGCTCAAAGATCGCATCAAACTCATTTTGATAATTAGCGCCGAAAAACACATTGTGGTGTGACAAATCAAAACCTGAGACGTTTGCCAGCATGCTCCAAGTGATTGCCGATAATGACCTTTTATCCTTTGGCAGATTGCCAACAGCTGCTGCCGGCGCCTCGCCGAGCAACCCCGTCGCGAGCGCTGCCATGTCACCATTGAAGACAATGGCGTCACCCATCAGTGGCTCACCGTCGCCCAGCGTGACACCCGTCGTGCGGCCACCATAGGTCAGCAGACGACGTACCGCGCGGCCGTAGTGGAACTCGACACCGAATGAGGCGGCAACCTCAGCCAGCGTATTGGCCAGACTTTGCATACCACCATCGACGTACCAGACGCCGGCGCGCTCTGCATGTGCTATTAGCTGCAATGTTGCCGGCGCCCGAAATGGCGATGAGCCGCAGTAGGTTGAGTAGCGAGCAAATAGTTGCACCAGCCTTGGGTCCTGAAACTGTTTGCCGAGATCGTCCCATAGGGTCGCGAATGGCCTGGTTGCGAGCAGATCTGGCAGCCCACGCACGCCGACTCGCGCGGCCAGCTCGACCGGCGACGGTCGTTGAGCGCGCATGAACGACAAGTCCAATGTGTCGAAAATTTTCGCTGACCTGACGGTAAAGTCCCGATAGGCATTTGCATCTGCCTGGCCGGCGAATCGACGAATCGCATGAACAGAGTCGTCAACGCTGGCGAACAAGTCCAGCGTACTGGCATCAGGCCAGGCATGGCGTGCCAGGATAGTGGCTGGATGCAGCTTCAAATGATCGTCGAGCTCGAGCCCTGCCTCGGCAAACAGATCATCGAACACCCATCGCATCGTGAATACTGTCGGGCCGGAATCCAGGTACCGTCCTGCAACGCCCACCTGGCGCATCTTGCCGCCTGGCGCGTGGTGCTGTTCAACCACACTGACCCGAACACCTCTGGCGGCGAGATCCAGCGCGCTGGCGAGACCGCCAATGCCGGCGCCCACGATAATCACATGCGGGTCAGTCATGCTGGCGCCTCCGGACGACGCAACGGATTTCTTGCGCAGGCCTGGTCGTCAGTCTGGCCACAGGCCGAACCTTGTCCGCATCCAGTATGTCAAAGTCATATCGGCGCACCAGTGAAGCGATGATCAGGCCACTCTCAATCGTTGCAAACGCTGCGCCGACACAGACGCGTGGGCCCAGCCCAAACGACATGAATGCCCCGCGATCTTGATCGGCCTGTGTGTTGTTCGTATGAAAACGCAACGGATCAAACAACGCCGCATCACGCCACAAACTGGCATTGCGATGTGCCGTCCACGGCGAGATCATCAACATCGTGCCACGCTTGACCTTGACCCCACCAATGACAGTGGCTTCAGCCGCAACGCGTGGGATGAAGGTAATGGGCGGGTAGAGCCTCAGAGCTTCCCGGAATACGCTGCGTGTGATAGCCAGCTGCTTCACGTGTTCAAATCGCACGTCATCGTCACCGACAACCTCGTCGACTTCGGCGCGAATCATATCGGCGAGATCCGGACGCATCGCCAAGATGAAAAACACCCAGGTGAGTACGCTCGCCGTCGTCTCGTGACCGGCTAGGAAGAACACGCCGATCTGGTCAATGAGCTCCTCACGGCTAAAACCTTCACCCGTCTCAAGATCCCGGGCCGCAATGATGGCCGATACGATATCGTCACCGGCCGGGGCATTTGCAGCCAGCCTGGGCGCCAACAGCGTGCCGATATGTTCGCGTATACGACGACACGCTTTCAACACGTTGGCTGGCTGCTTGATATCGGCCCACGGCTTACCAAAGATCAGCTGCCACAGATCTACGCTCGCCACGCTGGCTTCGAATTCAGAGAACGACTCAAATACATCGCGCGCCGTCTGACCTTCGAGCGAAGTCGAGAAAATCGTCCGGCAGATGATGTCTGCAGTGAGTTCGCTCATGGCGAAGTCCAATGACAAAGGCGCTCCGCTCTGCCCGAAACCATCAAGCTTGCGTTGATAGTCGGTGACGGCCTGGCGCATTGACGCGAATGCCGTATTGATGCGCATGTGCGAGAACGCGGGGTCAATCATCTGCCGCTGCCGGCGCCAGGTTGCGCCACTGGACACAAAAATCGAATCACCGACCAACGGCGCCAGCGCACCAACCATCAGGTCATTTTTCGGGAAGATCTCCAGAGGATCGGTGAGCACATCACGGGCCAGCGCCGGATCATTGATCAACAGAATTGAACGGCGCGAAAACCCAAGGTGCGTGAGCGGCTTCGTGTAGGCATCTCGCGGTACCAGCGACAACAGATCACCGTCGCCCTGGCGGATCACGCGCAGCAGTGAACGCAACGGCGTCATCGGCTGTGGCGCCGGCGGCCGATACAGCGTCCCGCTAATTGTGGTTTCCATTCGGATATCGCATTGAGCACGCATTATACCCTTCCGTCGACGGATAAACGCAGCGCATATCCGCGCCCGTCACGGCGGCGGCGGTATACTGCGCGCTACGCCGCGGCGCTGGGTCGCGTAGCGTGTCTGAGGAACCGGCAAGCGACAATGAAGCCAACCGTACTCCTGACCCTCGGCAGGCTGCCGCCCGCCGTCGACATCGCCCGCAGCTTTCATGCGACGGGTTGGCGCGTGCTGGTCGCCGAGCCTTTTTCGACGCATATGGCCCGCACGTCGCGAGCCATCGCGCGCAGCTTCCGCGTGCCTGCGCCAGTCGACGACGCGCACGCTTACCGCGACGCGTTGCTGGATATCGTGAGCGCCGAGCATGTCACGCTGATCGTGCCCGTATCAGAGGAAACGCTGCATGTCAGTGCGCTACATGACAGCTTGCCCGATACCGTGACACTCTTTTCAATGCCACAAAATGGCCTGTTGTCGCTGCACTCGAAACTGCGGTTTGTAGAGGCCGCGTCAGCGGCCGGGCTATCAGTGCCGGAGACTGCTGCATCCGGCGACGCAGCGGCCAACGAGCTCATGCAACGATATGACACCATCATGAAGCCAGAATTCTCTTGCTCAGGCCGCGGTATCAGCATGCATGCCGCTGGCGAGCGTGAACCCCCGAGCCAGGATCGAATGCTGATTCAAGAGCGTATTGATGGTGATGAGTACAGCGCGTTTGCAATTTGTGCAGACGGACGATTGCAAACACACTGCACTTACCGGGCGCTGGTTCGCCATGGTAGCGTTGCGGTAGCGTTCGAGCGCATCGAGCATGCAGGCATCGCCGACTGGGTCGAGCGCTTCGTCGCCGCGCAGCAGCACACAGGCTTTATTGCTTTTGACTTGATTGTCGATGAGCGCGGCACGGCCTATGGCATTGAATGCAATCCGCGCGCAACAAGCGGCCTGCACTTCGTCAACAATGCCGACATCGCGCGGCTCGTCACTGACCCACGAGCAAGCGGTGCCTTGCGCGATGAAACACGCCTGCAAGAGTTCTGGTCCTGCTGGACGCATTTTTTGAGCGTCGTTGGCGACCGCCAGGCCCGCAGCGACACTTGGCATGCGATGCGCAGCGCGCGCGATGTTACCTGGCAGTGGAACGACCCATGGGTGTTCCTGCTGGCAACCCTTTCGACCTGGCCGATTATTAGCAAGTCTATCCGCCGACGTGAAACATTTGCCGAAGTACTGGCGCTTGACATTGAATGGCTCCCCGACGATGTCTGAGGCGCCAACGCAATTCTGGGCGCAAGGCGCGTTGTCGCTGACCCACGCGCGACAACCGGAAGACGACTTTGTTGAGCGAGTTGCCAGCACCTGGTTCCGGGCCAACGGACCATCCTACCGCCGCGTGAATGTTCGCGAGCAGTTGGCACGCTTTGAACAACCCTTATTTATTTGTCTGCGCGACGCTGGGAAGGTCATCGGCACCTATCTGATCGACCGGCAGCAGCTGCAATGCGGCGACACGCGCATTCACGGTATCTACCGCGGTCTGCTTGGCATCAGTCGGGATGCGCTAGGCCGCGGGCTTGGCCAGATCGTTGTGCGCGAGACTAACGCGCTAATCGCAAGCCTTACGCGCGACAGCAGCAAGCCAGCACTCAGTTACGGCTGTATCGATGCAGGAAACACCTCCGCGCAGCGTATTCTAAAAGCGCAAGGCATGCGGGAAATTGGCCGTCTCACGACGCGTCTGGTTTACCGACAGCGCAAACCAAGACCCGCGTCGCACGTCGTTTACAAACTGACGGCGCCTGCCTTGGCTCGATGGCATGAGCAGTTGCCTGAAGACGCGTTGCGGGTTGCAGATCCTTCGTTCGGCAACTGGGTAAGTCTCGACGCCGGGAGCGGTCGGTTGGCAGCCTGCCGCTACCAGCTGACAGAGCTTTGTCTCGAGACACTGACTGGCGTTAGCGGCTTCGTCGTCGAGAAACTCATGCCGTGGTTTCCGCCGGGCCAACGGCGGTTTAACCCCCGTCGCTTCAGGTATATATCAATCAGCGATCCGATTGCGACACCGGGCAGCGATGCTGTCGCGAACAGGCTCGTCGCGCACCTAATGCATAGCCACAATACGCACTTCGCAGCGATTACGTCATCGCCGCGAACCAGCCTCGCGGAGATGCCCGGTGCAAACGTATTTCGCGCGCCAAAGGGTAAAGCAATTCGTATCTTGGGGCAGTACGTCAATGCGGTAGCGCCTCCACCCGAGCACACGCCAATCTACCTGCACGCCCGCGATCTCTAGGCGCAAACCATCAGTTTGCGTTCTACGAACTCATGTTGGCACACTAGCCACAATCGAACTGCTGCAAGACTGACACGATGAGTCGATTATTGATTGCCATTGCGCTTCTGATCGCGAGCGTGGCGGGCGATGCCAGCGATGACCTTGGTTGGATGGCCGGCTGCTGGCAGTCGCACGATGGCAACGACAGGGAGGTCTGGGTGGCACGTAATGCGAACGAACTACATGGTTTCGCCGTTACCATGCGCGACAACGTGCTGGCGTTTTATGAAGTCCTCAGTCTGAAGCGCGGCAAAGACAGTGTCTGGGTTTACACGGCCTGGCCGTCCGGCCAAGAAAAAACCCAGTTTCGCGCTGAGTCGACGACTGCCTCAAGCGTGAAATTCAGCAATCCCGAACATGACTACCCACAGCACATCGCCTACGTGCTGGATCGCGGCGCACTAGTCGCAACCATTGCTGGCGACAAAAAAAACGATAAACGTACATTCACGAAAATCCCGTGCCAGGACCGAAACCCGGCCCACGGCGACAGCCGCTGATAACGCGAACGACAGCGATGCGTCGCGCAACTGCAAGAGCTGTCACATAAGCTTCATGTAACTTTTACAGGAAAGAAAGCTACAACCTGTACACCTTGATTGTCGTATTACAATCAGCAAGAGGTGGCAGCATGAGCGATACTCAAGACTATTCACGTCGTAACTTTCTGCGGACTGCCGTAGGCGGCGGCATTGCGCTCGCAGCACCACTCGGCCAACTGCATGCTCGCAAATCGCGGGATGGTCAACGATTTCCCAGACGACGCGATTATGGCCCGATCGCACCGGTCGCCGATCGCACCACGGGTTTGCCGTTATTGAAGTTGCCGAAGGGCTTTCGTTACAGCACGTTCGGATGGACCGGCGACTTCATGACCGACGGTACGCTCACACCAGATCGTCATGACGGCATGGCTGTTGTAGACATTACCTGGAATCGCTCGCGCGGTTTTGAGCTTGTGCTTATTCGCAATCATGAGCGCGGCGCCTCGGATGCCGAGAATCCGTTGCCGATCATTGGTGGTGGCATCGCGCCATCTTACGATGACTTTGTACTACCGGGCGTGATTAGCGGGCTCGGTGGCGGCACCACAGCGCTTACCTATGGACGCGGTGGCTTCCGCAGTGCTTCTGCGACGCTCGCGGGTACGCTAGTCAACTGTGCTGGCGGCCGCACGCCTTGGGGGTCGTGGCTGACCTGCGAGGAGACGACCGTGCGCGGCGGACCGCTGGGTGCTCGAGATCATGGCTATGTATTCGAAGTGCCATCACCGCGCCTTGGCAGCGCAAGCGCACGGCCTATCGTCGATATGGGTTTGATGGATCACGAGGCGGTCGCCGTTGATCCCCGCGATGGCTATGTCTACCTGACGGAGGACAATGGGCCGAATTCTGGCTTCTACCGATTCAGACCCCATGATCGCCGCCGACGCATCGGTGCGCTTGAGCAAGGCGGTGTGCTGGAGATGCTCAAAGTCAAAGGCGTCGAAAACGCTGATCTGCGGGACGCCGAACAAGGCGAAAGCCACCGCATTGAGTGGGTCAAAATTGACAATCCTGACGCGGATCCGGAAAGTCTCGTGCCTCCCGATCAAGGCTTTCCGCCCGTACAAGGTGCCGGTCGATCCGGTCCATTCCTGCAAGGTGAAGCCGCCGCCGGCGCGGTTTTCCGTCGGGGTGAAGGTTGTTGGTACCACAGCGGCGTCATCTACTTTGTGGATACCAGCGGTGGGCCAGTGCAGAAAGGTGTTGTATGGGCTTTGCCAGTGACTGGCAACAACGCTGCGCGTATCACCGCGATTTTCTCATCACCGGACGAGACTGTTGCTGACAATCCAGACAACATTACGGTGAGCCCGCGTGGCGGGATTCTCGTGTGCGAGGATGGCGGCGGTCTGGTAATCGACGATCAACGGGCTCTTGGTACGCGATTGATTGGTATTGACCATAGTGGTGGTTC
>JBCCCC010000036.1:0-23605 GCA_039033695.1 Pseudomonadota bacterium | reverse complement strand
GTTGACCACGCGCAATAGCGACATGCCGGAGTCATTCATGATCTCGGCCATCTCGCGTTGCTCGCCAGACAAGCCAGACTCACGCAGTAGCTCACCCGTGCCGATGATGCCGTTCAATGGCGTGCGAATCTCGTGCGACATATTGGCCAGGAACCGGCTCTTGGCCTGATTAGCCGCTTCCGCCTGCTCCTTCGCCCTGTTGAGTTGCGCCGTGCGGTCGGCGACCTGGCGCTCCAGACTCTCGCGATGGCGTTCGAGCTCTTCATCCTTCCTGCTCAACTGTGCATAGGACTCCAACAATCGCCGGCGCAAAATATTGCCTTTCATGCTGACCGCGCCGGAGCGCTGCAATAACACGAGCGTGCCGAGGCCAACCAATACCTTCTGCAACGTTGTGTCGACGGGCGGCATCGCAACTGGCGTAATCGCCAACGTAACAATCATGCAAACGCTTGCCAGCGCCAGGCACGAAAACAGCTGCGTCGGGTTCATTCGCAACGCGCCATACGTGAAAATCACGAAGAGCGATCCAACAAAGTAATAGAAGAACTGCGGCGCGATGATGCAAAACGCAAACTGCACGACCACATTGAATACCATCTGAGCAGTCGTCAGATAGGGGTCGGCCAGTCGCATCGATAAGCCCGACCGATAAGCTGCAAAGAAGAACGCGTAACCGGTGACACCGACAATGGCATAGGCAAATGCCTGCATGTACGTGACGTCTGCGCCGGCATAGGCGAACGCCGCGAGCAGCGCCGCACTAAAGACGTAGGACAACAACATCGCCGTCGCGGTCTGGTTGAGTTTCGTCTTCAGGCTACGCTGCTGATTAGTGCTGTCAGCGGTGGTCTGCGCCATGGCGCCCCCTTCTGTTCTTCTTTTCGTATCTAGTATACATCGGCACATGACGGCCAAACTCAAGGCAAAAAAAAGCCCCGCCAAGGCGGGGCTTCTCTTGTGGGCCGGCCAAAACCAGGCTCAACATGTGGGCCGAAAAGGCTTACATCATGCCGCCCATACCGCCCATGCCACCCATGTCAGGCATTGCCGGCGCAGCAGCTTCGTCCTGCGGTGCATCAGCCACCATCGCTTCAGTGGTCAGCAACAAGCCAGATACTGAGGCTGCGTTTTGCAGCGCAAAGCGTGTGACTTTGGTCGGGTCCAGAATACCGAACTCGATCATGTCGCCGTACTCACCATTGGCGGCGTTGTAACCGAAGTTGCCTTCGCCGTCGGCGACTGCGTTCAGTACAACCGATGCATCACCACCCGCGTTGCTGACGATCTGTCGCAGCGGCTCTTCAACCGCACGACGCAAGATGTTCACACCTACGGTTTGATCAGCATTGTCGCCTTCGAAGGCACCGGCAGACTTGACGGCACGAATCAGTGCAACGCCACCGCCAGGTACAACGCCTTCTTCGACAGCAGCACGCGTGGCGTGCAGCGCATCTTCAACGCGGGCCTTCTTCTCTTTCATTTCGACTTCGGTCGCAGCACCGACCTTGATCACTGCAACACCGCCAGCCAACTTGGCAACGCGTTCCTGCAGTTTCTCGCGATCGTAGTCAGAGCTTGACTCTTCGATTTCACGGTTGATCTGGTCAACGCGCGCTTTGATGTCGTTCGCAGAACCGGCACCGTCGATGATCGTTGAGTTCTCTTTGCTGATCTGAACTTTCTTGGCTTGGCCAAGATCTTCCAGCGTGGCTTTCTCCAGAGACAGGCCGACTTCTTCAGAAATCACCTGACCACCGGTCAGAATCGCGATGTCTTGCAACATGGCCTTGCGACGATCGCCGAAGCCCGGTGCTTTGACAGCAGCAACCTTAACGATGCCGCGGATGTTGTTCACAACCAGCGTGGCAAGCGCTTCGCCTTCCACATCTTCGGCGATGATCATCAACGGACGACCGGCTTTAGCAACGCCTTCCAGCAGCGGCAACAAGTCGCGGATGTTGGAGATCTTCTTGTCGAACAGCAAGATGAACGGGTTCTCCAGATCTGCCGTCTGGCTGCCCTGGTCGCTGATAAAGTAAGGCGATAGGTAACCGCGGTCGAACTGCATGCCTTCAACGACTTCCAGCTCGTTAGCAAGGCCAGAGCCTTCCTCAACAGTGATGACGCCTTCTTTGCCGACTTTCTGCATCGCTTCGGCAATTATCTGGCCGATCTCGCTGTCAGAGTTGGCAGAGATCGTACCGACCTGAGAAATCGCGTTGTCGTCTTCGCATGGCTTGGACAGGCCCTGGAGCTCTGCAACCAGACGCGCTGACGCCTTGTCGATGCCGCGCTTCAGATCCATCGGGTTCATACCGGCCGCGACTGACTTCAGGCCTTCACGCAGAATTGCTTGTGCCAGGACGGTTGCCGTTGTGGTGCCGTCACCTGCGATATCGGAGGTTTGTGACGCAACTTCTTTGACCATCTGAGCGCCCATGTTTTCGAACTTGTCTTCCAGTTCGATTTCCTTGGCAACCGAGACACCATCTTTGGTGACGGTTGGGGCACCGAAGCTCTTGTCCAGAACAACGTTACGGCCTTTCGGACCAAGGGTGACTTTTACGGCGTTCGCCAGAGTGTTGACACCGGCAAACATCTTGTGACGAGCGTCGTCACCAAAACGTACTTCTTTAGCAGCCATTCTTTAGGTTTCCTTTTGAATTTGCTGTGAATTGAGAATCTGAGGGGCGTTTAGCCTTCGATGACGGCCATGATGTCGTCTTCTTTCATGACGAGCAGCTCGGCGCCGTCGACCTTGACCTCAGTACCGCTGTATTTGCCGAACAGCACTTTGTCGCCAGCTTTGACGTCAAGTGCGCGGACTTCACCGGTTTCCAGGATCTTACCGTTACCAACGGCAATCACCTCGCCCTTGACCGGTTTTTCAGTTGCTGCATCGGGAAGAACAATGCCACCAGGTGACGTGCGCTCTTCCTCCATGCGCTTGATGATGACGCGATCATGAAGCGGACGAATGTTCATCGATGAATCTCCTCTTACAAGTATCTGTTTTTAATAACAAAAAAATATGCAGCTCGCGCAAGGTTGTTAGCACTCATCTGCAAGGAGTGCTAATAATATAGGCGATTGATGACATTTCAAGGCCTGACACACCGATTCATGACGTCGCCAGAAGCCGACATTTGGCATACCTCAAAACGAGACCGGTGCAACGGCACACAAACCTGACGAGCGCTATGCTTCTTTGCAATAATCACGTTGTTAACAGGGTCTCTCACAGAATGGACACATTCATGCCCCAACTACGCATCCGCATTCGGCAATCCGTCGTCGCGCTATTGGCATTTCTTGGCGGCGCCCAGGCCATGGCCAGTGGCGAGTTGATTCCGCCTGACGAAGCATTCCCCTACAGCGTTAGCGATGACCGCGGCGAGTTGGTGATCGACTGGAACGTCACGCCTGGCTATTACTTGTATCGCGAGAAGATCTCGTTTGCGTTTGAAGACACGACGGCCGCGCTGGATTCGCCGTTCATGCCGCGTGGCAAGGACCACTCGGACGAGTTTTTTGGTGAACAGCAGATTTACGACAAGGATTTTCAGGTACGCGTGCCCTACAGCGCCGGCGATGCGAGCAGCGCGACACTGGTATTGCGCTCGCAAGGCTGCTCTGAAGAGCTCGGCATCTGTTTCCCGCCACAGACCTGGCGCACAACTGTCTCATTGAGCACTGGCGGCGCCGCCGCGGCAGTAGCCGGTGCCGCCACACCATCCGCGGCTGCAGGCTCGGCAAACGGCCTGCCATTTGGCTCAGCCACCGACGACGCGTTCCTGCCGCCCGACGAAGCCTTCGCGCCGATCATCTCTTCGGTGCAAGGCAACAGCATCGAGATTGGCTGGCAGGTCGCGCCGGACTACTATTTGTACAAAGCCGAGTTCAGCGCAAGCTTTGATGGCGATGCGTTCCAGGCCGGCGCGCTGGACATGCCGGCTGGCACAACCATCAACGACATCAATTATGGCGACACCGAGGTTTACTACGACGGCGTCTTCATCACGATACCGGTTAATCGCAGCAGCGCAGAACCTGCCGTCGCAACGCTCAATGTCGCCTATCAGGGCTGCAAGGAAGACGCGATTTGTTATCCGCTGATCGAGCGTAGCTTCGAGATCAGCATGCCCGCGGGCAACGTGGTCGCGTTTGCCAGCCCCGAGCCAGCCGCGGCGCCTGATGCTGGCGCGCCCGTGTCCGAACAAGCCAAGCTGGCCGCATTGATTAGCTCAGGTAACCTCGCCCTGGTTCTGGGCACGTTCTTCCTCGCGGGTCTGTTGTTGTCATTCACGCCCTGTGTGCTGCCCATGATCCCGATTCTGTCGGGCATCATCGCTGGCGATGGCGACAACGTAACGCCGATGCGTGGCTTCACGCTAGCACTGCTCTACGTGTTAGGCATGGCGCTGACCTATACGATCGCCGGTGCGGCGTTTGCTGCCGCCGGGCAACAGGCACAGACGGTGTTCCAGCAACCGTGGATCCTGATCACGTTCTCTGGTTTGTTCGTCGTGCTCGCCATGAGCATGTTCGGCTTTTTCAATTTGCAGATGCCCTCGTCCGTGCAAACGCGTCTGGCGTCCATTAGCGGCAATCAGAAGAGCGGTACCGCGGTTGGCGCATTCGTTATGGGCGCGCTGTCCTCTCTCGTCGTGACTGCCTGCGTGGCGCCGCCGCTGATCGCCGCGCTAACCGTGATCGGCCAGTCGGGTGATGTCGTGCGCGGCGGCCTAGCCCTGTTCTCTTTATCAATGGGCATGGGTGTACCGCTGTTAGCCGTCGGCGCCTCTGCAGGCCGACTGATGCCGAAAGTCGGGCCGTGGATGGAATCCGTAAAGCAAGCCTTCGGTTTTGTGATGCTCGGCCTCGCGATCTGGATGCTGGCACGGCTTCTCCCAGGCGAAATCGTGTTGCTGTTGTGGGCTGTGCTGATCTTCATTGCCGGTGTATTCCTTGGTGCGCTGACACCATTGTCAGAACAGCCGAGCGGTGGCCGTAAGCTTGGCAAGGGCTTTGGCATGCTGGCGATGCTGTATGGCGCAGTCCTGTTCGTCGGCTCACTCACGGGCGGCGAAGACCCGTTGCAACCGCTCAAGGGTTCGTTGCTTGAAGCACGCGGTGGCGCTAGCGTTGAGAACCGTGAGCTCGAGTTCCAAATCGTGAAATCCGTTGGCGACCTTGATCGCGCAATTGCCAGCGCGAACGCGATGGGGCGGCCGGTCATGCTCGATTTCTACGCAGACTGGTGCGTCTCGTGTAAGGAAATGGAGAAATACACGTTTAGCGATGCGGTGGTTCAGGACGTGCTGTCAAACACCGTACTGCTCAAGGCTGACGTCACCGCTAACGACGAACAGGACCAGGCATTGCTCAAACGATTCGGCATTTACGGTCCGCCGTCGATTATCTTTTTTGGCCCGGATGGCATCGAGCGACCAGGCTATCAGGTGGTCGGTTACATGAATGCGGAGCGCTTCGCCGCGCATGTCGCCAACGCGATCGCACCTAGCACAACATCAGCGCAGCGCTAGCGAACAGGCACGCGTAAACTACCCTCATGACACAAAAGATCATTCTCTACACGATGGTGCTGGTCATCGCTGGCACTGCTGGCTTTGGTAGCAGTTATTTCCTCGCGGGCAATCAGCAAGTACCTGACATCGCCAAGCCCGTTTCGCTGATGCAGCAGGCAAGCGTCGCGGCCTCAGGCGCCACCAGCGCTGTTGTCGATTTCACGATGCCCAACCTTGATGGCAGTGATAGCCGTCTCAGCGATTGGGCTGGCAAACCACGGCTCATCAACTTCTGGGCAACATGGTGTGCGCCGTGCCGGCGCGAGATACCGCTGCTGAAAGACCTCCAGGATGCGCAGGTTCCCGATGGCTTGCAGGTGATCGGCGTTGCATTTGACGAATTGGCGGCGGTGACTGACTACGCTGTCGAGGCAGACTTCAACTATCCGATACTCGTTGGTGAACAAGAGGCCATTGGCGCCGCCGCAGCCTTTGATATCGAGCTGATCGCATTACCGTTCACGCTGATCGTCACTGCAGATGGTCGTTTGCTGAACGCGCACGTTGGTGAGGTCGACGAAGGTGAGGCCGATGAAATCATTCGAATCATGAATGCGATCGAGACGGGGCAAATGGACTTTGAAACCGCTAAGGCAGCGCTCGCCAAATAACGTTTTGAGTGCCTTGCAACGATGCCCCTGCTTGCGCCGCTGCGATGGCGCGCCCGCGCGACCGCCTGGCTCGCAAGGCTAGTTCCTCGCCGCCAACCAATCGAGCATCACATCAAACACATGTTGCTGTTCAGGCTCGTTGAATATCTCATGATACAAGCCATCCCACATTTTTAACGTCTTGTCTTCACAAACGGCAGCCTCGACCAGCGCCTGCGAACCTTCCGGCGCGGTTAGCCGGTCAGCCGTGCCATGCATCACCAGCAGCGGCAGTGCAATACGGTTGGCATTACTGAGCAAGGCGGCCATCGCATCAAAGAGTTCAGCAGCCAGGCGCGCGGTGATCTTGCCGTTATAGACCAGCGGGTCGGCCATGTACGCCGCCACAACCTCTGGGTCACGACTGATGGCCTCTGACTCCAAAGCCACCACACCGGCCTTCGGTGACCAACTCGACAGGCGGCGCACCAACCACTGCTGCCACGCTGGCGGCGGCTCCGGTGCGATGATCGCCGGCCCCGACAGAATCGCGCCATGATAGCGATGCGGGTGGGCGACCACAGACGCCGCAGCGATAAGCCCGCCCATGCTGTGGCCCAATATTGTCACTGGGACATCTGGATGTTGGCTGCCGATCAACTCGAAGAGGCTGTCGATACCGTCTGTGTAGTCAGCAAACGATTCGACAAAGACACGTTCCCCGGGCGACTTGCCATGGCCCAGATGATCCACTGCGAATACCTTGAAGCTCTGCTGTGTCAACGCCGCGGCAACGTGTTCGTAGCGGCCGCAGTGTTCTGCCAGCCCGTGCGCAATCAGCACAACGCCACGCGGCAGAGTGTCACCCGCCCAGCTGCGCCAGAACAAACCCGAATCGAGATAACCTTCCGCTGTCTGCATTAGACCTGCCCCAACGTTTCAAGAAACAACATCCGGACTGCCGCAACGTGCTCGTCGATCGTCTCGGCCTGCCAGTCGCCGGTATCGACCGGCTCGAGAACCTCAACGGCGACGGTTGCGGGATGGAACAACAGATCGCCTTTTGGTGATACGTCCAACGCATTGCGAATAACGACGGGTACGATCGGCACACCGGCCTGCATTGCCAGGTGAAACGCGCCTTTCTTGAAGGGGCCGACACGTGGCGACACCGTTCGCGTGCCCTCCGGTGAAATCACAACCGACTTGCCTTCGACGCGTATCGTATCGACCAGGCGGCGCATGGTCTCGCGGGCTGCGACCGCATCGCTGCGATCGATCATGACTGTGCCGGCAAACTGCATGATCTGACCGAGGATCGGCACCTTGCCGATTTCCTTCTTGCCAACGCCCGCGACATCACGGCGTAACAGACGCGCCATGATGACGACGTCTGCTTGGCTCTGATGGTTAAACACGAACACGGCAGGGCGTTTGATCCACAAATTGTGCTCGCCCGTGACGTCCAGGTTCAGCCCGATCAATGCGCTGGCGACATCAGCGAAAAGCGACATTGAAAAATTCAGGCCCTGGCTCTTCGACCCGGTCAGCGCCCAGATGGGCAATCCGGCCAGGAACGAAGGCAACATGCTGCCGGTCGCTGCCACGGTGCGCGCTAGATCAGACGGGCGCGGACGGCCACGGCTCGCAAAACGCCTGACCGGCCAGCCGCGCTCTTCGGCCACCTCGACGAGCTTGGGCGTCGGGTTCAACGGTCGTGCGTGTCCGACGCGCTCGAGCAAGGGGATATCGTCATGGCTATCGGAATAGAAAAAACTCCGGTCCAGATCAACGCCGTGGGAGCTTGCCAGTCGCTCCGCCGCCGTCACCTTGCCTTGGCCCCAGCAGGTCGGGCGAACAACCTCTCCTGTGAAGACGCCATCGACAACTTCCAACTCGCTGCACAGCGCGTGCTCAATGCCGAGCTCATCTGCGGCCGCCTGCACCTGAAACCGTGTGGCCGACGATACAATGGCGACCGTATGCCCCTTGCGCAAATGGGCGTCCACCAACGCGCGCGCTTCCGGGTAGATCACTTTGGCAATACGCTTTTCAAACACTTCGCGGCCCAACGACATGAACTGCGACTCCGACATGTCTGCCATCATGCGTGCGCTTGCGACCAATAATCCGGAAAACCCGAGGTTACCAAGCCCGTAGCCGGCACCCGCGCCGGCTAGCTTGAGTAGCTGCTCACGGCTGAGCTCTCCGCGCGCGAACTGCTCGCGGAAGAACGCGAACACGGAGAAGCCCGCGATCAACGTGCCATCGAAATCGAACAACGCGCCGATCTCGGGGCCGGCCGGCCCGTCGTCTATTTCAGCGGTCACTTTTCGGTACAGGTTCATGTGTCTGTCAACTCCACCGCTTGCAACGCTTGCTCGATATCGGCAATCAGATCATCGACCCGCTCAATACCAATTGAGAAACGCAGCAGGTTACCGGGCACCGGGCTGTCCTCACCCTCGATCGACGCGCGATGCTCAACCAGGCTTTCGACACCGCCTAGCGACGTTGCGCGTGTAAACACGTTGCAGCGACCCGCAACGGCAATTGCCGTGCGGCGGTCCCCGTGCACACACAATGACAACATTGCGCCAAAGCCACCTTGCATCTGCGCACAAGCGATCTCGTAGCCGGCCGACGATGGCAGGCCTGGATACAATACCTGTGCGACCTTGGGATGACCCTCAAAGTGGCTGGCAATGCGCGCTGCGTTCGCGCTCGCCTCGCGTACCCGGACAAACAACGTACGCAGACCCCGCTGCAGCAGCCAGGCATCGAACGCACTGGGAATCGCGCCATCTTCACCTCGCTGGCGCACAATGCGTTGCCATAACGCATTGCGTTGACGACAAGCCAGTGCCCCTGCCAGTACATCGCTGTGACCGTTCAGTGATTTGGTTGCTGAGTGCATCACGATATCCGCGCCGAGCGCGAGCGGCTGGGTATGCACTGGAGTAGCAACCGTCGAGTCCACGGCAAGCTGGGCGCCAGCCGCATGCGCAAGCTCAGCTGCAGCGCGGATGTCGGTCACATCCCACAGCGGATTACATGGTGTCTCGATCCAGACAATGCGGGTTTCGCCGGCGCGAATCGCTTGCGCCAAACTGTCCGGTTGGCGTGCATCAAAACGCGACACCTGCAAACCCCAGTCATGTTCAAACGCATTCAACCAATGCCGCAATCCCCAGTACATTACTTCGGGAACAACCACATGGTCACCGTGCTTGAGTGCGCGAAAGACTGCCGTAGCTGCGGCCATGCCAGAGCTGAACAGCAATGCCTGTTCGGCCAACTCAAGCTCGGCAATCATCGCCTCGGCCAGCGCGTAGGTCGGGTTATCGGCGCGCGTATAGCTATGCGCTGGATTGACCAATTCGTGCTCGCGGTCACGGGCAAACGTGGTCGCCGGGTGGATCGGCGGCATTACCGCACCCGTCTCGGGGTCGGAATAATGCAGGCCTTGTGCGATACGGGTTTCGGCCGCAAGCCGGGATTGCGATTTGGTCTCAGGCATCGCGCGAGTATACGCGATGATCCGCGGCTAACTACAGAACACGCCCTCGACGCGGTCTTCGAGTTCTTCGGTAGCCTGCTCCAGCGCCGCCAGCGTTTCCGCATCGGGCTGCCAGAAATCACGGTCGGATGCCTCCAGCAAACGGTTTGCGAAGCGACTGGACGCGGTTGGATTTAATTCAGCCAGGCGCGCCCGCATCTCCGGGTCCAGCAGGAAGGTCTCGGTAAGCTTCTGGTAGACCCACGGCTGTACCTGGCCAGTGGTAGCCGACCAGCCCATGGTATTGGTCATATGCACTTCAATCTGACGCACGCCCTCATAGCCATGCGCGAGCATGCCTTCGTGCCATTTGGGGTTCAGCATGCGCGTGCGTGTTTCCAGTGCTACCTGATCTGACAGTGTGCGCACCGCGCCGTCACCGCGAGTCTGATCGCCAATGTATACCGGTGGTGTTTCGCCGTCACGCGCCCGCTTAACCGCGCCGGTGATGCCGCCCAGCGTATCGAAGTAATTATCGACGGTGGTCACGCCAAGCTCCACGGAATCAAGATTCTGATAAGTCAGCGCCACGTCGGATAACGCGCTCTTCAGCAGGCTGCCCTGCGCCTGCGGGCGCCCATCACAGCCATACGCGAAGCCCTTGCGACGCGAATAGGTTTCGGCGAGTTCGTCCTCTTCGCCCCAGCGACCGCTCTCTATCAGGTTGTTAACGTTCGACCCGTAAGCGCCTTCATCATTGCCGTACACACGCAGCGCCGCCGTCTCGAGTGTGCAGTTGTGTTCGGCTTGATACGCCAGCGCGTGTTTGCGGATAAAGTTTTGCTCGAGTGGCTCATCCGCGGCGGCCGCAAGATAGGCGGCTTCGGCAAGCAACTTGATCTGCAGCGGCATCAAGTCACGGAAAATACCAGACAGCGTCATGACCACATCGATGCGCGGCCGGCCGAGCTGTTCGAGGTCAATCAAGGATGCGCCAGCTATGCGACCGAAGCTATCGAATCGCGGTAGTGCGCCCATGAGCGCCAGTGCCTGCGCGATCGGGCCACCCTCGGTCTTCAGATTATCTGTACCCCATAGCACCATCGCGATCGACTCAGGTAACGCATTGCCCTCTTGTGTATGGCAGTCGAGCAAACGCTGCGCCTGGCGTGCGCCGTCTGCGACGGCATAGCTGCTCGGAATACGAAACGGATCGAAGCCGTGCAGATTGCGTCCCGTGGGCAAAACCTCCGGTGTTCGCAGTACATCGCCGCCCGGCGCAGGCGCAATGAACCGCCCATCAAGCGCGCGTAACAAGGCTACGGTTTCCGAATCCTGTTGCAAAATCTCATTCGTCTTCGCCAAGCGCTCGAACAGCGCCTCGCCATCCACTGCCGACGGCAACGCCGCAAGTTTCGCCGCAGCCGCCGGGGAGTGTTTGTCGATCACTAACGCACGCAACGACTCAGGGGTCAGCTTGATGCCATCTGACGCATCGGCCATAGATGCGAGCAAGTCGATGCGTTCATGCTTTCCGGGCGGTTGGCCGACCACATGCAAGCCATGCGGAATCAACGTGTATTCCAGTTCGAGCAATGCGTCGAGTAGCCGCTCGACCTCGCGATCACAATCTGCAAGCGGCCAGAGCGGCTCGGGTTTCGCCAACTCAAGTTCGGCGGCTTGCGACTGAATCAGCGCCGCCAGGTCTTCATCCAGTACCGCATCAGCATCGCGAGAACGCCACCGGTCAATCGAATCACGCAACTCCTGCAGACCACGGTACAACCCCGCCTGGGCTACCGGCGGCGTGAGGTAGCTGATTAATGTCGCACTGGCACGGCGTTTGGCGATGGCGCCTTCAGATGGGTTGTTAGCCGCGTACAAATAGAAGTTTGGCAAGTCGCCGATCATGCGCTCGGGCCAGCAGGCACCCGACATACCAGTCTGCTTGCCGGGCATGAACTCTAACGCGCCGTGTGTACCGAAATGCAATACGGCGCTGGCTTTGAAGTCTTCCTTTAGATAACGATAGAACGCCGAAAACGCATGGGTGGGTGCGAAGCCTTTCTCGAACAGCAGGCGCATTGGATCGCCTTCGTAACCCATCGACGGTTGCACGCTAACGAGCACGTTGCCGTACTGCTTGCCGAGGACAAAAATCGACTGCCCATTGCTCAATTGCTTGCCTGGCGCCGGCCCCCATTGAGACTCGATCTCGCTCAACCAGGTCTCACGGCGCACATGGTCGTTCGTATCAATGGTGACGTGCACATTGGCATCGGCGCCATAGTCGGCCGCGTTGCCGGAGATCACTGACTCACGTAACTCATCCGCATTCAACGGCAACTCGCCCACATCATAGCCACCTTCACGCATTGCCACGAGCGTGTTGTAGAGCGATTCAAAAACGCTCAGATACGCGGCGGTCCCCGTGTTACCAGCATTCGGTGGGAAGTTGAAAAGCACCACAGCGACTTTGCGGTCACGGCGCTCGCCACGGCGTAATGACACAAGGCGCGCCACCTTGCCGGCCAGCGCAAGCGCGCGCTCGGGACAGCTGTGCATGTCTTGCGGATTATCGTCCTCTGTAAATCGGCAGTGCTGCGCACAGCCGTCGCATTGCACACCAGGGGCGCCAACGCGGCCACCGAAAACGGTCGGGCTGGTCGCACCATCGAGCTCAGGAATTGCCACCATAATAGTGCTCTCAACGGGGCTCAGCCCGCGCTCCGACGCACCCCATTGGTCGAGTGTC
This sequence comes from Pseudomonadota bacterium, assembly GCA_039033695.1. Taxonomy (GTDB): domain Bacteria; phylum Pseudomonadota; class Gammaproteobacteria; order Steroidobacterales; family Woeseiaceae; genus CALBPI01. The sequence goes on along the minus strand of JBCCCC010000036.1, from coordinate 11,170 downwards.
TGAAACTCGACCGGATGCGCCGCAAGGTAAGGCACGTCGAGGCCGGATAACGTTTGTTCAGCGGCTGCCGCGTCATTGTAGGCAGGACCGCCAACCAGGGAGAAACCGGTGAGCGACACCACGGCGTCAACGCTCGCAACACCGTCTCGCATAAAAAATTTGTCGATTGCAGGGCGCGCATCCAATCCGGACGCAAACGCCGGTACAACGTCGAGGCCGCGTGCCTCGAGCGCGGCAATAACGCCATCGTAGTGCCCGGCGTTACCGCCGAGCAGATAAGAACGCAGCATGAGCAGGCCCACCCGGCCCTGCGCCTGCTGTTGCCTGGGCAATGCTGACACGTCGTCGCCCAACCGGTCCGGCATCCGCGGGTGATAGACGCCGAGCTCTGGATACTCGATGGGCGCCTCAAAGTGTTTGAGTTTCTTGTTGGCAGCAGCACGACCATCGCGCGCGTAGCGGTTAACCAGGTAACGAACCATATTGGTCATGTTGTCGCGTGAGCCGCCAAGCCAATACTGCAGCGTCAGAAAGTAAGCCCGCACGTCCTGCGCCGTGCCGGGAATATAACGCAGCAGTTTTGGCAGCCGGCGCAGCATCTTCATCTGCGAGGCGCCGCCTGTCTGTTGCTTGCCCTTGTTGCCGCGCAGCTTCTTCAGCAGCGCCATCGGGCCACTTGCCGGTCGCGACATATCAAACTCGCCGAGCGAGGTCAGTGACACGACCTCGGTTGCCGACATGGCGCAAATCACTGCGTCGCAATTGCCGCGCTTGGCGGCAATGTCAGCGAGGATAGGATTGAAGTGATCTTCCATGAACAACATGGTGACGATAAGAATATCGGCGGCAGCAATATCGTTGCGGCACTGTTGCAGCTTCGCTGGACTGGCTGCGTATTCAGATGCCGCGTGCATGGTCAGCCTGAGACCGGGACATTCGCGCGCAAGATCTGCGGCCGCATTGTTGGTGGCGGTCGCCAGATGCGTATCCATCGTGACCAGCACGACACGAAGCAGGCTCTGTTTTGTTCTGACTGTACCGTCAGCGCCCATAGGCTGATCTCGGACATTTGAAGCCAGACCTAAATGTAGTCGCCGCAGTAACATGTGTCAATATTTGTTGACACTCTTCAAAGTCTATTTGTCGAGACAATCGTGACGCGCCGGGTTCTGGCCCAATCGCCCATGCCACACGGCCTGCGCCGCGTTGACCCAAACTCGCGCTAGCAGCCGCTCGCCGCCCCGTGACCGCAAGCGGCTCTTTGACAATGGGCGCCAGCGAATTGGTGGGTGTTTTACTGTTAAATAACCCACAAATTGATTAGTATTGCCGCCATCTTCGGCGAACACGGCTAAAACTTGCATGGCGCAGGCGGATTTCACGGTTCTGGTATTGAACGGACCCAACCTCGATCGACTGGGCACCCGTGAGCCAGAGACCTATGGCACGGCCACGCTCAGCGACATCATCAAAGGGCTGCGCGCGCAGGCAGCAGATGCCGGCGTGACGCTTACGGATTTTCAAAGTAATGCCGAACATGCGCTGATCGAACGCGTGCACACGGCGGCCAATGACGGCACAGATGCCGTGATTATCAATCCGGGCGCGTTTACCCATTACAGCATCGCGCTGCGCGACGCGTTCAGTGCCGTTGGGCTTCCATTTATCGAAGTCCATTTGTCGAACATCCACGCGCGCGAAGATTTCAGGCGCGTGAGCTATTTCAGTGACATCGCTCGTGGCTCGATCATTGGGCTCGGCGCAGGCGGCTACGCATTGGCACTTCGCGCTTTGCTGGACGCACGCTAGAACAAACACCTCGAATTACACGCACGCAGGGGGCGAGGCATGGACATACGCAAAGTAAAAAAACTCATTGAGCTGGTCGAAGAGTCCGGCATCTCCGAATTGGAGATCACCGAGGGCGAGGACGCGGTTAGAATCAGCCGCCATCCGACAAGCAGCAACGCGCCGGCAGCGCCCACCTTCGCGGCGCCAGCAGCCCCAGCACCGGTTGCTGCCCCGGCAGCAGCACCGGCTGGCGATATAGCGCCAGCACCCGAGCCGGCTGAAGAAGAAGGCCATGTGGTCAGTGCACCAATGGTCGGTACCTTCTATGCGGCAGCCGCACCAGGCTCTGCACCATTCATTCAGATCGGCGATCGCGTAAAAGTGGGCGACACGCTGTGCATTGTTGAAGCGATGAAAATGATGAACCAGATTGAGAGCGACGCCGACGGTATCGTCAAGTCGATCCGCGTTCAAAACGGTGAGCCAGTGGAATACGGCCAGGCCCTGGTTACCATCGACACCCGCGGCTAACGCTATGTTGGGTAAAATCGTTATAGCCAATCGCGGCGAGATCGCACTGCGCGTATTGCGTGCGTGCCGCGAGCTTGGCATCAAGACTGTGGCGATCCATTCCACAGCCGACAACAACCTCAAGCATGTCCTGCTCGCAGACGAGACGGTTTGCATTGGGCCGGCGGCATCAACGGAGAGCTATCTCAATATGGCAGCCGTCATCAGCGCCGCCGAAGTGACCGACTCCGTGGCCATTCACCCCGGCTACGGCTTCTTGTCCGAGAATGCCGATTTCGCCGACAGTGTCGAGAAGAGCGGCTTTACGTTTATCGGCCCGCGCGCAGACAGCATCCGCATGATGGGCGATAAGGTCGAGGCCATCCGCGCCATGAAAGCCGCGGGCGTGCCCACGGTACCCGGCTCCGACGGTCCGCTCGGCGAGGACGCAGAGGAAAACCTCAGCATCGCACGCGAGATCGGTTATCCGGTCATCATCAAAGCTGCTGGTGGTGGCGGCGGTCGCGGCATGCGGGTTGTGCACAGTGAGCCGTCGCTGATCAATGCCATCAATCTGACCCGCGCTGAGGCGGCTGCGGCGTTCGGCAATCCGATGGTCTACATGGAGAAGTTCCTCGAGCGTCCGCGCCATATCGAGTTCCAGGTCCTGGCAGACCATCACGGTAATGCGGTCCACCTCGGCGAGCGCGACTGTTCAATGCAGCGCCGCCATCAAAAGGTCATCGAAGAAGCCCCGGCGCCCGGTTTGTCGGAAGCCGTGCGCAACAAAATGGGGGAGCGTTGTGCACAAGCCTGCGTCGATATTGGCTATCGCAATGCCGGTACATTTGAGTTCCTCTATCAGGATGGCGAGTTCTACTTCATTGAGATGAATACGCGCCTGCAGGTGGAGCACCCGGTTACGGAGCTTGTGACCGGTATTGATATTGTGCGCGAGCAACTGCTGATCGCTGGCGGTGAGCCGCTGTCGTTTAAGCAGTCAGACGTTAAGATCACCGGCCATGCGGTCGAGTGTCGCATCAACGCCGAAGACGCCAAGACGTTCATGCCCTCGCCTGGCACGATCAGTCTTTGGCACCCTCCTGGCGGGCCTGGCGTTCGCGTCGACAGTCACATCTACAATGGCTATCGGGTGCCTCCCAACTACGACTCGATGATCGGCAAACTCATCACCCATGGTGATAGTCGCGACGTTGCGATCGCGCGCATGCGCGGCGCGCTGAGTGAAATGGTGATTGAGGGCATCAAGACGAACATCGCATTGCATCTGGAAATCCTGCAACACGGTGCGGTGCTCGCCGGCGGTACCGACATCCATTACCTGGAAAAACGACTCGGCTTGTAGCGCGGCGCACTCCTATGCCCTGGCAACAACTGACTATGCCGCTGGGCGGCCTCGATGCAGATAGCACAGAGCAAGCTTTGCTTGACGCGGGCGCAGTTGCGGTCACTTTTACGGATGCCGCCGATCAACCGATTCTGGAACCTCTGCCGGGCGAGGCGCCGCTCTGGCGTGAGGCGATCATTACCGCGTTGTTTGCCGAAGACGCCAATATTGAGCGCATTGGTCTGACGCTGATTTCATCCCTGGGGCTGCAGCAGTTGCCGGCTCTGGACATTGCGCTGCTCCCTGATCGCGAATGGGAACGTGAGTGGCTCACCGATTTTGAACCAATGCGGTTCGGCGAGCGCCTTTGGGTTTGCCCGCGGCATTTGAACGTTGCGCAAGCGAATAGCATCGTGATCAAAATGGATCCTGGCTTGGCCTTTGGCACTGGCACGCATGCGACCACTGCATTGTGCCTGGCGCGCCTGGAGAGCATGCCACTTACTGATCTGCGCATCGTCGATTTTGGCTGTGGTTCAGGTATTTTGGCGATCGCTGCATTGTTGCTTGGTGCGCAACAAGCACTCGCGATTGATATCGACCCGCAAGCGCTGGATGCGACCAGGCGCAACGCCGAAGACAACGACGTCGCAGAGCGACTGACAACAGCCGGTGTCGACGCAACCAAAAGCCTCGCAGATCAACCCGCCGACTTGCTGGTTGCCAACATACTCGCGAAACCTCTGATCGAGCTTGCCGAAGCGCTATCGGCTGGGGTTTCGCCGGGCGGTAGACTGTTGCTCTCCGGTATCCTTGAGCGCCAGGCAGAACAGGTTACCGCCGCATACACGCCGTGGATTGAGTTTGCGGAGCCTAGAAGGCAGGATGGCTGGGTATTACTCGATGGAGTCCGCCGGGATGGGCGCTGAATCTGCACAAACTCGCTGCCCGGCCTGCCAGACTGTCTTCGCTGTTGCCAAAGAGGACCTCGAACGCGCTGGCGGACGGGTGCGTTGTGGCGACTGTCTCATCGTGTTCGATGCGCTGGCCAACCTGGTCGGCGAGCGCGCGGCATCAATAACGCCCGCGGCGGCCCTTGACGATGAACTGGCAGATAGCATCATTGGTCAGCGCCTCGATGACGATGCGGTAGCGTCACGTGAACGTGACGAGGAGCCAGACGCAGCGTTCGAAGCACATACAACCTCGACGACTGAGCCACGTTCCCAGGAAGACCATACAGGCTCTGCCGAGACAGCATTACCGGCTGACGCCAGCGACCAGCCTGCTACAGCGACGACAATCGCGATGCCCGTTTTGGCAGCCGAAGAGTCGGCAGTCGACGAAACTGACAGCAATGATCTAGCGCGGGCTGATGACCCGCCGGCCCATGGCGCGCCCGACCTGGATGATGTGGCGGCGAGCGACGACTTCGACCATGCCAAGAACGATGACGTCGATCTGACGCTTGCCGCTGAGTCCGAAGACACAGCCGCCGAGTCCGAAGACGCAACCGTCGAAAGTCTCCCTGATGAGGCGGATGCGCCAATTGACGAGCCGGCCTCACCGGCAATCATCGCGCCCGAACCGGAGTTACCCGCGGAAGACACCGCAGGCGCCCAAGACGGCGCGTCGGCGCCCGTCGCCGACAGCTCACCATCCGGCAGCGCATTTCGATTTGGCGACGATACGCCGGATGACACGTTGCAGGCTGAACTGGATGCATTACTTGCCGAAGAGACGCCCGCTCCAGCGTCACCGCCCGCCACGGAGCCGATCGCAGCAGAGGTGGCGGTCGCCGAGTCATCACAACACATCAGTGCCGAAACCGATATTCTGATTGATGATGAGGGCGTAGACGACGAGGACTGGGACGACCTGCTTGCCGAGCTTGCTGACCAGGTCGCCGATGCCGGTTCAGCAGCTAGCGATGCGTCATTGGATTTCGAGTTGGTCGATGACGATGCAATCGGACAGCAAGCCTCGGTTGACCTGGATCTGACCCGCGCGGAGCACGGCGCGGGCGACGCCGGTGACTTTCCCGACGTGTTTGACGCACCCGAGGCCGATGGTGGTTCGGCCAGCGAGACAGATTTGCAGGCGGCTAATGCAGACCTGCCCGAGACTGTCGATACGAACACCGACCTTGTCGGCGATGGGGATGCGGCGACCGACCCGCAGCCCGCAACGACTGACGAGACCAATCAGCAAGCGCAAGCACCCGCCGCACAGTCGACACCGGCAAGCGCGGAATACGAGGCTGAAGGCGCCAATGAGATTGCATCGAGTGAAACGGTGCAGACGATCGCCGATACGCCGAGCAGCGACGTATCGATCTTGCCCACCGACACCGAGGATCAGGTTGCTGACGATGGCGTTGAGTTCGATGCGTTAGCCGTCACAAACTTCTTTGAGGCCAGCGAGGTTCTCAACGATGACCAACCGGACAAGACCGCACCGGTCACCGACGAAGGTGACAGCGACACTGAGAGCGCCCATATGGCGGTCACGCCTGATGACGCGGATACAACAGATTCCACGCCAGAAGAGACCCGTTTAGAGGATCAGGCGGAAGCAGCTCAAGCGCCAGAGGCTGACCCGTTGGCCAATGCCCCAGATCAACCCGACACGCTGGACGAGTCCCTGGCCGAGAGCGCCGTGCTGGCCGACATCGAAACGGCATCCTTGTTAGACGACGGTGCGGCGGCGATAGAGACTGTGCCGGAAGCCGAGCCAGCGCAGCCCGATACCGCCATTGATCAAGGCGGCGTCGCGAATCATGACGACCATAGCGATGATCCAGAGCCATTGGAGGTCACGACGCACGCCCCAATTAAGAATAACTGGCTGGTCGAAGATGCCAATGAGGTTGCCGGATTGGGCCAGGATGCTCTCGCTGCTGCGATGGAAAATGAAGGCGAGGTAATCGTGCTGTCTAGCGATGAACCCTTGCCTGACAACGAGACGTCCGGCCTTCAGTCGGACGATGCGTTCGCTGAATCGATGATTCTGGGCGGTGGTGTTGTGATCGGGCGGCCGCGTCGTCGGCTTTGGATGGGCCTGTCACTTGCCGCAGCCGTACTGCTCGCCATCCAGCTGATTCATAGCAACCGCGGTGTGTTAGCCACATCGCCAAGGCTGGGCGGCGCCATCACAGAGGCCTACAGTCTGCTTGGCATGCCCGTGACGCCACAATGGGACGTTACGCAACTCTGCGTCGAACGCTCCGGCGCGCTCGCGACCGAAAACTTACTGGAAATCGAATCAGTGTTTTCGAATCAGGGCGACATTCCTCTGCCACTGCCGCTGCTTAAGGTACGTATCACCGACGTGTATAGCGATACACTCGCCTCCCAGGTGATCGAACCCGCTGATTATCTGCGGATCGGAACACCGGTTGATGCCGTGCTTGCGCCCGGCGAGCGCACCACGGCACTCGCAACACTGGATTTCGCCGAGCCGCGCCTGGACCGCTATGAGTTTTCGGTCTGCTACAGCAATGCTGACGGCCAGTTGCGTTGTGCCGGAAGCTGCCCGTCGCAATGACATCGACAACCGACATCCGCGGCAATTTGCCTCGCATCGGTCCGTATCAACTCAGCGGCCGTGTGCTGCTGTCGCCCATGGCGGGCATCACGGATGCGCCGTTCAGAAAACTGGCTCGGCAATTCGGGGCAGCGCTTGCGGCGTCCGAAATGACGACGGCAGACACCGGTCTGTGGCAGACCGCCAAATCGCGCCACCGTCTCGATATCGACACTGATGCAGAGCCGAGGGTTGTGCAGATTGCGGGCTCGGAGCCCGGGCAGTTAGCTGAGGCAGCAGTTGCGGTGGTCGAACGCGGCGCCCAAATCGTCGATATCAATATGGGCTGTCCGGCAAAAAAAGTGTGCCGTAAGCTCGCTGGGTCTGCCCTGTTGCAAGACGAGGATCTCGTGCGTGGCATTCTGCAAGCGGTTGTTCGGGCCGTGGATGTACCCGTCACGCTAAAAACGCGTTTGGGCTGGGACCCCCAGCACGAAAACATATTGCGTATCGGATGTATCGCCCAGGATGCCGGTGTGCAGGCGATCGCGATTCACGGACGCACACGCGCATGCCGCTATCGTGGAAAGGCGCGACATGGGTTGATTGGTGACGTGAAACGCATGCTGGATATCCCCGTATTTGCAAACGGCGACATCAATTGCGCATCGATGGCACGAAACGTACTCGATGACACTGGTGCGGACGGTTTACTCATTGGACGAGCAACACAAGGCAGGCCTTGGATTTTGCGAGAGATATCCCGTTTCGTCGCTACGGGTCAGCTAGCCGCGCCCCTTTCAAAATCAAAAACACATGCTATTATTCGCGACCACCTCGACGACCTGCACGCCTTCTACGGCGAACAAAAAGGCGTCCTGATGGCAAAAAAACATTTGAACTGGTATTGCCACCAGCTTCAGGTTGCCGACAAGACCAGACGCAGATTGCTGGCTTGCCACGAGGTAAGCGAACAACGTGAGATGGCCAGGCAACTGTTTAACGGGAGAGCCGGCGTACGATCACTGGCTGCTTAGTTTCAACTTCGATGCTGTCGTTTGGGGGATGGCAACTGTGGCCAGCAAGAAAAAACCAACCGGCAAAAAAGCCAGTAATAAAAACAACAAGGCCGGCAAACAGTCGCGGCAACTCGCGCATATGACTGAGAGCGCGCTGCAGGACTATTTTTCGACGTTGAATGGCACGGTACCTGGCGACCTGTACGGCTTGGTGCTCAGCGAGGTTGAGCGTCCATTGCTGCGCAAGGTGCTCGAGTTCACCGACGGCAATCAGAGCCGTGCGGCCGAAATTCTGGGCATCAACCGTGGCACCCTGCGCAAGAAGCTCAAGACCTACTCATTGGGCTGACGGCAACACAATCAAGGACAGGCATTATGAGCATCCGCCGCGCGCTTATCAGCGTATCGGACAAGCAAGGTATCGAGTCGTTCGCAACCGCACTGGCTGATGCCGGCATCGAAATCCTGTCAACTGGCGGTACAGCGCGCGCACTCCGAGAGGCTGGCATCACAGTCATAGATGTCGCCGATGTCACCGGCTTTCCGGAGATCATGGACGGTCGCGTCAAAACGCTGCACCCAAAGATTCACGGCGCGCTGCTAGGCAGGGCAGACATAGACGACAGTGTCATGCAGCAGCACGGTATCGGTCGCATTGACTTGCTGGTCGTCAATCTGTATCCGTTCGCCGCTACGATCAACCGCGCTGATGCGACGTTCGCCGACGCCATCGAGAATATTGATATTGGCGGACCGGCGATGATCCGTGCTGGTGCCAAGAACCATGCTGCGGTCACTGTGCTCGTCAATCCACAAGATTATGAACGCGTCCTTGAGTCAGTCAGAGATGGCGAAGTGCCCGATGCTGGATTGCGGCGCGAGCTGGCGGCGAGTGCCTACGCGCATACCGCCAGCTACGATACGGCGGTTGCCGATTACCTGAAGCGCGAATCCGGCAAACCCTTGCAGTCAGATGACTTTTCGATCGGTGGGCATCGTTCGAGTACGCTGCGCTACGGCGAGAACCCGCATCAGCAGGCCAGCTTTTATGCAGATGCGAAATCCCCGGCTGGTACGCTGGCCAGTGCACAAGTTCTGCAGGGCAAGCCGTTGTCCTACAACAATATCGCCGATGCAGACGCGGCACTTGAGTGCGTACGTCAGTTCGCGCAAACCGCTTGCGTCATCGTCAAGCATGCGAACCCCTGCGGTGTGAGTGTTAGCGACACCCCACTTAACGCTTACCAACATGCGTATGCCACTGACCCGACCTCTGCTTTCGGTGGGATTATCGCTTTCAACAAACCGATCGGCCTGGACGTTGCACAGGCCATCCTTGACCAGCAATTCGTTGAGGTTGTGATCGCGCCGGCGTTTTCCGAAGATGCGCAACTCGCATTTGCGCGTAAGAAGAATGTGCGCCTGTTGGCAACCGGAGAGCTGCAACGCCTGCCGCCTTCCGTCGACGTCAAGAAAGTATCTGGCGGTCTGCTGGTGCAAGACAGAGATGATGGCGTGATTAGCCGTGACGACCTCACCGTCGTGAGTAGACGACAACCCACGGCAAGCGAGCTGGATGACTTATTGTTTGCCTGGCAGGTCGCCAAGTTCGTCAAGTCCAATGCGATTGTGTTTTGCAAAGCGGGTCGCACGATCGGCATTGGCGCAGGCCAGATGAGTCGCGTCTACTCCACCCGTATTGCGGCAATCAAGGCCGCCGATGAATCACTGGAAGTGGCCGGCTCGGTAATGGCATCGGATGCCTTTTTCCCGTTTCGAGACGGGCTCGACAGTGCTGCAGAACACGGCATCCGTGCGGTTATCCAGCCCGGGGGATCCATGCGCGATGACGAGGTGATTGCCGCAGCTGACGAACATGGTCTGGCCATGGTGTTTACTGGCATGCGCCACTTCCGCCATTGACATGAACATTTTGATTGTCGGCGCAGGTGGTCGTGAGCATGCACTAGCCTGGCACTGCGCCCGCAGTCCACGGGTCAGCAAGGTCATCGTTGCGCCCGGCAATGCAGGCACCGAGACGGCGCCCGGCATTACCAACGCGGCAGTTGATGCAGCGGACATTGATGGTTTACTCGCGCTGGCACAGGATGCCGCAATCGATCTGACGATCATTGGCCCCGAACAACCACTCGTGGATGGCATCTGTGATCGTTTCGCCAGTGCCGGCCTTGCGTGTTTCGGCCCAAGTGCCAAGGCGGCGCGGCTCGAAGGCTCCAAGGCGTTCAGCAAAGCATTTCTCCAACGACATGGCATCCCGACGGCTGCCTACCAGTCCTTTTGCGACTTCGACCGGGCGCAGCAATACATTCGTGCGCAAGGCGCACCGCTGGTGGTCAAAGCAGACGGGCTCGCGGCAGGCAAAGGCGTTGTCGTTGCGCACAGCGTTGATGAAGCCATCGATGCCGCCAGAGACATGCTTGACGGCGCGCGCTTCGGCAGCGCCAGCCAGCGCATCGTCGTCGAGGAGTTTCTGGCCGGTGAGGAAGCGAGCTTCATTGCGATCACTGACGGAAAAACCGTATTGCCGTTGGCGACCTCACAGGACCACAAGGCGCGCGATGCCGGCGACCAGGGCCCCAATACGGGCGGGATGGGTGCGTATTCGCCCGCCCCGGTGGTCACTGATGCGATCGCACGGCATGTCATGCAAGACATCATGCAAGCGACCGTTGATGGGCTTGCAAACGATGGCATTCCTTACGTCGGTTTCCTGTACGCCGGACTCATGATCGATGCCGCCGGCAACGCCCGCGTGCTTGAATTCAACTGCCGCTTCGGCGACCCGGAGACGCAACCGGTATTGATGCGCCTGCAAAGCGATCTCACCGTATTGTGCGAGGCCGCACTTACAGGCACATTGCATGAGGTGGATGTCGAATGGGATAAACGTGCGGCGCTCGGGATTGTGCTGGCAGCAGGCGGCTATCCGGGCAGCTATGACACTGGCGCGATCATC
>JBCCCC010000035.1:0-23663 GCA_039033695.1 Pseudomonadota bacterium | reverse complement strand
GCTTAGCCAGTTTCAAGCAACCATCGCCACATCATCGTTCTTTACGCCGGCAGAGTTTCGGCGATTGATTGAGCTGTCGAATGAACAGCGTGAAGTTGAATGGGCGACTGTTTCCGCTGACGCGTTCATTGATGATGTCGTCATAAACGAAGCCGAAGTTGCAAGCTTTTATGAATCTAATCCGACCCGCTTTCAAACAGAGGCCAGCGCCAATATTGAGTATTTGATGATTGACGATGCGCTGGCACGTGAACGCGCGACCCCGGATGAGCAAGAACTGCGCGCCTATTTTGATTCGGTTTCGGACCAGTTTGTCGGTGCAGAGCAGCGACGCGCGAGCCATGTACTGCTGCGCACGGATGAGGACGGCGCTGCCGCCCGTGAATTAGCCGAGTCGCTGTTAGTGAGGATTCAGGTTGGTGAGCCATTCGAGGACATCGCGCGTACGTATTCAGACGACGGCGGCAGTGCGCGACAAGGCGGTGACCTTGGTTGGGTGGCACGCGGCGATTTCGTCGGCCCGGTTGAAGATGCCGTATTTGGCATGACCAAGGGCCAGATCAGCGACATTGTCGAAAGTAGTTTCGGTCTGCATATCATTCGCCTTGACGATGTTCGTAGTGGTGATGCGCCCACGTTCGAGCAAGTTGCCGACGATGTGCGCGAGCAATACATTGCCGAGCGCGAAGCGACGGTGCTGCTGACGTTGCAACAGCAGCTTGGCGATGAATTCTTCTCGGCGACGACACTTGAGGAAATCGCCAGCGCAATGTCGTTGGAGATCCTCAACGCTGAGGGGTTCACTGCCGACAGTGCCGTGCCGTTCGGAAGCAGCGAAGCGCTGACCGACGCAGTTTTCGGGGCAGACGCTAGAGATATTGGCGAGCTTATCGATATCATGGAGTTGGACGACTCACGGTCGGTTATTCTGCGTGTGACGGATCGCACGCCTGCCGGGCGTCAGCCTCTGGCAGAGGTCACTGACACGATCCGCGATGAGCTGCTGCGCGAAGCTGCAGGCAAGATTGCCGCTGAGCGCGGCGCGCAGCTGGCCGGCGTGCTTAGCTCTGATCCCACCATGTCTTTCGAGACGTTGGTGCTCAATTCGGCTGCGACATTGCAAGAGAAGAAACTCGTCGCACGACGCGACCCGACAACGCCGGCACCGCTTGCCTCCGCTTTGTTTTCGGCCAAGATGCCGGTCGCAGACGAGCCTGTTATCGGTAATGTCTCGGTACCAGGCGAGAGCTTCATCATCTACCGATTGACCGACATCGTTCCTGGTGATGCGGGCGATATCCCGCCGCAGCAACTGGATGCGGCTCGCAGTCAGCTGGCGCGCCGTAATGGTGATGCGCAGTTACAGGCATTGCTCGCACAAATTCGCGAACAAACGCCGGTAGAAATGGGCGCAGAGCTGCAATCTGCAGCAGAAACCGGTTTTTGATCCGGTCGTGATGTGGGCCTGAACCGCCCCGGGAGCTGACATGCAAAAACTGGCGCTGCACTGGCAGATACTTATTGCCATCCTCTTGGCGGGTGTCGCCGGCTGGCTGGCCGGCACCGAGACTGCAGTGCTGGGGGTCACACTGGTGTCGGTCTTCGACTTCATCGGCTCGCTGTTCCTGCAGGCGCTGAAGATGCTGATCGTACCGTTGATCACGTCATCGATTATTGTCGGCGTCGCCGGTATTGGCAGCTCGGGCAACCTAGGCAGGCTGGGCGGCAAGACGCTCGCGTTCTACGCAACCACGACGCTACTCGCGATCCTCGTTGGCTTGCTGTTGATCAATCTGGTCTCGCCTGGCTATGACAGCAATGGGCAACCGATTGGCGAGCAGTTGGCGCTCACCGAGGACGCTGATGCAGTCGCTGCGCGAGTTGAAGGCAAAGGTGTTGGCGATGTGGTCGAGGTGTTCCTGCGCATGGTGCCCGCTAATGTCGTTGAGGCCGCTGCCGAAGGCCAGATGCTCGGCCTGATTTTCTTCGCCCTGTTGTTTGGTTACTTTCTCACGCGGCTACCTAAGGCGCATCGGGACACGATGTACAATTTCTGGGATGGTGTCTTCCGGATCATGATGGACATCACCGGCCTGGTCATGAAGTTTGCGCCCATCGGCGTGTTTGGATTGGTTGCTGAGACCGTCGCCAAGACAGGTTTTGAAGCGGCCGCGCCATTGTTCGTGTTCTCCTTGGTCGTGCTGGCTGCGCTGGCCGCGCATGTATTGATTACGTTGCCGCTTCTGCTACGCATTGTCGGTGTGCGTCCGGTGCGCGTTCTTGCGGGTATGAGCCCAGCAATGTTGACGGCGTTCTCCACGTCTTCGTCGTCGGCGACATTGCCGGTGACGATGGATTGCGTCGAGAAAAATGTCGGTGTATCCAGTCGTGTATCGAGTTTCGTCTTGCCGCTGGGTGCCACGGTCAACATGAACGGGACTGCGCTGTATGAGTGCACGGCCGCCATGTTCCTGGCCCAGGCCTATGGATTGGAACTGACGTTCGGCGTGCAGTTTTCCATTGTCGTGATTGCGCTGTTGACCTCGATCGGCGTGGCCGGTGTGCCGTCTGCGTCACTGGTGGCTATCGCGATTATTCTTGCCGCCATCGGTCTGCCGGTCGAAGCTATTGGTGTATTGATGGTGTTTGATCGTGTGCTTGATATGGCCCGAACGTCGGTGAATGTCTTCGGTGACGCTTGCTGCGCGACCATTGTCGCGCGCCTGGAAGGCGAGCAAACACTGGTTGCGGGCCAGCCGGCCAAACCGGTGCGACCGGACGATGCGATATTGCCTTAGTGCCGTGCCAGCATGGAGCTGGGCCATCGACGTTAGTCCAATGACATCCCGACCGTGCTGTAGCCGCCGTCCACGTAGACGATTTCACCAGTAATGCCCGCAGCCAGGTCAGAGCACAAGAAGGCCGCGGTGTTGCCGACATCCAGTGCGGTGATGTTGCGCTTCAAAGGCGACACCTCGGCTGCATGGCTCAGCATTTTGCGGATGCCACCGACGCCGGAAGCGGCCAGCGTCTTGATTGGGCCAGCTGATATGCCATTCACACGGATGCCCTTGGCGCCCAGATCTGCGGCAAGAAAACGCACGTTTGCCTCGAGACTGGCTTTCGCCAACCCCATCACGTTGTAATTGGGAATGGCGCGGACGGCGCCAAGGTAACTCAGCGTGAGCAGCGCACCGTCGCGGCCCGCCATCATTGGCAGTGCAGCCTTGGCCAGCGCGGCAAAAGAGTAACTGGAGATGTCGTGGGCGATCTGAAAGCCCTCGCGCGTCACACTCTCCACGAATCCACCAGCCAATTGTTCGCGCGGTGCAAAGCCAACCGAATGCACGACGATATCCAGACCATCCCAGTGCTGCGAGAGCATGTCGAATGCGGCGTCAATTTCACTATCATGGGCGACATCGAGCGGGCAGGTAATCGACGAACCCAGCTCGGCCGCCATGTCCTCGACGCGTCCCTTCAGCTTGTCATTCTGGTAGGTGAACGCGAGCTCGGCGCCTTCGCGTGCCATCGCTGACGCGATGCCATAGGCAATCGACCGTTTACTTGCCAACCCAACGATGAGCGCCCGTTTGCCCGTCATGAATCCCATTAGTGTTCTCCGCTGCACGCTTATTTGAGTCGCCAAGTGTACATAAATTGGCGCGCAAGCGATTGGCAGCTAACTGGACTGGCGGGTCACATCCACATACATCGTGAGTTTTTGCCCTGGTCGCAAGATGCGATCCCGGCTGAGATTGTTCCATCGGGTGATATCGCCGATACGCACACGAAATCGAGAGGCGATTCGCGACAGCGAGTCGCCGCTGCGCACGGTGTAACGGACTTTGCGAGTTAGGGCATCACGTTTGGGCGTTACCGTCGTCCCGGAGGCGCGCGTTGTGTCTCCGGGTTGTGTCCATATCACCAGCTTCTTGCCGACGGACAACGTGTCTTTCGGCGCCATCCCGTTCCATGCCGCCAATGCTCGCGTATTGACCCCATAACGCCTGGCAATCGTCCACAGACTCTCGCCGCTGCGAACGGTATGCTCAACGCGCTCACCACCGCGATCGCGATTCTGCTTGCGGCTGAGGCGCTGCTCGGCACTCTGGCTGTAGGTAGCCAGCGACTGGCTTGCTGTGGGAATCATCAAATACTGGCCCGCACGGATCATTGTGCCCGTAAGGTTGTTAGCGTCGCGGATGGTGCGTGTCGGTACGTTATAGCGCTCGGCAATGTGAGAGAGTGTTTGTCCGTCGCCAACCTTATGGCGCGCCCAGCGCATACGCTCGCGTTGAGGCAGTTGTTCAAGCCCATTGCGAAGGCTCTGCGCGGCTGCGATAGGTACCACCAGTGAGTGAGGACCGTCCGGCGCTGTTGCCCACTGGTTAAATCCGGGGTTGTGCCGGTACAACGTGTCGACATCAATGCCGGCCAGCGTCGCTGCCAAGGCCAGGTCAATCTGACCGCCGGTCTCGACCACAGCGATCCTGGGTTCGTCCGCAATGTGCGGCAACGTAATACCATGCGTCTGCGGGTCGGCATAGATGTCAACCAGCGCCAGCAGTTTTGGGACGTAGGCGGAGGTCTCGCGCGGTAATTTCAAGTGCCAGAAGTCTGTCGGCTTGCCGGCCTTCTTATTGCGACGGATCGCCCGGTCGACCGTGCCCTCGCCAGAATTGTACGCCGCAACTGCCAGCTCATAATCGCCGTCATAACGTCGCGCGAGAAATTCGAGATAATCCAGAGCGGCGCGCGTTGACTCCAGCACATCGCGTCGTCCGTCATACCACCAATTCTGCTTGAGCCCAAAGCGTCTGCCAGTACCCGGGATGATTTGCCATAGACCTGCCGCACGGCCATGAGAATACGCAAATGGGTCGAATGCGCTTTCTACAATCGGCAGAAGCGCAAGCTCTGACGGCATCTTGCGCGCTTCGAGTTCGTGAACGATATGATGAAAGTAGGGCTCGGCGCGCTTCATGACGCGCGCAAAGTAGTCCGGGTGGCGGGTATACCAGCGCAATTGCGCAGCGGTGCGCGAGTCATCGCTGGGCGGCATGCTGAAGCGTGCACGCATGCGCTGCAGCAGATCGGCAGGCTTCTCGTCGATTGCGTGCAAGACACCGGGACGCCGATGCCCCAACTGTGCCTCGTGCAGCCAGCTGGCCTGGCCGCGAAGTGCATAGTTGGGCAACACGTTTGCCGGTAGTGGTTCTGCGGCGCTGGCGAGACTGCCATCGTCGCTGAGCAAGGCGTCGCCCGCCATTGCTGCAGGTGCCAACGCCGCCAGCAGAGCGCTGGCCAGCCACGAATTAGGGACGCTGCGGTAGCGCTTTTTGCCGTGATTTTGCATAACGCTCGATGCTACCCATACTGTCGATGTTTGCAAGTAATCGCTTCACATTCGGAATTGGCCACGCTAGGGTGGTCTGCATGGCCGGATTGACGCAAGACAGCGCTTCACAACCTGCCTGGTTGCAGACGCCGCTGGGAACCGCATTGCTCGCCGCCGAGCATGCACAGCTGGCGCATGCGCTGGAGGGTATATTCGGTGAGCATCTGTTGCAGATTGGCCGCTGGGGCGATGCTGGCGGTCTCGTGAAGCTTGCGCGTACCCAGCACGCTACAACGGTCTACCAGCAAGGCCAAGGTGGTGAGGTCAGTGCCGATTTCTCAAGATTACCGTTCGAGAGCAACTCGGTGGATGCCGTTATTCTGCCGCATACACTCGATTTGGCGCCGCACCCGCACGATGTGTTGCGCGAGTCGCATCGTGTGCTGCGAGCCGAGGGCAGGCTTGTCATTATGGGCTTCAAGCCGTTCGGCGTCTGGGGCGCCCGCCGGTTGTGGTCCCGCGGTCGGTTCCCGCCCACCGTCAATCAGGCTTTAGGTGATCGCGTTCTGAGAGACTGGCTGCGCTTGTTGGACATGCGGTTGCACGAGCATCAGCGGTTCTTCTTCCGTTGGCCGATTAATCGTTTCGGCAAGCCGCCCTCGCGCAGTTGGGAGCAGCTTGGTCAACGCTGGTGGCCTGAGCTTGCAGCCTGCTACTTGTTGCATGCGCGCAAGCGTACCGTTGCGATGACGCCGATCAGACCGAGTTGGCGTCGTCGCGTGCGCGCCGTGGGCGGTTTGCCGGAGCCGTCACTGCGCAAAGTTACCAAGATTTCCGAGTATCGCGGCCGGCGCGAAGATATACCGCCGGCCGCGCGTTGAAAAGCGCGCGAGTCAGCGCCACAATCTGTCTATGGAAATATCACTGCGACGCTTCTTGGCGTGCCTGCGAACGCATTGCTCTAGACGGGTTATGGTGCGATTCGCATGAGCCACGTTGTCATCTATACCGACGGTGCCTGCCGAGGTAACCCTGGCGACGGCGGCTGGGGTGCGATCTTGAGCGCGGCTGGCCGCACCAAAGAGCTGTGTGGCGGTGAATCGGATACGACCAACAATCGGATGGAGCTCAGGGCGGCGATTGAAGCATTGGCCGTGCTCAACAAGCGCTGCAGTGTCGATCTGTATACCGATTCGGTCTACGTGCGCGATGGCATCACGCGCTGGCTTGATGGCTGGAAACAGCGTGGCTGGCGAACTGCGGCCAAGAAGCCGGTCAAGAATCAGGACTTGTGGGAAGCGCTGGATGCGCTGGCCTCGCAACATGATGTGCGCTGGCATTGGGTCAAGGGGCATGCGGGTGATGCAGGCAACGAACGCGCCGACGCACTGGCTAACCTGGGTCTTGAAGCCGCACAGGATTGTGCATGAGCCTTGAGCGACAAATCGTGCTGGACACGGAGACCACCGGTCTCGACCCGGCCGACGATCACCGCATCATCGAAATCGGCTGCGTCGAAATTGTTAATCGGCGCATTACCGGCAAGACCTGGCATCGATACCTGAATCCGGACAGGCGTATCGATGAAGGCGCCATCGCCGTGCACGGCATCCACAACGAAGACCTTGCCGATAAACCGCGCTTCCCCGAGATAGCTGATGAATTTCTCGAGTTCGTTGTAGGCGCCGAGCTGGTGATTCATAACGCGCCATTCGATGTCGGTTTCCTCGAGCATGAATTACGCCGAATGGATCACAAGCGTCAGCACCTCGGCGACATTAGCCGTATCTTGGACAGTCTGACACTAGCGCGACAGATGCATCCTGGGCAGCGCAACAGCCTCGATGCGCTCTGTCGTCGCTATCAGGTCGACAATTCTGGTCGTGACCTGCATGGCGCTTTGCTCGACGCTCGATTGCTCGGTGATGTGTATCTGTTGATGACCGGCGGCCAGGACAGCTTGTTGCTGGACACGGTCGACGATGTCGACGCCCAAAAGGACCACAGCGACGAGCCGGAGCTCGCGGTGAGCATGCAGACTATCGTGGTGGCGCCAAGTGCTGACGAGCGCCAAGCGCATCAGGCGCTGCTCGAAAGAATAGAAAGTGCCAGTGGCGAGGCACCGGTGTGGCGGCAGTTTGAGGCACGGGCAGCTAAATAACTGCGCTTTGCGGTCGCTTACATTACAATTCGCGAGGGCTTGAGTGATCCAGCGGTGCGGGGCGCCGGATACCTGCCATAACAACAAGGGACGATGACAGCATGGTTACGACGTTTGGGCAGGCGCTTAGGCAGAATTTTCTTGGCAATGCGCCTGACTGGTACAAGAAGGCGATTATTGCCTTTTTGATCATTAATCCGGTTCTGGTTTTCACTGTGAGTCCCTTCCTGGTTGGTTGGATACTGATCGCGCAGTTTATTTTCACGCTGGCCATGGCGTTGAAGTGCTACCCACTTCAACCGGGCGGGTTGATTGCGTTGCAGGCAATCGTTTTGGGGCTAGCCTCGCCCGAGGCGGTTTATCACGAGGTTGAGAAGAACCTGCCGGTGATCATCCTGCTGATGTTCATGGTGGCCGGCATTTACTTCATGAAAGACATGCTGCTGTATGTATTCACGAAGCTGCTGCTCAAAGTTCGCTCGAAGCTGCTGTTGTCGCTGTTGTTCAGCTTCTCGGCCGCCGTGTTGAGCGCGTTCCTCGATGCGCTGACGGTCACGGCGGTGATCATCGCCGTCGCGGTTGGATTCTATGCGGTGTATCACCGTATTGTCTCATCCGGTGGCGAGGCGCACGTCTATGATCAAAACGATGATGGTTCGGTGCGCGATGACCGTCGTCATGATCTTGAGCAATTTCGAAGTTTCTTGCGTAATCTGATGATGCATGGCGCCGTTGGTACGGCTCTGGGCGGTGTGACGACCCTGGTTGGCGAGCCGCAAAACCTACTGCTCGCCAAAGTAGCCGGTTGGGAGTTCGTTGAGTTCTTCCTGCGCGTTGCGCCGGTGTCTATGCCCGTGCTGGTCGTGGGGCTCATTACCTGTGCGTTGCTGGAGCAATTCAAGATATTCAGTTACGGCGCGCAGCTGCCGGACAGCGTGCGCCACGTCCTTGCAGATTTTGACCGCGAGAACACTGAGAAGCGCGACAAACAAGACACGATGAAACTGTGGATGCAAGGCGCGATTGCCATCTTGTTAGTGTTCGCGTTGGGTAATCACCTGGCGGAGCCGGGCATTATCGGCTTAGCAGTGATCGTGCTGGCCACGGCGTTCAATGGTGTAATCGAAGAGCACCAGATCGGCAAGTCGTTCGAGGAAGCTCTGCCATTCACGGCTTTGTTGGTAGTGTTCTTTGCCATCGTTGCTGTCATTGAGACGCAGCACTTGTTCCAGCCAGTCACAGACGTATTACTTCAGTTTGACGGTCGGACACAGACGGCGCTGTTCTACGCGGCAAACGGCATCCTGTCGATGATTAGTGACAACGTGTTCGTGGCCACGGTATACGTGGCACAAATTGAGACCGCGCTTTCCGCTGGTGTTATTGATCGTGAGCAGTTCGAAAACTTGGTCGTGGCAATTAATACGGGTACCAATATTCCGAGCGTTGCCACGCCAAATGGCCAGGCTGCGTTTTTGTTTCTGCTCACCTCTGCACTGGCACCGCTCATTCGCTTGTCCTACGGCAAGATGGTCGTTATGGCGTTGCCCTACACGATTACCATGAGTATTTCCGGCTTGCTGGCGGTTATTTATTTGCTGTAATGGTGCGTGAGCGCGGTCACGGCTGCGTGTCGTGATCGGGTGTATCATTGCCAGCGTTTTCAATAATGCCGACACTTTGGGGTCGGCGGTAGGATAGAACGTGCACAGTCTGGATCAGGTTCGAATCGGCGTTATCGGCCTTGGCTATGTCGGCTTACCGCTCGCGGTTGAGTTTGGTCGCCAATACCCCGTCGTTGGCTATGATCTCAAGCAATCCCGTGTCGACGAGCTGCGTGCCGGGGTCGACTCGACGCTCGAGGTCGAGGCGCCGCTGCTGGCATCGGCCACCCAGCTCGAGTTTGCGTCTGACCCCGACGCCCTCGAGAAGTGCGACGTTTACATCGTTACCGTGCCAACGCCAGTCGGGCAGAATAACCGCCCGTTACTGACGCCGCTGCGCTCGGCCAGCGAAATGCTTGCGAGACTCGTAAGCTCAGGCGATATCGTGGTGTTCGAGTCCACAGTTTATCCTGGTGCGACCGAAGAGTACTGCATACCCATTATCGAGCGCGGGTCGGGGCTTGAACTGAATAAGGATTTCTTTGCTGGTTATAGTCCTGAACGAATCAACCCGGGTGACAAGACGCACCGATTGCCGGATATTCTCAAGGTGACGTCAGGTTCAACACCAGACTCTGCCGAGTTCATCGACACACTGTATGCCAGCATCATTACGGCCGGGACGTTCAAGGCCGCGTCGATAAAAGTCGCAGAGGCGGCGAAAGTCATTGAGAACACACAGCGCGATGTGAACATTGCACTGGTCAACGAGTTGGCAATGATCTTTGATCGTGTGGGTATTGATACGCAAGATGTGCTGGAGGCAGCAGGCACCAAGTGGAATTTTCTGCCGTTCAGGCCGGGCATGGTAGGTGGCCATTGCATCGGTGTTGACCCGTATTACCTCACCCACAAAGCGGTTGAGCTTGGCTATCACCCAGAGATGATTCTGGCCGGTCGTCGCATCAACGACAACATGCCAATGTATGTTGCTGCGCAGGTGATCAAGCTAATGATCGGGCGCGGCTTGCAGCCGAATGGTTCGCGCGTTCTTTTGATGGGGCTTACGTTCAAGGAAGACTGCCCGGATATTCGTAACACCAAAGTGATCGATCTGGTTCGAGAGCTCGAAGGCTATGGTGCTGAGGTGGACGTGCATGATCCTTGGGCGGAGCCTGAGGAGGCGCGGGCGGAGTATGGCATTGCGCTTACCGACAAGCCGCAGCCGGAGACCTATGACGCAGTTATCATTGCGGTAGCCCATGCGGAGTTCAAGTCCATGGGCGCCAGCGCTATCCGTGCATTTTGTAAACCGGGTGGCGTCTTGTACGACATCAAATATCTGTTAGACGCAAGCGAGTCGGACGAGCGGCTCTAGCCGACGGCCGCGCACCTGTGAGTAGCTGATTATGAAAATTCTTGTAACCGGTGCCGCGGGCTTTATTGGTTATCATGTGAGCCGCTACTTGCTGGAGCGCGGCGAGACTGTTGTTGGCCTGGACAACGTCAACGACTATTACGATCCAAGCCTCAAAGAGGCACGACTTGCATTGTTGGCCGATTACGATCAGTTCAGCTTCAATCGCATGGAGCTTGCCGATCGGGTAGGTGTCGACGCCTTGTTTGCCGAGCATGAGTTTGAACGCGTCGTGCACTTGGCTGCACAAGCCGGTGTGCGTTACTCGATTGAGAATCCGCACAGTTACATCGAAAGCAACATCGTTGGCACGATGAACATCCTTGAAGGGTGCCGGCATCACCAAGTAGGCCACCTTGTGTATGCATCGTCCAGCAGCGTGTATGGTTCGCATACGGCAATGCCGTTCTCTATTCACGAGCCCGTCGATCATCCGCTGGCCCTGTACGGGGCGACCAAGAAGGCCAACGAGCTCATGGCCCATACCTATTCCAACCTCTATCAACTACCGACGACCGGCCTCAGGTTTTTTACAGTGTATGGGCCCTACGGGCGGCCGGACATGGCCTTGTTTTTGTTTACGAAGAGCATTCTCGAGGGTCGCACGATTGATGTGTTCAACTACGGTAAGCACCGGCGTGATTTCACTTACATTGACGACATCGTCGAAGGTATCGTGCGCACATTGGATAATGTGGCAGCGCCCAATCCGAGCTGGGATCCGGCGAATCCTGACCCGGGCACCAGTGATGCGCCCTACCGCATCTACAATATTGGCAACAACCAGCCGGTAGAATTGCTGCGCTATATTGAAGTCATTGAGACTTGCCTTGGCAAGAAGGCAGACATGAACCTGCTGCCGCTGCAGCCAGGTGACGTGCCGGACACGTATGCCGATGTCTCGGACCTGGTATCCGACGTCGGCTACAAGCCGGATACCCCGATCGAGACCGGCGTCAGCCGATTTATCGACTGGTATCGGAGTTACTACCAGGTCTGATTTTCGAGTCGTGTATTGACTGGCATTTTGTTCTTGCGCCGCTAATATGGACGCATGGAAAAACGCTCCGCTCGATACCCTGTGGACTTGCCCGCCTGGCGCAGTCTGAAATCTCACCTGCGCGACCAGCTGGCCGATACGCGAATCGTTGATCTTTTTCAGCGCGATGCCAAGCGTTATGCGCGATTCTCGTTGCGCAGTGGCAGCCTGTTACTGGACTATTCTCGAAATCTGATCGCACCGCGGACTCGGCAGTTGCTGTTAGCGCTGGCGCGCGACGCTGATGTGGCTGGCGCTCGCGACAGGATGCTGGCGGGTGAGCAAATCAACAATACCGAGCAGCGTGCCGTATTGCATGCGGCGCTGCGCGGTGGGTCGCGGGGCGGTTATCAGGTCGCAGGTCAACGCGTGAGCGGTGAGGTACAAGCCGTTCTGGATGACATGCTTGCTTTTGTTGATGCTGTGCATGCTGGTGGATTGAGAGGTTCTACGGGCAAGCGATTCACCGATGTGGTGAATATCGGCATTGGTGGCTCGGATCTGGGCATTGTCATGGCAACCCGCGCGCTGGCCCACTGCGGAAAAGGCGTACGCGTGCACGCCGTGTCAAATGTCGATGGTACGCAGTTCGCGGATCTCTCGCGCACGCTGAATCCACATTCAACGTTGTTCGTGATTTGTTCCAAGACCTTCACCACGCTGGAAACCATGACCAACGCCCGTCAGGCGCGGGCCTGGGTCGCCCGCGCGCTAGGCGAGCAGCACGTCGCGGCGCACTTTGCTGCTGCGTCGACAAATCACGAGGCGATGGACGCCTTCGGTATTCACCCGCATTTTCGTTTTGGGTTCTGGGATTGGGTTGGCGGACGCTACTCGCTGTGGTCGGCTGTTGGCTTGTCGATCGCACTGGCGGTTGGCAGCGACGGGTTTCGTGAGCTGTTGGATGGCGGTAGGGCGATGGATAAGCACTTCGCGCATGCCCCGCTGCAGGCCAACATGCCAGTTCTATTGGCCTTGATTGCGGTCTGGAACAACAACTTTTTGGGCGCGCACACACAGGCAATCTTGCCCTACGATAATCGCTTGGATCGTTTTCCCGCCTATTTGCAGCAATTGCAGATGGAGAGTAACGGTAAGTCTGTGCGTCGCGATGGACGTGCGGTGCGCTGCGAGACGGGCATGGTCATCTGGGGCGAGGCAGGCTCGAACGCACAACACTCGTTCTACCAGCTGTTGCACCAGGGAACTCGCATGATCCCCGCTGATTTTATCCTGCCCGTGCGCTCGTCTGGTGCCAGCCAGGCGCAGCAGGATCTTGCGATTGCCAATTGCCTGGCGCAAAGCGACGCGCTCATGCAAGGACACAGCCTGAAAACAGCGGAAGCCGCACTATTGGCGTCCGGGGTAAGCGAGGAAGACGCCCGCGCGCTTGCGCCGCATAAGGTACACATTGGCAGCCGGCCAAGTAATGTGATCATGATGAAGGCGCTTACGCCTCAGTCGCTGGGGGAGTTAATCGCGCTATACGAACACAAGGTTTTTGTTGAGGGCGCGATATGGGGAATCAACAGCTTCGACCAGTGGGGGGTCGAGCTCGGCAAACAAATGGCCTCTGCCCTGGCCCCGGCGGTGACACAACCGGAGCTAGCGGCAAGTTCAAATAGCGCGACCTTCGGGCTACTCAGCCAGGCGAAGCGCTGGCGGGAATAGCGTGGCCTGACGTCGCGGATGTAACACCTGAGCCGGGGCGTGCGATGTGCCCATAGCTCTGCGGCACAAGCCCCGGATGACTACGTGCAGGCGAACGACAACGTTAGGCGCATTGTGCCTTACAACGCGCGGTTTTTTTCGTGTGGCCGATGCAATACGCCGCATTCCGATGCACAATAACCGCATAATTCATCTTGGGGGCTAAACACTATGTCCAGTTTGCAGGGCAAGACAATATTCATTAGCGGTGCGAGTCGTGGCATTGGGCTCGCGATAGCGCTGCGCGCGGCTAGAGATGGTGCCAATATTGCTGTCGCTGCCAAGACGGCCGAACCACACCCGAAGCTACCAGGCACGATCTATACCGCGGCAAAAGACATCGAAAAAGCGGGCGGCCGGGCATTACCGTTGGTCTGTGACATTCGTGACGAGGCTAGTGTGCAGGCCGCTGTCGCCTCGACGGTCGAGGAGTTCGGCGGCATCGATATTTGCGTCAATAACGCATCCGCTATTTCACTGACTGGCACATTGCACACGCCGATGAAGCGTTACGACTTGATGCACCAGGTGAATACGCGCGGTACGTTTCTGGTTTCACAAACCTGCTTGCCGCATCTGCTGGAGGCAGACAATCCGCACATTCTCAATTTGTCGCCACCACTCAACATGGAGGAGAAATGGTTTGCCCCGCATGTCGCTTATACGATGGCAAAATTCGGTATGAGCCTGTGTGTTCTGGGTATGGCAGGCGAGTTCCGCGATCGCGGCGTTGCGGTGAATGCGTTGTGGCCCCGCACGGCTATTGCAACCTCTGCGGTGCGTAATCTACTGGGCGGTGAAGCGCTAGTTGAGCGGTCGCTGAAACCGGAGATAATGGCCGATGCCGCCCATGTAATCTTGACGCGTCCGTCGCGCGAGTTTACTGGCCAGTTCTGCATTGACGACGAGGTACTTGAGAGCGTCGGCGTTACTGACCTTACGCCGTATCGTGTCAACCCGGATCTTGAGCCTGCGCCTGACTTTTTCGTCGAGCCTCGGGATGTCGCCAATGACTAGTCGACAGGAGCAGTTCTCCGGCACGCGCGAGGTCCGCGAAGCGCATCGTATTGATGAGGCACGATTACTTGAGTACCTGAACGAGCATGTGGACGGGTTTATCGGTCCGTTGGACGTATCGCAGTTCAAGGGCGGCCAGTCGAACCCGACTTACAAGTTGACGGCCGCTTCGGGCAACTATGTTCTGCGCCGAAAGCCGCCGGGTAAACTGTTGCCGTCAGCGCATGCGGTAGATCGAGAGTACCGGGTGATCAAGGCGTTATGGGATGCGGACTTTCCGGTGCCGCAGCCGCATGCACTATGCGAGGACGAGTCAGTAATCGGCACGATGTTCTATGTGATGGATTGCGTCGATGGGCGCATATTCTGGGAGCCGAATTTGCCGCAGTGCGATGCCGCGGAACGTACGGCGATCTACGATCATATGAACAAGACGATTGCGCGATTGCACACGCTCGACTACGCGCACTATGGACTGGCCGATTATGGCAAGCCGGGTAACTACTTTGCGCGGCAGATTTCTCGCTGGTCGAAGCAGTACTATGCGTCTGAAACACAGTCAATCAAGCCGATGGACATGCTCATCGAGTGGTTGCGAGATAATATTCCTGAAGATCAGTCAGCGAGTATCGTTCACGGTGACTATCGCTTGGACAACATGATTATCCATCCGACCAAACCGACGGTTCAGGCTGTGCTTGACTGGGAGCTGTCGACGATCGGCCACCCGTTGGCTGACTTCACCTACCACCTGATGACCTGGCAGATGCCGGATATCGGTGTCGGCTCCAGCGGCCTTGTCGGGCAGGATCTGGTGGCCCTGGGAATCCCCTCAGAAGAGGCCTATGTTCAGTTGTATTGCGAGCGTACCGGTCGCGACAGCATCGAAGACCGCGACTTTTACTCGGCATTCAATTTCTTTCGTATCGCTGCGATATTGCAGGGCATCGCGGGTCGGGTCCGGGATGGGACGGCCGCCAACGCGCATGCGGCGAGCTCGGCCCGGGCCGTTGTGCCGCTGGCGCAGACCGGCTGGGATTTCGCGCGCAAGGCCGGTGCAACGGGCTAAGTTATGACGCTGGACACGGAACGTCTGCGTAGTCTGTCACGACGGGATCTGCCGTTTAGCTGGCGCGCCGAGCAGTCGGGCTTGTATGCACTGAGTGTTGGCTTTGGGCGTGATCCGGACAACGATGCAGAACGCGATTTCTTGCTGCCTGCCGCGACGCAACGCGCGGTGCCGAGTATGGCGAGCGTCATGAGCGTGAATCCATTTGAGCAAGACTACGGCTGGGACTATCAACAAATGTTGCATGGCGAGCAGCGATTGAAACTGCATCGGCCGTTGCGGCCCGCAATCGACATGATGGCGGATTTTTCGATCGAGGCAGTGCACGACAAGGGTGTGAATCGGCCAGTAGTTATTGTCGCGCGAACCGATGTGCGACAGGCTGCCGACAATATTCCGTTGTTCCGATTGAGCAGTACGCTGATCGCGCGCGCAGATGGTGGGTTTGATGGGCCGACAGATCGCCTGCCCGAGGCGCACGAGCTGCCGGCTCGTGGCCCCGATCTCACGCACCACGCACCGACGCGTGCCGAGCAAGCATTTCTCTATCGGCTTAACGGCGATCATAATCCGCTGCATGTTGATCCGGCGCGAGCGCGCGCAGCCGGATTCAACCGTCCGATTCTGCACGGCTTGTGTACCTATGGCTTTGCTTGTCGGGCGATTCTTGAAACCATCTGCGACTACGATGCTACCTTGATCGGAGAGTTCAATGCGCGCTTCAGCGCACCGGTTTTCCCTGGTGATGTCATCACCACGCACATGTGGCAAAGCGCAGATACGGTGTCATTTCGATGCCGTGTTGATGCGCGCAATGTAACTGTGGTCGACAATGGTTTTTGTCGGTTGTTGGTGTAGAGGAGATGCAT
Source organism: Pseudomonadota bacterium (assembly GCA_039033695.1). Taxonomy (GTDB): domain Bacteria; phylum Pseudomonadota; class Gammaproteobacteria; order Steroidobacterales; family Woeseiaceae; genus CALBPI01. Next base: position 7,436 of record JBCCCC010000035.1, on the reverse strand, counting down.
CGCGTGAAGACCCTTTTGTGTACGGCGCTGTGCTTGGTAACAGGTCACGTGGCTGCGCAAGCACCCGTTGCGGCGGGCAACGTGGATGCGCAACGCATCATTGCTGCGGCGCCAGCACAGTGGCCAAGCCACGGTCGCGGCTACGATGAACAACGGCACAGTCCTCTGGCCCAGGTCAATCATGAAACGGTGTCAGAGCTTGGCCTTGCATGGTCGTTTGAGTTGCCAACCCGCCGCGGACAGGAAGCGACACCGATCGTGGTTGACGGCGTCATGTACATCACCGGTTCCTGGAGCATGGTGTTCGCGTTGGATGCGCGGACCGGTGAGCTGCTTTGGCAATATGATCCGGCCGTGCCGCGCGCGACCGGTCGTAACGCGTGTTGTGATGCGGTGAATCGCGGCGTTGCGGTTTGGAAGGGGCACGTATTCGTCGGTACGCTTGATGGCCGACTCGTGGCGCTTGATGCGACCGATGGTCGCGTCATCTGGTCTGTGCAAACGGTACCGTTGGATCAACCCTATACCATTACCGGTGCGCCGCGCGTTGTTAAGGACAAGGTGCTTATCGGCAACGGCGGCGGTGAGTACGGCGTGCGAGGTTACGTCAGCGCTTACGACTACGCGTCAGGCGAGCTGCAGTGGCGTTTCTATACCGTTCCCGGCAATCCCGATGATGGTTTTGAATCTGCAGCGATGGAGGCCGCCGCACAGACCTGGACGGGCGAGTGGTGGCGTCGCGGTGGCGGCGGCACGGTGTGGGATTCGATGGCCTATGACCCGGCGCTAGATCTTCTGTATATCGGCGTCGGAAACGGCAGCCCGTGGCGGCGCGAGCTGCGTAGTCCCGAGGGCGGCGACAACCTGTTCCTGTCGTCAATCGTGGCGTTGCGTCCGGATAGTGGGGAATACGTCTGGCATTACCAGACAACGCCGGCGGAGACCTGGGACTACACAGCCACGCAGCACATGATCCTTGCGGATGTTGAGATTGACGGGCAAGTACGCAAGCTCTTAATGCAAGCGCCAAAAAATGGCTTTTTCTATGTGCTCGACCGTGTCACGGGCGAGCTGTTATCTGCCGAACCATTCGTCAATGTGACCTGGGCTTCGCACGTCGATATGGAAACCGGCCGGCCCGTCGAAACGGGCGTTGGCTATTCCGATACGCCAACACTGACATTACCGTCTCCGCTAGGTGCGCACAACTGGATGCCGATGGCATTCAGTCCTCATACGGGCTATGTGTACATACCCGCCATGGATGCGCCGTTTACCTATGGCGCAGCAAGTTTCGAGTCCGAAGTGGACGCCCTGTGGCGAACCGGCGCCGATCTTGCCTATTCGGCAACGCCGTTGTTCGTCGCGCCAGGTGTCGAAAATGTGCTGGTGGAGGAGTTGATATCGGCGCGCTTGATCGCATGGGATCCAAAGGCGCAGCGCGAAGTATGGCGTGTGCCGCATGCGCACATGTGGAATGGCGGTGTATTGTCTACCGCCGGCGGCCTTGTCTTTCAGGGTGACGCAACGGGCAAGTTCAGTGCCTACAACGCGAGCTCTGGTGAGCGATTGTGGCAGGCATCCGCCAATACGGGCATCGTCGCTGCGCCGATCACCTATTCGCTCGATGGCGAGCAGTATGTGGCTGTGCTGGCCGGTTGGGGCGGTTCAATGGCATTGAATGGAGGGCGTGCCAACGAATTCGTCAAAGGCGGCGCGACCGGCCGACTGCTGAGCTACAAGTTGGGCGCGAGTGGGGAGCCGCCTCCGGGATTGCTGCCGGTCGAGATGCCTCGGCCGCCACGCAGTAGGGCGTTGGATGCGGATATCAGGGCGGGATTTGGCCACTACGCGCGCAACTGCTCGGTTTGTCACGGCGCGAACGTTGTTGGCGGTGGCATAATTCCTGACCTGCGCTATCTGGATGCCAACAAGCATGCGATTTTTGACCGTATCGTCTATGACGGCGTGTTACTCGACTCCGGTATGCCGGGGTTCAGTCAGCGACTGAGTGCCGAGGAAGTCGCGCAGATCCATGCCTACGTCATCTATGAGGCTAACCGCGAATATGCTCGGCGCGACGATGCTGGCTGGTGGCGCGCGGTCAAAGACCAGATGTCGCGCGCAACTGCCTGGTTGCTTCTCAAGCTGCGCTAGTCTGTCTACTCCGATAAGCGTTGCGCGAGAATGTTGTAGCGCAGGGTCATGCCGTCGGCGACTCGTATTGCACCGCCTGCCGCCGAGAACGGCGTGAGCCCGAGCTGCTCGTGGCTGACAGTGACTTCGCCGGTCGCGCGGATCTGGTTGTCGTCGATCTGCACATCAACAGGCATCTTGAGCGTGGTCGTGACACCCGCAAGGTCGATCTCACAACTCATCAGCTCAAATTGTGATTGATAGTCTGCGCACGTTACGCGGATAAAGTTGAATTGTGCGGCGTTTAGCAACGCATCGCCCAGCATGTTCGCGCGCGTCCCTGCGATCGCATCCTCTGGAATGGGGTCAGCGAATTGCTCGCCTTCTTCGGCGCGCAATGCGGGATCATCCACGCTCAGACTATCGGTGGGAACAACGATACGGGTCAGCGCTGCACTGAGATCGTCACCCAGCCACACACTGCCCGAGATACGGGTCGAATTGACGACATGGTTGTGACCGAACCTGGCCATTGGACCATCACGAAATGTCAGTACGCGAATCTCGCTCTCGCCACTGACGATCTGATAGCGGTGCGACCCTGGTGCAGGTTGCCGATCTCGCAGGTTGTCGGTCTCGCTGCCACCCACAACCGGCGCAGTGGACTCGCCGACGCTTGCGCAACCAGCAATTAATGCGAGTGTCATGCACAACGACATCTTCAGCGCGCTGCATCGGGACGGACGAAGGTGTGCGGAGTCAATTAGCATAGTTGGAAAGTCACCAAAGCAAGGTTCAACGCCATCTGGCACAACTTGTATACTACGTGAAGTTAATGCAACAGAGTAAGCAAGTTATGACTGAACGTGTGCTAGTTGATGTGCAGGACAATATTGCCACCGTCACACTCAACCGTCCTGAGAAATACAACGCACTTGATCGTCAAATGTTCGACGATATTGGCGATGCTGGCGACGCGTTGGCCGGGCGTAGTGACGTACGCGCGGTTGTATTGACAGGTGCGGGCGGTAACTTTTCTGCTGGCATCGATATCTCAGGCTTTGGCGGTCAAGACCTGGTTGGCAGTTTTGCAGACGAGGCGTTTGCGCTGCATGGCAATAGCCCCGCCAACCGCTACCAGCGCCCGGCATGGGTTTGGCATGCATTGCCCATACCCGTGATTGCCGCGATCGACGGCGTGTGCTTCGGTGGCGGTATGCAGATTGCTGCAGGCGCTGATATCCGAATTGGCGCGCCGGCCTCGCGCTACTCGATCATGGAGATCAAGTGGGGGCTGGTGCCGGATATGGGCTTCACCGCTGTCATGAGAGACGTCATGCGACTGGATCATCTGAAGCAACTCGCCTACACCGGTCGCATTGTTGAGTCCGCAGAGGCGGCGCGCTACGGCCTTATTAGTGAGGTTGCAAATGACGCGCTTTCATCGGCGATGTCGTTGGCCGAAGAGATTGCGGGTAAGTCACCCGATGCGATTCGCGCCACCAAGCACCTGATACACGAAGCGTGGCAGACAGACAAAGCGGCGGCCCTGCATTTCGAGGCGAGCGCGCAGTTGGCTGTCATGGGCGACAAGAACCAGGTGGAAGCGGTCATGGCGAATATGCAAAAGCGCCCGCCGGCGTTCTCGAACGCGAGCGTTGACCTTAAGAAAATCAACTAACGCGTGGCGCGGCGTTCGCTTTCCCAGAATCGGTAGACGATGAAGGCACCGATCGCCAGTTGCTGCTTTTCCTCAAACAGCGGTGAATTCTCGTTGGCCGAGCCGTCTAGTCGCGTGTAAGCCAGGCCTATGGCTGCAAAGCTCTTGCGTCCGCGGCGCTGTAATCCTAGGCCAATAGTTGTTTGCAGGTAGCCACTGTCTGCTTCAAAGGCCGGCCGTTCAGCGGTCGCGAACTCCGGTGCAACGGTGAAAAAGTAATCGTGCAAACGTCGTGTCGCAAAAGACGGTGTGAGGCTAACGGACCACTCGTACCTGCCGTCGGCGAATGTGCGTTCATACTCGAGTTGCGGGCTGAAGACGAAGCCGCGGCTGCTAAATTCGCTGTCGTCGAGTGACGCCGCTGCGCGTACGGGGAGCTCAAGCTTCCAGCGCTCGTCGGTGACCGCTGGATCACTGAGTATGATCTCGAGTTCGGGGCCAACCTCAAACACGAAGCCAAGATCGGGCATGCCTGCTCGCACGTCGATATCGTCGCTCTCCGCGTCGAATGAACCGTTGAGACTGATATCAAGCTCCATACGATCGTTTTCGAACAGCTTGCCGGACGCGACGCTGCCATCACCGATTCGAAAAAAATCACCGCGGTATATCACGACCGGGAGGGGCAGGGCGCGTGTGCGCGATCCCGATGCCGCCGGATAGTTAGGAGTACGGGCGATACCAAAGCCGGCGCCAATCTCCCACAAGGCGAGCTCTTGCGCGCCTTCCTTGTCTTGCTCAGGCACCGATATCGCGGTTTGCTGGGCTGACAAGACGGCAGGCATAGCGCTGGCGATCACACACAATAGCGTTAGCAATGGTTTCAACGGGCGAGCCCTCTCATCAGGTAGTCAGGAAACGTCTGTTCCACTTGTTTCGCCGTTGTCGAGTCCCCATGGAACCACTTGGGAATCCAATTGATGGCGCCCATGATGGCATTGCCCGTCATTCGCACATCGCAGTCCACAATACTGCCGTCGTCGATGCCACGCTCCAGGATGCTCTCGAATCGACGGCTGTGTTCTCGTGAGCGGCTCAGGATTTCTTCGCGGTGCTCCGGCAACAACGACGGTATTTCGCTCATGATGGCAATTGGGCCTTCGTCGCCGCAGTGCGCATTGACGTGAAGCCGAAGATAGGTGGATGCGATGCTGAAGCCATCTCCGCCTGCGGCGAGGGCCTCGTCCATGGTGCGTTGGCCAATGTCGGCTGCTCGCATGTAGCATTCATAAACCAGCTGCTGTTTGCCATTGATGTAGTAGTAAATGGCAGCATCAGTCAGTCCGAGCTTGTCTGCGACGTCCTTCAATGACGTGCCGCTATAGCCCTTCTCATTGAAGCATCGTGCAGCGGCTCTCAGAAGCCGCTCTCGTTTGACGTCGTAGGCGCGCGTCGCACTGCCGTCGATTTTCACCCGCATTGACTCGTCGCGCTTGTCATCATTCGCGAAGGGTAAGCGGTGACCCGGGCTAGCGCAATCAAAAGCGGTTGCAACTAGCACAGAAAAGCGCGCTGCGTGTCGAGGTCGACTTGTATAACGGCGCTTGAGCGTTTATTTTAATGAGCATTAAAATTTATTGCGTCTAGATTTTGTCGCATTTCCTGCTGCGGCAGGTTTTCGGCACCCATGAGGTAGTGAGATGAGCGTTGTTGCAAGCGAAGTTTCAGGGTCCGCCCCGCGCGAGGCGTCGGTGCCGCTGCGGTTTGTGACTGCCGCATCACTGTTTGACGGTCACGATGCCGCGATCAACATCATGCGCCGTCTTATCCAGTCCAAAGGCGCTGAAGTCATCCATCTGGGGCACAACCGATCCGTGGCAGATGTCGTGCGCGCTGCCATCCAGGAAGATGCCGATGGCATTGCCATCAGTTCCTATCAAGGTGGCCACAACGAGTACTTCCGCTACATGGTCGACATGTTGCGAGAGCTTGGGGCTAGCCACATTCAGGTGTTCGGTGGCGGTGGCGGCACCATCACACCCGAGGAGATTCGCGCGTTAATGGACTATGGCGTGACGCGCATCTATCACCCCAACGACGGGATGCAGCTGGGTCTGGATGCGATGATCACCGATTTAATCGACCAGACGATGGCGGCGCGAGCCGCGCGCGACAGTCAGCGGCCAGTCGGTACGGCCAGTGCGCTAGAACCCGGCAAAGTGGCGGCAACCATCTCGGCGATCGAGCAGCAGCAGTACGACGATGAGGAACTGGCAAAACTGCGACGCGAGTGGTCGCTGGCGAAAAGTGTGCCCGTGATTGGCATTACGGGTACCGGCGGTGCGGGCAAATCCAGTGTGACCGACGAGCTGTTGAACCGTTTCAGTCAGTACTTCCCGGATCGACGAATTGCCGTGGTTGCTGTTGATCCTACGCGCAGGCGCACGGGTGGTGCCTTGTTGGGGGATCGGATTCGCATGAACTCCCTGCGTGGCGAGAACCTCTACATGCGCTCGATTGCGACGCGCCGGCAGCACTTGGCGACCAGCGAAATCCTCGGTGATGCGGTCGCGTTTCTCAAGAGCAGTGGTTTTGATTTGATCGTCGTGGAGACGGCCGGTATTGGCCAGAGCGATAGTGAGATCGTCGACCTGGTAGATTTTTCGATGTATGTGATGACATCCGACTACGGCGCTGCCAGCCAGCTCGAGAAGATCGACATGCTCGACTTCGCCGATCTGATTGTTCTTAACAAATACGACAAACGCGGTGCGGAAGACGCCCTGCGCGACATCCGTAAACAATGGAAGCGCAACCGTCTGCAGTTTCAGGCCAGCGATGACGATGTACCGGTATATCCAACGATTGCCAGCCAATTCAATGATCCCGGTTTGTCATTCATGTTTGCGCGCTTGTGTGCACACCTTACGCAGAAGCTGGAAATTGCCGATGATCGTTGGCAGGTAACCTTGCCCGATGGCGAGCGTGAGCCGCGGGCAACGGCACTGATTCCGGGTGCGCGCATTCGCTACCTGGCAGAGATCAGCGAGCAGGGCCGCGCGGTGAACCAGAGTGTCAGTGAGCAAGCTGAAGCGGCCAGTCAGGCCCAGCACTTGTTCGAGGCACTGCGTGCAATTGAAGACCCGCAGCTGCCGCGCGCACTCGAACGCTATGCACCCGATGCGTTGACGGACGATGTTGATCGATCACTGTTGGTGCTTCGCCAGCGCTATCAGGAAGCCGTGGGTGCGCTCGGCAGCGAGGCCATCGAGTTGCTGGACAACTGGCCCGCGCGACGCGATGGTGTGCGCAGCGAAACCTACAGCTATACCGTCCGTGGCCGGGAGATTTCCGGCGATAACTACCGCACAACGCTCAGTAACCAGCGCGTTCCAAAGATCGCTGCGCCGCAAAGTGAGGACTGGGGCGAACAGCTGAAGTTCTTGATGAAGGAAAACCTCCCCGGTGCGTATCCCTATACGGGTGGCGTGTACCCGTATAGGCGGGCGGGCGAAGATCCGATCAGAATGTTTGCCGGTGAAGGTACCCCGGAGCGCACGAATCGGCGCTTTCATTTCCTATCGGCAGGGCACGATGCCGCGCGTCTGTCGACCGCATTTGACTCAGTTACCTTGTATGG
>JBCCCC010000034.1:0-23929 GCA_039033695.1 Pseudomonadota bacterium | reverse complement strand
GGGTCTGCTCGGACGTATCGGCGGGCAGCTCGTGCTTGAAGCTCGCAAAACCGACCTCTTCGGCTTGCCGACCCTTGTTCCGAACATACACCTGGCTTGCGGGATCTTCGCCGACAATGACCACCGCCAGGCCGGGCTGCACACCGGTCGTTTCCCGCAAAGCTGCCGTTTGAATCTGGACGTCGCTACGCAGGCCCGCTGCGTGCGCCTTGCCATCAATGATCCTTGCCATGTGAAATTCCCCGGGACTGTTGCGGCGGCAGGATACGCAACTTGGCGCCTCAGCGATACTGCTTGCCGGCGGCTTCGATATACCCGCCATTATGGCGACGCTGCGGATCGTGGTGAGTCCAGTGAATTACGCCACCCTTGTCATTCCATTCGAACATACCGCGAATCTCGATCGACTGATGCTCTCGCAACGGCACGCGCGGCGCCAGATCGATGTTGTGCGCGATCAGCAGTGAGTGTCCATTGGGCGCACGCACGAGAAACCGCTGATGCCGCGACCCTACGTTATCATCCGGTAGCAACCGATAGACGGTCGCCGTCGTCTCGACCCATTGACCGTCCAGCCCAGGGTGCCAGTCCTCTTGCTGACCCCCGGTCTGCAACCAGGTTGTCAGCGCGCCGATGATGGCGACCACGACAGCGACCACGAGCCGCGACAGATGCTTGCGTCTCACACGATGACTCCAAAAAAACGGCGGCGCCCAGTCGGACGCCGCCGCCTATTTTACACGTAGTGCTGTGTCTAGCTGGTCAGCGGTACCAGCGTCAGTTCAACGCGGCGGTTGGCTTGTTTGCCCGTGGCGCTGGAGTTATCGGCAATCGGACGCAGCTCGCCCTGACCGACCGTAATAATGCGCTCACCGAGGATGCCCTGGCTACGCAAATAGGCCGCAACCGATGCCGCGCGCTGCTCCGACAGTGTCTGGTTGTATTCAACACTACCGTCACTATCTGTGTGACCGGCGACCTCTACAACCGTCTTCTCGTACTTGTTCAGCACTTTGCCAACCGAACCCAGCACGTCAAAGAAGCCAGGGTTGAGGTCTGAACTCGCCGTTGCAAACGTGATATTGCCCGGCATGTTCAGCGTAATGTAATCGCCATTGCGCGTAACGCTGACGCCGCTGCGCTCAAGCTCGGCACGCAGCTCGGCTTCCTGGTTATCCATATAGACACCCACCGCACCACCCGCAAGCGCGCCAATGCCCGCGCCGATCAATGCGCGCTGACGGCGTTCAACCGCGTCATCGCCAGAGATCAAGCCAGCGACAACACCTGCTGCCGCACCAATCAATGCACCACGCGTTGCCTTGCTGGTTTTCTCTTCACGCGTGTAGGGGTCCAGCGTCGTGCATGCGCCAGCGAAAATCGTAAAAGTACTGACAATCGCTATCGTTCGAATCTGTTTGATATTCATTACAGGATGCTCCTTATGTTTAGCTTCCCAATCTCGTTATCATTGTCATGGTAACAAACCATGTGCCAAGGTTACCGGATCAAGCTGAACAAAGACTTAACGCAGTGTCGCTTTTTGGCGTCAATTAGGGAGGGCCTGTGAGCAAGCTGGAAGAGGGTCAGAACAACCCGCCTTTACATCATTGGATCGATCGCTATGACCACCTGATCAGCGAGCGGCGCTACTTGTGGCTGCACGCTATCGCGAGTTGCTTCATGATCGTCGGCACGCTGGCACTGTTTTGGGCATTGCCGGTTCCTGAAGCACTCACCCGCCTGTCGCCGTTGCTGAATTGGTCGACCGCGCTGTTGCTGGCGCTGATCGTCTACTACTTCATTTTGTCATTGCCACTGGCACTGGCGCTGCTACCGGTTATTGCCATGCTGGCCGTTGGTGTCGGCGGCCTGTCAACGCTCACCAGCCACCTGCCGCTCGTTAGCGCTGCGTTGCTATTCATGGCGATAAGCCTCGACCTTGCCAGCATGCGCAACAAGACGTTTGGCAGCCTTGTTGAATTCCTGCAACTGGCCATGCTGGCGCCATTCTGGCTGTTTCATCATGCCGTGCAGCGCAAGGCGGCCTGACTAACACGCACTAACCCGCCGATTCGCTCGCACCTCGCGGCCAAGTTGCTACTATAGCGACACTCATAAATCGCGGAGGGGACTCGTGGTCACTGCAACACCGCTGGATGGCCAGCAAAAAAGATCCAACACCATCAACCGGTTGGACATGTACGACATTCGCAGCGAGCTTAGCGATGAAGAGGCTATGGTTCAGGACACCGTCGCGCGATTTGTTGACGATCAAGTGCTACCTATAATTCGCGAGCACTTCGACAACCATACCTTCCCTCGCGAACTCACGAGCCAGATCGCAGACCTGGGTTTGCTTGGCAGCACCATCGATGGCTATGGCTGCGCCGGCATGAGCAACACCACGTATGGACTGATTTGCCAGGAACTCGAACGCGGCGATAGCGGTGTGCGCAGCTTTGTCTCCGTGCAGTCGAGCCTCGTGATGCACCCGATACATGCCTATGGATCCGAGGCGCAAAAAGAGTACTGGCTGCCGCTGCTGGCTAGCGGCAAGGCCATTGGCTGTTTCGGACTGACAGAATCACATGGCGGCTCGGACCCGGCCAATATGAAGACTGTTGCCAAGCGCGACGGCGATGACTGGCTGATTAGTGGTTCCAAGATGTGGATCACCAACGCGCCGATTGCCGATGTCGCCGTGGTTTGGGCAATGACCGATGGCGGCATTCGCGGCTTTATCGTGCCGACGGATCTGCCAGGGTTTGATGTACAGGAAATCGAAAACAAGTTTTCGCTGCGCGCCTCAATGACCGGTGCGCTGTTCCTCGACAACGTTCGCGTGCCGCAGGATGCCGTATTGCCCAATGTGCAGGGCTTGCGCGGGCCGCTGGGCTGCCTGACCAAAGCACGTTTTGGTATTACCTGGGGATGTATTGGGGCTGCCCAGGCCTGCCTGGATGAAGTCCTGCGTTATACCGAAGACCGCGTGCTATTCGACCGACCGCTGAACCATACCCAGAGTATCCAGTTACGTATGGCCGAGATGTCGCGTCAGATTACGATGGCGCAGCTGCTATCGTTGCGACTCGGCCGTCTCAACGATGCTGGCAAGATGCGCCCTGAACAGGTGTCCATCGCAAAGTGGAACAACGCACGCATGGCGATCGACATTGCCCGAGATGCCCGTGACATTCTAGGTGGCAGCGGCATCAGCGCGGAGTATGTACCGATTCGTCATATGCTCAATCTTGAGTCTGTAATCACCTATGAAGGGACGGAGACCGTACATCAGCTGGTGGTCGGCAAAGCGCTGACAGGTGTAAACGCGTTCTGACCCAGACAATCGACAGCCGCGCGGTATGGCGTATCGCACTGCCACTGGTGCTGTCCAATATATCCGTACCGTTGCTGGCCATGGTCGATGCCGGCGTGCTCGGCCACTTGGACAGCCCGGTTTACCTCGCTGGCGTGGCATTGGCAGGTGCCATTTTCAGCTTGATGTTCATGGGTATGAACTTCCTGCGCATGGGCACTACGGGGATCGCCGCGCAGCATTTTGGCAGCGGTGATGGCGCGGGTCTGCGACAGAGTATCTGGCAGGCGATTATCGTCGCACTGGCGATCGCCAGTGCGTTGGTTGCGTTGCAGTATCCCATTGCCAGCATCGCCTGGCAGTTACTGGACGCCGAGCCAGACATCGAGCAAGCCGGCCGAATCTACTTTCACATTCGCATTTGGGGCGCGCCCGCAACGCTGATCAATTTTGCGCTGATCGGCTGGTTTATCGGCGCCCAGAACGCACGGGTGCCGCTACTGATCGTCCTCACCACCAACGTCATTAACATTGTGCTTGATCTGGTCTTTGTTGTCGGTCTTGGCATGAAGACCGATGGCGTGGCGATCGCGTCGGTCATTGCCGAGACCAGCGGCATGCTGGTTGGTCTCTATTGCTTGAGGCGGGCGCTGTCGAAATGGCCAGCACCAATGAATGCGCATGCGCTGACCAGGCTGTCGTCGTACTCGCGTTTCTTTTCCGTCAACGGCAACATTTTTGTTCGCACTGTGACGCTAGTTGGCACGTTGGCCTTCTTCACTGCGCAAAGCAGCCGCTTTGGCGCGTCGATCGTGGCGGCGAATGCGATCCTGTTTAATTTTCAGTACCTGTTGTCGTATGGCCTGGACGGGCTGGCCAACGCTGCCGAGGCACTGGTGGGCAAGGCATGGGGGGCCAGAAGTGGCGCCGCGCTGCGTCGCGCTGTGCGCCTCACGCTTGCGTGGTCGGTTGGCCTGGCTGTCGCGTTCTCGGCCGCATATGCTGTTACAGGCGTTCCGCTGATCAACTTACTGACAGACATCCCCGAAGTACGGGCTGCAGCCATTATGTTCTTGCCGTGGATGATCCTGTCACCGATTGTCAGCGTCTTCAGCTTCTTGTACGACGGTGTATTCGTTGGCACGACCTGGGCCCGGGAAATGCGCAATATCATGCTGGCCAGTACGTTATTGATTTTCATACCAGCCTGGTACCTCACCTATGGTTGGAACAACCACGGCCTGTGGTTTGCACTCACATTATTCATGGCCGCCCGCGGCATCGGCATGGCAATCGCCTACCAGTACAAACTCAACTCAGCAGCGACCCGCGACTGGCTGGCAGGCGGCGCAACGAAATAAATGCCATCACGGCAGCAGCAACCTCGGCGATCAACGCACCAAGCATCGTGCTGCTGTAGCTGTCATCCAGAATGATGCCCGCTCCGCGGCTGATCACAACCATGCCCCAGACGAGCAACATGCTGAGCAATGCACCGCGTGTCAGGTCCGGCTTCAGCGCCCCGGCAATCCAGAACGCGGCGAGCCCGATTTCCACACCACCATAGAACGCACGGATTTCAGTGATTGATGCCGGCGCAACGATGCCCCATTTGATCAGCGCTGCAAGTGACTCTGGCGCAAACAGTGACCAGACGCCGAATGCCAATGTGATCAGGCCAAAAAGCCACAACGTTACCTTTGCCAGTGTCATGCCAATGCTCCTGCTGGCTGCAGTACCGCCATTCGACGCCGCAACCATACGTATCCACCAAAACCGCACACGAGGTTAGCGCAAGCATAGGCCGCGAAGATACCTTGATAGCCAAAAAACCTGCCAGCCAGCCAAGCCAGTGGCACGTAAATCACGAGCATGCGCAGTACGGAGATAACGACCGCGGGCAGCGGGTTCCCGACACCATTGAAACCGGCATTCACGGTCATCACAATGCCCGCCGCACCGAAGCTCAGCGGCACAATCAACAGATAGGTCGTCGCCACCCGCACGACATTCGCATCATCGCTGAACAGTCGCGCCAGCGGCTCGCCAAACAACCACAGCAAGATGGCCAGCGCCAAGCCGAAAGCCATACAGAATTTGCCAGAAGCCCTGAGCGCGTGTTGCATACGCTCCCCCTCGCCGGCGGCAAGGTTTTGACCCAGCATTGGGCCAATCACCGCGGACAACGCGTAAAACGCAACCAGCGTTAGCGACTCGATGCGAGCGGCAACGCCGAACCCAGCCACGACGTCCGTGCCGTAAGCGGCGAGCATTGCCGTCACGATCGCCGTGCAAAGTGGGATCACCATATTGGTGCCTGCCGCTGGCAACCCGACGTGCAAGATTTGTCGCCACGAATACCAAACATCGGTGAGTTGCCTGCGCGCAAGGTCAAGCATATGCAGCCGGGCAAAAAGAATATAGAAGGTGACACCGAACATGAGCACGCGCGCAATCAGCAATGCGATGGCGGCGCCTTGCAACTCCAGCCTCGGGAATGGCCCAAGGCCAAAAATCAGCAACGGATCCAGAATGGCATTCGCAATCGCCGCACCAACCATGATGTACATGGGCACGCGTGTATCACCCGTCGCACGAATCGCACCCATGCCAACCATCGGCACAATGTAGAGCATGGCGCTGGCATACCAGATCGTCATGTAGCTGCTAATCAGCGGCAGCATGTCGGCCGGTGCACCAAGGGCCCTAAATACGGGATCAATCATGACATAACCGAAAAACGCCATAACCGATGACACCACGAATGCCAACAACATGGCATCGGTCGCCAGTCTGCGCACACGTTCCGTGTCATTCGCGCCAAGTGCACGCGCGATGACGGACGACGTACCAGAACTCATGCCGATGGCCGCAGCCGTGACGACCATTACCACAGGGAACGTAAAGCTCATGGCTGCAAGCTCGCGCGGGCCTAGCTGACCGACAAAGAACGTATCGACCGCATTGAACGCCATCATTGCGAAGATGCCGCCAAGCATTGGCAATGCCATGGCGAACAGATGGCCAGGGACCGAACCCCGAGTCAGTTTTGCTCCGGCAGCGCTCACGTCAGGTTGCGGCAGGTTTCAGGCGGCACAGGCATCGCGCCATTTTGCAGCAATAGGCCTGAAAAGTATTGGCAATATCAATCAGTAGAGTTGAGTGCCGTAGTCACAGCGTGCTCAACGTCGCTGAGACTGAACGGCTTGGGCAGCAGGTGATGAACGCCGAGCTCACGGTAGTCTTCGATACGATCGACGTACATGAGGCTGGTCGCTAGCACAACCGGCGGTGCCTCAGGCATCCGGATGACAGCCTGTACTAGGTCAATGCCCGTCATATCCGGCATTGATTGATCGGTAATGACAAGGTCAACGTCGGCCAGATTCGCTTGCAGAAACTCCAGTGCTTTCGATGAGCTGACAAAACCCGTTACCCGGAACCCGAGTCGCTCCAGCATCGCTTCGGCGATCTGCAATAACTGGGGCATGTCATCAACAAAAACGATGTGTTGTTTCATTGCAAGTCGAACGCTTCCCTGTTCTTATGCTTTCCAGTCTAGAGGGCCAATGGGCGCAAAACTACCATATTCGCGAAGCAGTACCTAGACGCAGACTCGTCAGACAGGGTTCGAGGCGGAACCGCTAGGCCGAGCTACTGGTTCGAGCCGCTAGGCCAACAGGGCAAGAAAGCTGATTCAGGAGCTAAACCAATGACCATCGAATGGCCAGACTTTGAAAAAGTGGAGCTTCGCGCTGGCACTGTGGTCTCAGCTGAGCCGTTTCCGGAGGCGCGAAATCCTGCGTATATCTTGCATGTCGATTTTGGCCCCGATATCGGTGTGCTCAAATCCAGCGCGCAAATCACGACACGCTACACAGCCGATAGCCTGGTGGGCAGACAAATCATAGCGGTGGTCAACTTCCCACCCAAGCAGATCGGCCCCATTCAGTCACAGTGTTTGGTCACCGGGTTGTACACCGAGACCGGCGATGTTGTGCTCGCCGTGCCGGACCAACCCGTGCAGAACGGTGCTCGGCTAGGCTAGCGACATGACAGCCGACGTGTTTTGTGGGTTGCTGGTTCGCCAGCGAACGCGCCTGGCCATACTAGGTCTTTCGCTGGTTGCATTGCTGGGCGCCGGCCTGACGCAACTGCGTCTGGAGACCGATGACTCGATCTTCTTTGATGACGATAACCCCAATTTCATCGCTGAACAGGCACTCAGCGAAGACTTCGGTACGACGGACAACGTGATGTTTGTGATTGCGCCGTCCGGTGGCGATGTGTTCACGCCATCGGCGGTTGATCTGCTGCATGAGCTGACCGATGAGGGCTGGCGAATCCCCTACGCCCGACGCGTCGATTCGCTGGTCAATTATCAGCACACCGTCGCCAGCGATGACGAGTTGCGTGTCTCTGATCTCCTGCCGCCAGTCGATCAACTCGCCGTCGGCGAGCTCGACACTATCCGGCGAATCGCGTTGAGCGAACCGGAACTCGTGTATCGATGGGTCTCGCCATCCGGTCACGTAGCGGCAGTCAGTGTGTTACTCAACATGCCAGACAACGACGAGGTCGCCGTCCCTGAAATCGCCGGCTATAGCCGCGATCTGCGTGATCGGCTCGCGCACGATTATCCGGAGATAGATATCTACCTGTTGGGATCGGCGATTGGTGATCAGACTTTTGACGAGTTGTCGATCAACGACTTCTTCAGGTTCATTCCGATTGTTGTCGTGATCGTCATTACCCTGCTGACGCTTGCGTTACGTTCAATCTCCGCCACCATATCGGTACTGGTTGTGGTGGCCACCAGCATTGTCGCTACCTTAGGCGCCGCTGGTTATCTGGGCTTTCGACTGAATGCTGCAACCGTCGCTGTGCCCAGCATCGTGATGACGCTCGCGGTCGCCGACGCCGTGCATATGCTAAGCGTGTTTCTGGCCCGATTTCGGGCAGGGGCCAGCCGCGAGGATGCCACCCGCATCGCACTCAAGACCAACCTGCAACCGATTTTGCTGACCACGCTGACAACGGGTATCGGGTTTCTCGGGCTGAACTACAGTGAAGTACCGCCGTTCCGCGATCTCGGCAATATCGTCGCCATGGGCGTCGTCATGGCACTCGGCTGCACGCTGGCATTCCTACCGCTATTGCTAATGCGCATGCCATTCGCGCAAACCAGCCATCGCAGCGAATCCGCGATGTCGCGACTGGCTGACTTTCTCATCAGCCGAAGGCGAGTACTTGGTTTCAGTGCTGCCGCAATTGCGGTGGTCATTGTCAGCTTTGCGCCGCGCAACACGCTCGAAGACGACTTCATTGAGTATTTCTCAACGGACTTGCCGCTGCGACAGGCAGCCGACTTCACCATAGACAACCTGACTGGCCCGTTTGTCATGAGTTTCTCGATGGACAGCGGCAAGCCGAACGGCATTAGTGACCCGGCGTTCCTCGCCAAAGTCGATGAACTCGTGACCTGGGCGCGCGCACAGCCGGAAGTCATCTACGTCGCGGGCTTTACAGAAACGCTAAAACGCCTCAACCAGGACCTGCACGACGATGCTGCGGATATGCGCGTGCTGCCAGCGCGCGCCGACCAGGCGGCGCAGTATTTGCTGTTGTATGAGATGTCGCTGCCGTACGGGCTGGATCTGAACAACCAGTTGAGCTTTGATAAGTCCCGTATGCGTATTGATGTTCGCATCGGTGGGGAACGTACCAGTGGCATTGTCGCGCTAGAGCAGAGAGCGCAAACGTGGTTCGACGAGAATGCACCCGAACTGAAGACACCGGGGGCTGGCGCTGATGTGTCCTGGGCAAACATTGGTCAACGCAACATCAATGCCATGCTGACCGGCTCGCTGCTGGCGCTGGGTCTGATTACGCTGACATTGATTATCACCCTGCGCTCGCTGATGTTTGGTCTGATGAGCCTGATACCCAACCTGCTGCCCGCGGCCATTGCATTTGGCATCTGGGGTCTGGCGGTTGGCCATATCAACCTGGCTGCGGCAGTAGTGTTCAGCATGACCATCGGCATCGTCGTGGATGATACCGTGTACCTTTTAACCAAGTACCTGCAGGCGCGAAGAGAGCACCGACAACCACCGGAAGCGGCAATGCGCTATGCCATCAGCACCGTAGCGCGCGCCTTGATTGTCACGTCCATCACACTGACTGCCGGATTTCTTGTGCTGGCCACGTCGGACTTCAATCTGAACGTTACCTCCGGTGTGATGATCGCCATCGTCGTATCCAGTGCAGTGATTTATGACCTGCTCATGCTGCCCGGTCTTGTGATCTGGCTGGATAAGCGTTTTGGCACTCGCGCCCGAGCTGCGATTGAGGCAAACTAAATGCGTAGTTTTCGAATCTCTAGGAGCGCATCCCGTGTTACATGGACTGATTGATAAGATTGCCGGCGCGAGCGCCACCGACGTTGAAGCGCATTGCGATGTACCGTGCGCCATTTACGATCCAGCGCCACTGCTGATTTCGGCACTGACAGTCGTACGCATGATCGACATCATGGAAGAGCTCGAAGGCCACAAGCCCGACAGTGCGATTGCCTACCACAACACGATGGGTCGCTGCGTCGCGCAAAAAGAAGAGCACGCAGAGGCCGTCAAGCACGACGTACGTGTCATCTGGGGCGACTATTTGAAAGCACCGCAGTTCGAGAAATTCCCGAACTCACACGACTTGGTGCACAGCATCATGTTGACTGCCAGCAAGTGTAAGCAAGGTGTGTCACGTGACGACGCAGTGAAGCTGGTGGAGCTGTGCAACGAGTTTGCAGAGTTGTTCTGGGCGACCAAAGGCGTCGACACAAAACGCGCCGTATGCCCTTACAAGCCGTCACTGGAAACGGTCTACCCGGTTCTGTAATCCCGGCCAGTCATGTACAAGCTGTTCCGAGTGCGCGGCCGCAGCATGCTGCCGACACTCGAGGACGGCGATTTTGTGCTGGCGCGACGCCTGCCGCGGCGCGCCAAAGCCGCACTGCGTCGCGACAGTATCGTCTGTCTTCGCCATCGAGAGCACGGCAGCCTCATCAAACGCATCGATCAAGTTGACGCTGAATCCTCGCTGGCCAGCGTCGTTAGCGACGGCCAAACTGGCACCGGCAGCGACACGCTGGGCGACATACCACTAGCGCACATTACCCACGTTGCCAAACTGGTGATCGGTCGTCGCCGCGGTCTTCGCCGCCTGTAGCTCTCTAGTCAGGTAACAAGACGGTCGCGCCAGTAGTCGCGCGGGCTTCCAGTGCACGGTGCGCGCTGGCCGCATCCGCGAGCGCGAAACGCTGATTGACCGCGACCTTTAGGACCCCATCGCGGATTAGGCCAAAAAGCGCATCGGCGGCTGCCTCCCGTTCACTCGCGTCGGCAATAAAATCGAATAACACCGGCCGGGTCAGGTACAAAGAGCCGCGCCGCGCAAGATCCAGCGGCGCAATTGGTGGTGGTGGCCCGGATGCATTGCCATAGCTAACCATCACGCCATGGCGGGCGAGCGAATCCAGTGATGCCTCAAAAGTCGCGGCACCAACCGAGTCGTAGACCACCGCAACGCCAGCGGCGTCAGTCAACGCACGCACCTCGCCAGCCAGCTCGGCCGGCCCGCTGGTCAGCACATGCTGGCAACCATTGCGCAACGCCAGTGCCGCTTTCTCCGCAGAGCTTACGACACCGATAACTTTCGCACCCAGATGCGCCGCCCACTGCGTCAAAAATTGACCCACACCGCCGGCCGCAGCGTGCACCAACACCCAGTCGCCAGCGCAGACCCGATAGCTGCGATGGATAAGGAACCATGCCGTGAGTCCCTTGAGCAGCGAGGCCGCACCAACCTCGTCATCAATATCGTCTGGCAGCGCAATCAGCCAATCCGCGGGGACGTTGCGCCGCTCGCTATAACCATCAACCGGACCGCGCCCGGCATAGACCACCCGTTGCCCCACGTGGAAGCCGGTAACCCCGCTACCGAGCTGCTCGATAACAGCAGACGCCTCGCTGCCTAGCCCTGTTGGCAAGGTCAGCGGGTACAGGCCGCTGCGATGGTAGGTATCGATGAAATTCACGCCGATCGCGGTGTGGTGCAAACGCACTTCGCCGGGAGCTGGCGAAGGCAATGCGACGGATTCCCATTGCAGCACGCTGGTATCACCAAAAGCGTGGATCCTGATCGCCTTGGTCTGGTCAGTTTCTGGGCTTGTCATCGGATTCTCCACTGCAACAAGCTAGCCGGCACCGTACAATACCAGACGCTTGCAATATCAAGGATCACAGTTATGGGTAGAGTTTCGGGCAAGATCGCATTGGTTACCGGCGCGGCGCAAGGCCTTGGAGAAGCAATGGCAAGGATGCTGGCCAAAGAAGGGGCCACCGTCATCCTGACCGACATCAATGAGGCCGGTGTGCAGGGCATCGCAGAGGACATCAACGCGAACCAGCCTGGCACCGCGACGGCGCTCGGCCATGACGTTACCAGCCCGGAGCAGTGGCAAGCTGCCATTGCCGCCGCAAAACAGCTCGGTGGGCTGCATGTGCTCGTCAACAATGCGGGCATTGGCTCCATTGGTAATGTAGTTGACGAGACACTCGAGAACTGGCGGCGCGTCCATGAGGTTGATGTCGATTCTGTGTTTATCGGTTGCAAGTATGCCATCCCGCTGATGGCGGAATCCGGCGGCGGTAGCATCATTAACATCTCATCGATCGCCGGCATTATTGCGGGCCACAACTATGCCGCTTACAACTCGGCGAAAGCAGCGGTTTGCCACTTGTCAAAATCGATCGCGCTCGATTGCGCCCGTGCACGCAATAACATCCGCTGCAATTCCGTGCACCCGGTGTTTATTGATACACCGATTCTCGACGGCATGGATCGCCACAACGATCGCGACCAGCTGTTGCAAAAACTGGGGCAGCAAATCCCGATTGGTCGGGTCGGGCACCCCGATGACATCGCCTATGGTGTGCTCTACCTGGCATCAGATGAGTCAGCATTCATGACGGGTGCAGAGTTACGCATCGACGGTGGCATCAGTGCAATGTAGGCTGGCTGGCCAAACGACAAGCAATCATGTGGATCCAAGATGAGTGACAACCTGGTAGTCGTAGGTGCGGGCCATGCCACGGGCCAGCTGGTCGTATCACTGCGCCAATCGGGCTTTAACGGCAGTATTAGTGTGATCGGCGATGAGGCACTGCCGCCCTACCAGCGCCCGCCGTTATCCAAAAAATACCTCGCAGGCGAGCTCGAAGCCGACCGGCTGTTTATCAAGCCCGCTGACTTTTACGCGGCAAACGATATTGATCTGCGGCTTAATACACGCGTGACATCAATCGATCGCCAGGCCCATACAGTTTCGCTTGATGATGGCACGACATTGCCATGGGACAAACTGGTTCTGGCCACGGGCAGTCGCGCTCGCCGCCTCGACAACCCCGGTCATGACAAGCAAGGCATTCACTATCTGCGCAGCACGGCCGATGTGGATGCGATCCGCGCCGACTTCGAGAAAGCGCAACGAATGACAATTATTGGCGGCGGCTACATCGGGCTGGAGGTTGCAGCGGTGGCCGTAAAGCACGGACTGGAAGTGCATGTGGTGGAGCATATGGATCGCCTGCTCAGCCGCGTCGTCTCGCCAGCCATTTCCGACTTCTACCAGGATGTTCATCAGGCTGAGGGCGTACACATCCATTTGAACAATGGCGTGGTTGAGTTTCACGGTGACGCGCGCGTGTCATCGATGAGCCTGGTGGACGGCGACACACTCGCTACTGATCTGGTCGTGATCGGCATCGGCGTGATCCCGAATACGGAGTTGGCTGAAGCCTGCGGACTGGCGTGTGACAACGGCATCGTCGTGGACGAGTTCTGTACAAGCAGCGATGCTGATGTCCTGGCGATTGGCGACTGCACTAATCACCCCAACCCGATTCTCGGGCGCCGATTGCGTCTCGAATCTGTACCCAATGCACTGGAGCAGGCCAAAACCGCGGCAGCCACCCTCTGTGGCGAGTCACGCGCCTATGCGCAGGTGCCCTGGTTCTGGTCAGATCAGTATGACCTCAAGCTGCAAATCGTTGGCCTCACGGATGGCTACGACCAGACGGTGATTCGCGGCGATATGTCGGCTCGCCAGTTCAGCTGCTTTTACCTACGAGAAGACCGACTGATTGCGGTCGACGCCGTGAATAGCCCGCGCGAGTTTATGCTGAGCAAAGCTGCGGTTGCGGCCGGCGCAAAAATACCGGCGGAAGTGCTCGCCGACTCCGACGAAAACCTCAAAGACGCGGCCAGTCGCTGGCCGGGCGATACAACCTAGAAATCGATGTAGAGTGTCGCGCTGGAGTCTGTGAGGCCCTGATCGACGGACACCTCGCGAACGGTTTGGTAGAGCTTGGCAGAGCCGCGCTGACGCGCGTAGTCGCCGCTCAGACCGATCGCCTCGCCGCCTCGCGCCAGCGGACCAATCGTTGTCTGAAACGCCAGCTTCCCGCGCCAGGTATCGCCCTGTGCGAGCGGGACGGCCAGCTTGCGCGCAAAGCCCCAGAGATCGTCCTGTGTGTGCGCGATGAAGGTCCCCTTGCCTGGCACAACGACGTACCACACTGACTCTTCGATGACTTCGCCGAACAGTGGCTTGCCAAGTGGCGTTAGTGAGCGAACGCGCGTCACGTAGGCGACCGTGCGATTGTCATTTGCCGATGCCAGCATCACAGTCACTGCACTGCGCGTGCCTTCAATGGCCGGACGCTGTATCAACGCCGGTTGTTGACTTAGCCATGGATAACCGTCAGACGTGCGAATCACGTTGACCGCACCTTGCCCGGCAATCGCAAAACCGAGTGCCGCATCAGAAGGTGAAGCGGCATCGTTATCATCGAAAAACGGGTTGTAGAGCATTAGCGAGAGCGCCAACAACACGCCGACCGCCGAGCCAAGTATCAATCCGATGATGTATCTCATACGGCACCGCCTTCGCTGCTATCCAGCTCAGCATCTTGTGTCTCATCGATCTCGTCTTCGGGCGGCAAATCATCTGATGGCATCCGCGTGCGTACGCTGGTTCGGAATCGCCAGACGCTATCTTCGTCGAGCTGTGCCTGCCAATCGCCAGCCAACTCGCCGAACTCACCAAGCCCGGCGCGTATCTCGCCGGCCTCTGCACTGTCAATACTGATACCACTCAAGATCAGCGTGCCGCGCGGCGGAATGTGAAGCACCCACTCGACGTCTTCGTCGACGCGCAGGCCGCGGACACGGCTAGCCGTACCAATCACTACACCGCTCTCATTGCGCAGTCTGTAGACAGCTGCAAGACCAGTGAATGGCGCAAGATCGGCGAACCAGCTCACCTCTCCAGGTACCAGCGGTGCCTCTGATTCGACACCAGGCGCTTGCACCAGAGTGTCCTTCGAGAAATCGATTTCAAAGAACTCCAGCCGGCCGCCATTGTTCTCCACGCGAGTCTCAGATCGCACACGTTCCTGCGCAAGAAACGGTGCAGCAAATGCCAGGCCGAACGTTGCTGCCAATCCTGCGACAAGTCCAAATATGAAAGCGTTCTTCACGTGCGTTCCGATCAGTATTTCGTCATCGCAGTGTATGGGCTTTGCTGCAGCTGAGTGAGCCCGTTATGGTAAATTTGTGACGCAGTTTGCAAAACCCGCGCGACAATTGCGCCGCAGGTGACAAAATGCAGCGCAAACATGCCTGGTGCATTCATTCAGGAGCGAAACAGATTGATTCCGATTTGTCTTTGGTCGGGGCCGCGCAACGTGTCAACGGCGCTGATGTACAGCTTCGCGCAGCGAAACGATACGCATGTTTACGACGAACCTCTCTATGCCCACTACCTCAAGGTCAGCGGCGCGCTGCACCCCGGCCGGGAGGATGTCCTGGCGGCGATGGACAATGACGGTGAGCGGGTCATGCGCACACTTCTCGCCCAAGAGGATGGCCGCACCTTGCATTTCATGAAACACATGGCGCACCACCTCGTCGCTATGCAAGACGACTTTCTGTCTGAGACCCGCAACGTGCTATTGATTCGCGACCCTGCACAAATGCTGCCAAGCCTTGTCCGCCAGTTACCGCATGCATCGCTTGATGACACGGGGCTGGCCCGGCAGGCCTCGCTGATCGAAACACTGCAGCAGCGAGACTTGCCTTTCTGGGTCTTGGATTCGCGCGAGCTATTGCTTGATCCCGAAGCTGTGCTCGGCGCATTGTGCGAATCAATGGGTATCGGGTTTCACGCGGGCATGCTGTCGTGGCCAGCAGGCGCGCGCAGTGAAGATGGCGTATGGGCGCCGCATTGGTACCATGCCGTGCATCAGAGCACCGGGTTTTCACCCTACAAACCGAAGCATGGTTTTCCTGAGCACCTGCAGCCCTTATTGGACGTTTGCGCGCCATACTACGAACAACTGTATAAACACGCTATAAGAGCCCCTGTCGCCAACAAGGAGCCATCCGAATGAGCACGGTCGATCCAAGAAACAGCAGTATCAAGGTCATGATCAACGATGACCTGCTTCCGCGTGAGCAGGCGCGCGTGTCAGTCTTCGACAGTGTCGTACAAGGTGGCGACGCGGTCTGGGAAGGCTTGCGCGTCTACGACGGACGTGTTGCCGCACTCGAGGCGCACATACGACGATTACGTGATTCGGCCCATGCGCTAGCGTTCGTTGAGATCCCCAGCGTCGAGCACATCACCGATGCCGTGTTCAAGACACTGCACGCGAACGGCATGTACGACGACGCTCATGTCCGCCTGACCCTTACCCGCGGCGAAAAGATCACATCGGGCATGAACCCGCGCTTTAACCAATCCGGTCCAACGCTGATCGTACTGGCTGAGTGGAAACCACCCGTTTACAACGATACCGGCGTCCGATTGATTAGTGCATCAACCCGGCGCAATACGCCGTCGTGCCTGGATTCAAAAATCCATCACAACAACTTGCTTAACAATATTCTTGCCTCCATCGAAGCCAACGCGGCAGGCGTCGATAGTGCCGTGATGCTCGATCTCGACGGTTTTGTCGCAGAAACCAATGACACCAATCTATTTATGGTCAGAGATGAGAAACTGGCCACACCTCACGGACATGCTTGCCTGCCAGGCATCACGCGCAACATGATTCTGAATGCAGCCGCGCATCACAGCATCGATTGCGAAGAGCGGAACATTTCACTGGCGGAGTTCTACACGGCAGATGAGGTCTTCACGACCGGCACGATGGGGGAGCTAACCCCAGTGCTTGAGATTGACGGGCGCAAGATCGGCGACGGCGAACGCGGCAAGATGACCACACGACTGCAGCAGATCCACCGCAAGTTTGCATGGCAGACCGGAACCGTCATTCAACCAGTCTGATAATACGCGTCCAGATATTCCTCAAAGCTCTCCGTCGTGTTGGCCTCGATCTCTTTCTGTCGATGTACAGATTGCGCGACCTCTGCCTTCAATGTGGCCAGGGTATCCGTATCGATCGGCGCCAAGCTGGCAAAATGCTCGGCGTGTTGCTCGGCCAAGCTCAGCACATAGCGGTTGAAACCCTGACCACTCTCACGCATCTCACCGAGTAGCCGGGCTGACGGGCATGCTTCACTGTCATCAATGCGCTGCTGCATTTTTCTGCAACTCGCCAACAGTGCCCCATCGTCATCCAGTGTCTCGGCAACTTTCAACACACCACGGTGTATTTCGTTTGCCCAGTCCTGCAGATAGACCGGCCGGCCATTGCGATTGAGCTCCAATGCCGGCGCGCGGCCGCTATGCGCGACCAAAACATGGTTTTCAGCCATTTCGGCGAGCGCTGTTGCGTCGACCGGCGGGCTGTCTTCAAGCAAGCAATAGATGAGCAACGCATGCATGTAATGCGCCTGATCGCGCGAAATCCCTATCGGCTCGAACGGGTTGATATCCAGTGAGCGAATCTCGACATACTCGACACCGCCCCGCTCCAGCGCTGAGGTTGGTCGTTCGCCACTCATGGCAACTTGCTTGGGGCGGATACTGCTGTAGTACTCGTTTTCAATCTGCAAAATATTGCTGTTGAGCTGACGCCACTGGCCACCGACACGAACGCCGATCGCCTCATATGGCGCATGTGATGTCATGATTGCGGACGACAAGTCGCGTACATATTCATCGAGATTGTTGAGTGAGATATTGAGCTTCGACTGTGCGTTGCTGCTATAGCCAAGGTCACTCATACGCAGCGACGTCGCATAGGGTTCAAACAGTGTGTCGCTATCGAACTCGGCAAGCGCGCTGGGACGGTCGCCGAGGAACGACTTACACATTGCGGGTGATGCACCGAACAAATACAGAACCAGCCAGCCGAAGCGGCGGAAGTTCCGCGCCAGACCCAGATAAGCGGCCGAGCGAAAGCCTTGCAGATCGCCCGTCTCACCAAGCACGTGCTGATACAACGGCCAAAAGCTGTCAGGCAGTGAAAAGTTGAAGTGAACGCCAGCGATAGTTTGCATGGCGCGGCCATAGCGATGACTCAAGCCACGTCGATAGATGGTTTTCATACGCGCGACGTTCGAGGTGCCGTAGCGCGCGAGGGTGATTGCATGCTCATCCCCGATCAGGCAAGGCATGCTCGCATTCCAAAGCAACTCGCCTTCGAGGCGCTGCATCGTGAATTGATGCACGTCTGACA
Organism: Pseudomonadota bacterium; assembly: GCA_039033695.1. GTDB lineage: Bacteria > Pseudomonadota > Gammaproteobacteria > Steroidobacterales > Woeseiaceae > CALBPI01. The sequence continues at coordinate 5,905 of JBCCCC010000034.1, read as the reverse complement.
GAAATGCCAGCGTATCGTCCGCAGCGGCGAAGGCTGGGGTCACGAACTCCAGCAGCGCTTCGGCGAAGTCTGTGGTGATGTAGGCATTGGTGAGCGCTGAACCGAGACCCTGCGGGTGAGCGGTTGTGGCCAGATACCCGTCCGGAGCAACACGCAGTGACTCCTTCTCAATGCCAGTGCGCAAGCCATGAAATGCAGTACCATCTTGCGAGCGAATTGTATTTAGTCGTTGTTCGAGTAGGTCGCTCATGCGCGGCTCTGCTGTCGTCAGGCGCCAATGGTAGCCCTCGGCAGCAACTGCCGCCACTGTGAGCACAATGCAGAGCTGCCAACTCCGTCACAATACCGGGCGTGAACGCGCGCTATGCTTATGTCACATACCTAGGAGAGGCATCATGGCTGGTTTTGGCAGACGACGGGTTCGCGACGGGGCAACAGGCCCAACGACACTGATTGCAGAAGGCTGCACGATTGAGGGCAGGCTGTCAGGCGATAACGACTTGCTGCTGAGCGGTACCGTCATTGGCGACAGCACGCTAAACAGCATCGTCACAATTACCCCAGGTGGCCGTTGGCAAGGCGTGCTGAGGGCCGCGCATGTCATAGTCTCGGGTTCAGTGGATGGTGACGTCATCGCCAGCGGCAAGATCGAAATTGCGGCCACCGCGCGCATCAAAGGCACGGTTACCGGTGACATGATCGCCGTTGCGGAAGGTGCTGTGATTGAAGGCGATATGAAGATAACCGGCACACAGACGCAGAGTCAGCGCTTTAGCGAAAAGCGCGAGGCCGAGGTGACTGCTATAGGTGCCAAAAAAGCCAGCTAAAACAGGGTATTGAGCGTAGCAGCTCGCCGCATGCCCCTATCAGCACGGTAAATTGGCCGCTCGAGCCCACATAATGCCGAAAAAACCAGTCTAATCCGACTGGACGATTCATCGCGCTTTGGTCACACTCTAAGTGCGCGTTCGCAAAATGCGAGGCGCTAACAAGAATAACAAGAGTGAGCGATGACCAATCTGCGAATGCGGGTGCGATTCCGGCCCAGGTGACATGATGCACCTACTACCAAAAGCGCTGGCGCCACGGTTGCTGGCAGCGACCCTGATACTGACAGCGTGCATCGTCTGCGTAGTCTCCCTGGCCGTCTTTGCCCACAGCCGCCTAATTGTTGATCAGTTCCTTAACGACAGCGTCGAGTTGCGCAGGGCCAACCTGGAGCGCATGTTGGACGGTCGTGTTCAACAAATCAGCGCGACGCTTGAGCGCGAGATTGACGGGCAGCTAAGCGACGGCCGACTGGCTGATATGCAGCGCTCACTTGACGAGTCAGTTAGCGAGATTGCGCATTTCATATTCGTGCGTGTGACGTCGCGTGAGGGCGAGTTGCTGGGCCAGGCAGGCGATACCGCACAAGCGCCCGTTGTTGGCGAGACCGGCATCATGCGCCTTGAACAACTGGTCGTGGTCACCCGCGACGTTCTGCAAAGCGGCCAACGACTGGGGACCATGCAGGTCGGATACTCTTTGCAGGGTTTTCGGGCTGAACTGAACGCGTATCGCGCACAGCAGGTCGAGGCGCGCGAAGAATGGCAACGTAATGCGACGCTCTGGATTATCGTCACATCGTTGCTCATGTTGGTCATGAGCGGGGCGTTGAGCTGGGTAACAGCCGGGCGTTTGGTACAGCCCATTGAGGCAATAACGAGCCAAGCGCGCCGCCTACAGCGAGGGGATTTCGGCGAACCGTTGCCCGAATCGCGGGACGACGAACTCGGACAACTCGCCAGCTCATTCAATACGATGCGCGATCAGTTACGCCAAACCACGATCTCTCGCGACTACGTAGACAACATACTTGGCAGCATGAGCGATGCGCTGATTGTCACGAGCGAAGATGGTGCGATCACTCACTGCAACGAGGCCGCGATAAAACTGACCGGCTATACGGAAACCCAGCTACTCGGGATGTCAGTCGGCTCGCTGGTGATGCCCGACGATCGCGGGCCGTTTGAAGAAAGCGTCATATCGACGCAACCGCGCGAAGCGCGATTCTTGAGACAGGACGGCAGCGAGCTGCCAGTGTCATGGACATGCTCGACCATCAATACCACCGACACGATGTTTGCCGGTCGCATCTATTCGGCGCAGAACGTCACTGAGCGCAAACGCTCCGAAGAGCGCATCCGCTATCTCGCCCGGTTTGATCCGTTGACCAAGGTGCCGAATCGCATGCAGTTTCAGCATTTGCTGCAACGCGCCATTGCCAGAACGCGGCGCAACGGCGATGCACTAGTGCTGTTCTATCTGGACATCGATCAGTTCAAAGACATCAACGACACGTTTGGCCACCTTGCCGGGGACACGACGCTCGAGATTCTCGCCCAATGCATGGCGCGAGCGCTGCCCGAGGGTACGGTCATCGGCCGACTTGCAGGTGATGAGTTCGCCGCGTTCATCGAACACATGCCCGTCATTGACGACATGCAGGACAGCGTGATGGGTATGGGCCGCGGTTTGCTGGCCGAAATTGCCGAGCCTTTCGATGTTCAAGGCAATGAGGTTTACATGACCGCCAGCCTCGGCATTGCGATTTACCCTGGCGATGCAGACAACGTCATTGACTTGTTGCGCAACGCGGACGCGGCGCTCTATGAAGCCAAGAAAGCCGGCGGTAACAGACTGGCGTTCTACAAGACATCAATGAACGACGCGGCAGTTGAACGACTGATGATGAAAAGTCGGTTGCGCCGCAGCTTTGAGCGCGACGAACTGCTGCTGCAGTACCAACCAAAATATGAGTTAGCGACGGGGCAGATCGTCGGTGCCGAAGCGTTGGTGCGCTGGGAAATGCCTGAATTCGGTCGGGTTCAGCCTAACGACTTCATTCCACTTGCAGAACAGACAAACCTGATCATCGAAATCGGCGAGTGGGTTATCGAGCGCGTTTGCGAGGATATTGCCGTTTGGCATAGAGATGTTGGCGACCCGGGCCGCATCGCGATCAATCTGTCGCTGAAGCAGTTGCGACAACGTAATTTCTTCAACAGCATGAACCGCATTTTTAGTCGCCATGGCATCAAGCCTAGTGATATCGAATTTGAGATTACCGAGACGACGCTGATGGAAGATATCCCGCGTACCGTCGAGGTGCTCGACAAATTGCGCGCCTTCGGCCTGCAGTTGGCCATTGATGACTTCGGCACCGGCTACTCATCACTCAGTGCGTTGCAGAAGTTCCCGATTAAGACGCTGAAGATCGATCGTTCATTTGTCACCAATGCCGCGACAGATATCAATGACGCTGCGATCGTATCTGCAATTATTGATATGAGCCGAAGTCTGCGGCTGGACGTCGTCGCAGAGGGTATCGAGACTCAGGCGCAACTCGCGTTCTTGCAAAAACAAGACTGCAATTACGGTCAGGGCATGCTGTTCGGCGAGCCCATGAGCGCTGAGTTGTTTACTGAACGCCTGCTCGCGCAGCAAGATGGCACCGACCAGCATCGATCCTTGTTCGGTTAGCGCTTGTCAAGCCCAATATGGCGTGGAATTCGCGCCCCGTTGCTTATAATATTGCCACATGAACCGTCTCGGTAGATGCGCTTGAGCAACTGCCCATCAGCTGGAGGACCGGCATGAACAACATGATCAAACCACTTATTGCAGTCGCATCACTTTCGTTGGCAGGCGGCGCGCTTGCAGAGTGCGAGTATCCATCGCGGATCGACGTGCCAAACGGCAGCCAGGCCAGCAAAGAAGAGATGATGGACGGCCAGAAGTCGATCAAGGCATACATGGAAAAGATGAACACCTACCTTGATTGCATTGATGCAGAAACTGCTTCCGCCAAGCAGGAAGGTGAGGCTGCCGAGGTAACCGCAGAGCGCCAAAGCCTGCTCGCCAAGAAGCACAACGCCGCCATTGAGGAGATGGAGGCCGTTGCAGCCGATTTCAACGAGCAGGTTCGAGCTTACAAGGCAAAAAGCGAATAGCGATCGTCGCTAACGTGTGACCAGCTCTATAGCTGGTCGATTTCGCGTTTGAGGTTATAGCCGGAATCAGTGACTATCCGCTCGAGCACCTCGACTCGGTGTTCCAGCTTGGCGATCAACTCCAGTGTTTCGTCACTAGCCGATTGGCCAGCGTCGGGCTGCGCATTCTTGCGCGAATCAATATAGCTTTGTACCAGGCTGTAGATGCAGCCGATCAGCACGATCCCGACAACCATCGAAAACGGCGAGTTGAACATAAAGAACTCCCTAGTAAGTTGGACCAGCTCGAAAGCCGCTAATTATAGCTCGCGAATCTCGCGATCAAGGTTGTATCGCGGCGACGTCACGTAGCGTTCAAGTTTCGCAAGGCGCGTGTCGATCCTGAGCAAGCTTCGTTTGACGTCAGTCATCGTGGCGCGCGGTGCCGCTCGTAGCGAGTGGCGGAATGCGCGCTGCTCCGGGCGTGGTTGCTCAGGTGCTGTTGGTTTCGCAGGAATCAGCAACGTCAGTCCAAAATACATGAACAACGTTACGGCCGTGCCAAAGATCAGTGCAAACACCGCCAACACCCGCGTCACTGTCACACTGAATCCGAAGTAATCAGCAATACCGGCGCAGACGCCACTCACCTTGCCATTGCGGGTGTCACGGAAAAACCGTCGTTCCCCATAGTCATATCTTGCCGTCATCAATAGCCTCCACCATCGCGTTTGGCGCGCCAGAACGCTCTTTCATGCGCTGGATCACGTGGCTGTAAAGGCCTGTCCTGCAATAGCCACGCGGCCAGGCCGTAGGCGACAACGGTTGGCATGGTGACAAAGATCGCGCCAGCGAGCACGACCAGCCGCAGCACATTCAAATCGATATCAAACCGATCTGCCATGCCAGCGCAAACACCAAACAGCCAACCGTTCTCGCGATCAAGATACAGACCACTTAGCGGCGCACGATGCCAGTCCCTACTCATACCCTATTCCTCCAGTCTGGAGCCTCATCATCGAGAATCGACTCAAGTACATTTACCCGGCTCTCAAGCTCTTGCGCGATACCCCAGACCTCTTCCATCATAGATTCATCTGAGTGGGTCAGTTCGCGCGTCTTTTTCCATTTTGTGACGAAGTGCAAGATGATCGCCAGAGGCGCGACTATCGTCATAAAAAGTATGCCGAGTACAAAAAACGCTTCGTCCATTGCTGCTGCCTAGCTGTTGTTCTGAGACGCTGACTCGCGAGCTGCCACGCGCGCCTTCAGCCGTTCGAAGTCTTCCTTGATGCTGTCCTCTGCTTCGAGGTTTGCAAACTGGTGATCCAAGTCTTTGGGCATTCCAAGATCATAAGCCTCGACGCGGCTCTCAACGTCTTCCATACGGCGCTGATACTGCTCGAAGCGAACCAGCGCATCATCGACCTTGTAACCGTGCGTCAGCTTGCGCGCTGCCAGACGCTTATTGGCCGTCTCATGCCGAGACAATAAAGATTGCTGGCGCAACTTGGCGTCTTTGAGCTTGCCTTCCAACCGTGCGATATCTTCGTTGAGCTTGCCCAGCCCGTCGTCGACGGCCTGATACTCATCGCGAATCGCGTCGGCAGCCTGGCTCGCGCTGTTCTTCTCGAGCAACGCGGCCTTCGCCAGATCTTCACGGTGTTTGGCCATCGCCAGCTCCGCCTTGCTCTCCCAGTCCGCGACATCTTGCTCTAGTGCTTCAAGCTTGCGATTCAGCGATTTCTTGTCTGCGATGGAACGTGCTGCAGCGGAACGTACTTCCACTAGCGTGTCTTCCATTTCCTGGATCATCAGCCGGACGATCTTCTCGGGATCCTCCGCCTTGTCCAGAATCGCATTGATATTCGAGTTAACGATATCGCTGAATCTTGAAAAAATACCCATAGTCCGTGCCTCAAAGAAAAATT
>JBCCCC010000033.1:0-24380 GCA_039033695.1 Pseudomonadota bacterium | reverse complement strand
TTGCCCGAGAACTGCCAGGTACTGTCGGCGAAGTCTGTACCCGCTGTGGTCTCGGCCTGCTCGGCTTCGATACGCGTCGCTCCTTGAGTGATTCTCAGCCCACGAAATTTCGTCGTGTTACGGGAAATGTCCGTCGTGCTGTAGTCGGCATCGATAAAAATGCGTTGGTTGCGATCTGCGCCAACCTGAGCCTTTGCGCTGATCGTCAACAACAGACAGATTGTGATCGCGCTAAGGCGTAAACTGGCCACGAATATTGGACCTCAATTCAACCGTGTTCTGACCGAGAGACGCACGCATGCCGGTCGCCATCAAGTCGCCTTCGCCCATCCTGAAGCTGACTAATGCATCGGTTTGGACAACTTCCGCCAGCGGGTCGAACGACAATACCTCAGTCCTCAATTGGACTGTATCACGCGGGTTGTCGCTGCTGCGTGTCGCGGTGACATCGCCCTCGAGGCGCAGGTTATTGCTGCTCTCGTCCAGCGATCCGGATCGCGCCGCGATGCGCCATGGGTTTTGTCGATTCTGCGCATACTCGATGCGGATATCAGACAGCTGGATGGGCTGGCCGCGGCCAGACTGGACGGCCTGGGCGGCCTCAATCACAAACAATGGCTCACCAGACTGGTCGGTGCCATAAATGGTGGCGTCCAGCATGTAATATCCAGACCGGATGGGCGTTGATACGCGGTCAGTATCAGCTACTTCTTCTCGATTGGTCGACGCGATAAAGGTTAAAGCGGCGGCCAGCCCAAGCAGCACCATGACCATAAATTGTCGCGTGGTCATTGTGCGTCCCGGCGAGCGTCCAGAATGAACTCAGCAACCTCGCGAACAGCGCCGTCGCCGCCACATCGGCGGGTGACCATGTCTGCCAGTGCTTTCAACTCAGGTACCGCGTTGGCCACCGCAATCTTCAGTCCTGCGGCCTGATACATTGCCTGATCCGGCATGTCGTCTCCCACGGCTGCGCACCCGTCCTTTTTGACGCCCAAATCACGCATCAGTTCAACGATGGTTGCCTGCTTGTCACGGCAACCTTGAAACACAAAGCTGATGCCAAGCTCCTGGGCGCGGTGGGTGACGGCACCCGACGAGCGGCCCGTAATAATCGCGATCTGTACACCGTTTTCCACCAGGCGGCGCATGCCGTAGCCATCTTGCGTATGGAATGTCTTGCTCTCCGAGCCCTGCTCGTCAAGGGTAAATCGCCCGTCAGTCAACACGCCGTCGACGTCGAGCACGAGCAATTCCACGCGGGCCGCGCGTTCGCGCAGATCCGCAGTCGACGTGTCGGGATAAGCGGTCATCACACGACGCCCGCGCGAAAGAGGTCGTGAATATTCAGCGCGCCAATGACTATTCCCTGCGAATCGGTCACGGGCAGCCCAGTGATCGCATTGGTATCCAGCATATGCACGGCTTCTGCGGCCAGCGCGTCTGACCCGATCGTCTTGCAGCCTCTTGTCATGACTTCAGCGATAGGCACGGTTCGCAGATCCATCTCAGTTTCGATCAGGCGACGCAGGTCGCCGTCGGTAAAAATGCCGGCCAGTTTGCCACTCGGCGTGACCACTGTTGCCATACCAAGCCCAGTGCGGCTCATCACCAGCAATGCATCGGAAAGGTTGGCCGATTCCGCGACGAGCGGTACGTCACCGCCCACGTGCATGATGTCTTCGACACGCAGCAATAATCGCTTACCGAGGCTGCCGCCAGGATGCGAGCGGGCGAAGTCTTCCGCCGTGAACTCACGACTGTCGAGCAAGGCGACAGCCAACGCATCACCAAGGGCGAGTGTCGCTGTAGTGCTGGCTGTCGGGGCAAGGTTCAACGGGCATGCTTCCTCGCTAATCTGCACGTTCAGGTGCGCATCAGCGCGCTTGGCGAGTGTGGAGTTCGGATTGCCGGTCATACTGATCAGCGGCGCACCGAGTCGTTTGATCAGTGGCAGAATCGTCAGCACCTCCTGGGTTTCGCCGGAGTAGGAGATTGCCAGCACGACGTCGTTGTCGGTGATCATGCCGAGATCGCCGTGACTAGCTTCACCGGGATGCAGGAAAAACGCGGGACTGCCGGTACTGGCAAGTGTCGCGGCAATCTTGCCCGCGACATGGCCCGACTTGCCCATGCCGGTAACCACAATGCGTCCGGTGCAAGCTAGGCACAGCTGGCAAGCGGTTTCAAACGCATCGTCAATCCGCGCTGCCAGCGCCGCGACTGCGTCAGCTTCGATACGCAGTACTCGCTGCGCTTGAGCGATACGTTGTTGTCGATCAGCTGCCATTGGGTAAGCTCTGGCTGAGGACGTAGAAGTGGTAGCAGACGAAGGCGATTAACAGCGCGCTGCCTTCGATGCGGTTTATACGCCCGGCGCCACTATAGTTGTAGGCCATCGCGAATAGCACAAGCGTTAACGAGATCATTACAAAGAAGTGTAGTGAGAGTACTTCCGGCGGAATGGTCGTCGGGTTGATAATGATCGCAGCGCCGATGACTGCGAGCAAATTGAACATGTTCGAACCAATGATGTTACCAATGGCAAGTCCCTGTTCGCCTTTCATTGCCGAAATGAGCGACACCGCCAGTTCCGGCAAGCTGGTGCCGACAGCAACCAGCGTGACGCCGATAACCAGTTCGCTGACACCGAAGCTGCGCGCAATGGTCGTTGATCCGCCAACCAGCAACTCGGCACCCACAAGGAGCACGGCAAGTCCCAGTGCGAACCAGCCGGCAGCGACGCGCATCTTCATATCTTTGGGGATTTCGGCTTCGTACTCCGCTTCGATTGGGTCGTCGATGTTGGTTCGATAGCCAAGCCGGACAATCCAGTACATAACAACCACCAGTGCGGTCAGCATGACCAGACCGTCTATCCGACTCAAGGAGAGGTCGAGGCTGAGTGACACCGCTAACAACGTGACGGCGAGCAATGCCGGCATCTCCTGTTGCAACGTTCGCGACATCACCGCGATCGGCTTGAGCAGCGCGGTCGCGCCCAGCACGAGTGCGATATTGGCGATGTTTGAGCCGAGCGCGTTGCCGATTGCAAGGTCGGTCTGATCGTTCAAAGCCGCAACGATCGAGACCAGGATCTCGGGTGCTGAGGTCGCAATGCCGACGACTGTCAGGCCAATCAGCAATGTGGGAACGCCGAGGTTGCGCGCCATTGCCCCGGCCCCGATCACGAAGCGATCAGCACCCCAGATCAGGGCCACCAGCCCGACCAGGACCATGCCAATGTTTACAGCCATTGAATCCAAACGAAGTTCCCCATGGCGATGCCCCAATATAGCGTGGGGCTCCACCAAGCGTTGCTTTTAATATCACTTTTTCCTGCATGCCGCTCGCAGGTAGCCGTTAATGATACACAATTTGGCCCATGGTCTGCGCGGGCCATTGGGTCAGGCCTGAGATTGTAATAGACTGCCAGGCCACAACCGCTGCCCCGGAGGGCGCCGACTTGACCTCGAACGAAATAGAATTGCTGATCCGCGAGCATCTGGACATACACACACTAGAAGTACGCAGCGATGACGACGTGCATTTTGAGGCGTTGGTCGTTTCGCCGGCGTTTACTGACAAGAGGCCGGTGGCCCGTCACCAGATGATTTACGCTGCGCTCGGCGATCATATGAGAGCGGATATTCACGCGCTCTCGATCAATGCGTTGACGCCTGACGAATTCAGCCAGGATTAGGCGTGGACAAACTGGCCATAACCGGCGGCCCACAGTTGCAAGGGGATGTGCATATCTCCGGCGCAAAGAATGCGACGTTGCCGATTCTTGCGGGCACGCTGCTCGCCAGTGACCCGGTCACGGTTCGCAACGTGCCGCATCTTCGAGACGTCACCACCATGATCGCGCTTTTGCAGCGCATGGGCGTTCAAGCGACGATTGATGAACACCTGGCCGTGACCACCGAGGCTGGCACTGATATCGACCCGACCGCGCCGTACGAGCTCGTCAAGACGATGCGTGCATCGGTGCTGGTGCTTGGGCCGCTGCTGGCGCGGTTCGGGCGCGCCGACGTGTCGCTGCCCGGCGGGTGCGCGATTGGCGCGCGGCCGGTCGATCTGCATGTCAGTGGCCTGCAGGCGCTGGGTGCCGACGTGTGGATCGAAAACGGGTATATCCGCGCGCGTGCAGAGCGCTTGCGCGGTGGCCGGTTTGTATTCGATACGGTATCGGTCACCGGTACCGAAAACATCATGATGGCGGCGGCATTGGCCGACGGTGAGACCGTGTTGGAGAATGCGGCCTGTGAGCCGGAGGTCGTCGATCTGGCTAATTTTCTGATTGCGATGGGCGCCGATATTGAGGGCGCCGGCAGCGCCAGCATTCACATTCAAGGCGTTGACCGGTTGCATGGTTGCGACTACGCGGTGCTGCCCGACCGCATCGAGACGGGTACGTATCTAGTGGCCGCGGCGATGACCCGCGGCCGGGTCGTCGCGCGCGATGCTCGCCCCGAAACGCTCGATGCTGTGCTGGCCAAACTCGCAGATTGTGGCGCCGTTATTGAGACTGGAGTGGATTGGGTCTCGCTGGACATGCGCGGTCAGCGGCCAGCTGCTGTGGATGTCACCACGGCCCCGCATCCGGCATTCCCGACCGACATGCAGGCACAATTCTGTGCGATGAATGCCATTGCTCGCGGCGCAGGGGCGGTCACCGAGACTATTTTTGAGAACCGCTTTATGCATATACCGGAGCTGCAACGAATGGGCGCCGACTTTCGCGTTCGTGGACGCACTGTCGTGTCCAATGGCGTCGAGCAGTTGACGGCCGCGCCCGTTATGGCGACGGACTTGCGCGCCTCAGCGGGTCTGGTGCTGGCAGGCTTGGTTGCACGCGGCGAGACGATTGTCGATCGTATTTACCACCTTGATCGTGGCTACGAACGCATAGAAGACAAATTGCGCGGTCTCGGCGCTACCGTGCGCCGACTCTCTTAGCTCGCGGCTGCGGGTGTCTCCTGCGGCGGTGCGGCGGTTTCGCGTGCGCGGTCTCCGGCGACGGCCTGGGTCTCGCGCATTTGACCGTCGCGCCAGTACACAATGTTTAATGGCGTACCCGGCTTGTATCCGGCGACCGTCAGCAGGGCTTGCTGGTTAGTCAGCACACGCTCCCCGTTGATGCTCACCAGCACATCGCCCGGACGGATTCCTGCCTGCCAGGCAGGCCCTTGATGCTGAACCGCGCGCAGCAAGATACCCGTATCTTCGGGCAGTCCCAGCTGGCGCCAGCCCTCTGACGTGAGTTGCTGCATGTCTAAGCCCAGCCAACCACGCAGTACGCGACCGTCTTCGCGCAGGGCCCTCACCACACCGCTCACAAGGTTAACCGGGATCGCAAAGCTGATGCCCTGAATATTGACCTCACGCGAAATGACGGCCGTGTTGATGCCAATCAGTTCGCCGCGTGTGTTGATCAGTGCACCGCCGGAATTGCCCGAGTTAATCGCTGCGTCGGTCTGGATGTAGTTCTCAAACGTTGTCAAACCAAGTAGGCCGCGACCGGTGGCACTGATGATGCCCTGAGTGACCGTCTGACTGAGGCCATAGGGGTTGCCGATTGCGAGCACGACATCGCCAATCTGCATCTGATCCGAGCGCCCCAAAGAGATCGCCTGCAGATCACCTGCGTCGATCTGCAACAGGGCGAGATCGGTATCGGCATCTGTGCCGACGAGCCGCGGGCTGGCAATGCGACCGTCGGCCAGTTGCACACTGACCGCATTGGCACCGGCAATAACATGGTAATTGGTGACGATAAAACCTGCGCTATCGATGATGACACCGGAACCCAGGTTCGTTTGTTCGCTGTAAGTAGCGGTCTGACCGGGCCCGCCTTGCTGGGCAGTCACGCGGCTCGTGTAGATATTGACGACAGATCGCGCGCTGGCGGCAACCGCATCAGCATAGCTGTTGCGTTGTTGCCCAGCGGCGGGCTTTGAGCCGAGCACATCGGGCCTGGCAATAATAATGACGCAGGCGACCGCGAGACCCACGATCGTGCATCGCAGGAGGAACAATCCGAAATTTCTTAGACTTGAGGTCGACATGGAGAGTAAAGGAAACTACCAGCGGATATTGATGGCCGTATTGTGAACCAGAGTAGCAGTTTGTGGTAGGCAAGACGTGCATGAAACCTGTATAGTTGCTGGCTGGAAGCCGCATGCAAAGGGCTTTAGTTGAGTACAAGATCACTACAAGCCTCCCAAACGCGCCCGTGTCTAGGTTTGTCGCGCCGAAAGGCCCGGAAAAGTTAGACATGGTGCCGGCCAGGTACAATTCAGACGAGTCGATGCAAACAATGCTGCTACGCACGGCTGGTAGAAACGAGGCGGCGAATCCGCAAACGAACAAAACACAACGGCCACGGGTGCATTCGGTGCGCGCGGTCGGTTGCGGAAATTTTAGACAGCTAGCAGCAGACAGACAGCGGAGCAACAAATGACAGACGAACTTGACGACGGACGGCGGCGCTTTCTTGGCATCGCGACAGCCGCAACGGGCGCCGTGGGTGGCGTGATGCTGGCGGTACCCTTTCTCGGTTCGCTTCAGCCTAGTGCCCGCGCGCAGGCGCTCGGTGCGCCGGTTGAGGTCAACGTCGCGAGTCTCGAGCCTGGTCAGATGACACGCAAGCAATGGCGCGGCCGCACCGTTTATGTGCTGCGACGCGATCAGGAGATGCTCGACCGTATCGAGAGAATGAAACCGTTGCTTGCCGACCCGGATTCCGCTGCGTCGACGCAACCTGATTACACGGCCAACGATTTCCGGTCAGTGCGTCCTGAGGTACTGGTTGTGTTCGGTCAGTGCACGCACCTTGGCTGCGCGCCTGCACCTCGTTTTGATGTGCAGCCTGCGGACCTCGGCGACGATTGGCTTGGTGGCTTTTTCTGTGCTTGTCACGGTTCAAAGTTTGACATGGCCGGTCGTGTATTTGCCGGCGTACCTGCACCAACCAACCTTGAAATACCGCCCTACCGGTTCATTGGTGAGAACATCATTGAGATCGGCACCGACACAGGAGCAGCGTAATGGCCAGGTCTGAATCAGACGTTCGCATCGGGCAGGATAAGGCTGGCGTGATGCAGTGGATCAAAGATCGTTTCCCGCTGGAGTCAATGCTCAAAGAGCATGTGACTGAGTACTACGCGTCCAAGAACTTCAACATCTGGTATGTGTTCGGCGTACTGTCGATGGTGGTTCTGGTGATTCAGCTTGTCACCGGCATCTTCCTGACAATGAGTTACAAGCCAAGCGCTGCCGATGCATTTGCGTCCGTCGAATACATCATGCGCGATGTCGAATTCGGGTGGCTCATTCGCTATATGCACTCCACAGGTGCCTCGGCGTTTTTCGTTGTGGTCTACCTGCACATGTTCCGTGCCATGTTGTATGGCTCATACCGCAAGCCGCGCGAGCTGATCTGGATCATCGGCATGCTGATTTTCATTGTGTTGATGGCCGAGGCGTTCTTTGGCTACCTGCTACCTTGGGGTCAAATGTCCTATTGGGGTGCGCAGGTGATCGTGTCTCTGTTTGGCGCGATACCGGTTGTCGGTGAATCACTCGTCGACTTTATCCGCGGTGACTACTCGATATCGGACATCACGCTGAACCGCTTCTTTGCGCTCCACGTGATTGCGTTGCCCTTAGCGTTGGTCATGCTCGTCGTCGTGCACATCCTGGCGTTGCACGAAGTGGGCTCGAACAACCCAGACGGTATCGAAATCAAGGAAAAGAAAGATGCCAACGGCGTCCCGTTGGATGGCGTGGCCTTTCACCCCTATCACACGAGCAAGGACCTGGTCGCAATCGTCGTGTTCCTGGCTATTTTCTTTGCAATCGTGTTCTTCGCGCCCGAGATGGGCGGCTACTTCCTCGAGCATGCCAACTTTGAACCGGCCGACCGATTGGTCACTCCGGAACACATCGCGCCGGTGTGGTACTTCACACCGTTCTATGCGGTGCTGCGTGCCGTGCCGAGCAAGTTGGGTGGCGTGTTGCTGATGGGTGCTGCCGTTCTGCTGCCGCTATTCCTGCCGTGGCTGGACAAATCCAAGGTGCGCTCGATTCGCTACAAGGGCTGGATCACCAAGATGGCACTGACACTCTTCGTTATCTCCTTTATTGGGCTGGGGTATCTTGGCTACATGCCGGCAAATGACCTTTATGTGATCCTCGCGCGAATCCTGACCGTCGTCTATTTCGCCTTCTTCCTGCTGATGCCGATATACAGCAAGATGGATAAAACCAAACCAGTACCGGAAAGGGTTGTCTACCATGGGTAATCGCATGAGTCATGTTCTGAAAATTGCAGCGACTGCCATTGCGATGGGTACGCTGATGGTGGGTGGCGTACACGCGGCCGGCGGTGGTGGTAACTACGATACTGCCAACAATGATGTTGGCAATAGTGCATCGCTGCAGCGCGGTGCTGCAGGCTTCATGAACTACTGCGCCGGGTGTCATAGCGCCGAGTACGTGCGTTACAACACGCTCGGTGACGCGTTGGGGCTTACTGATGATCAACTCATCGAGAACCTCATGTTCAATGCTGAGAAGACCTTCGAGGTCATCGATGTGTCGATGCGTGCGGATGATGCGACGCGTTGGTTTAACAAGAAGCCGCCAGACTTGTCGCTCGTCGCGCGCAGTAAGGGTGCGGATTACTTGTATACGTTCCTGCGCAGCTACTACATCGATGATTCGACACCGACTGGCTGGAACAACACAGTGCTATCGGGCACCAGCATGCCGCATCCGTTGTGGGCGCTGGAAGGCTTGAAGGCCAAGGCCGAGCACGCTGAGAGTGATGAGGGCGATGCGCACGGCGGAGGGAGCCAAGCGCAGAAATTCGACGTGTTGTCATCCGGTGCGCTCAGTACCGAGGAGTACGACCAGTTCGTGCTGGACATCGTTAACTTTCTCGACTTCATTGCCGAGCCGGTGCAGTTGCAGCGACAGCAGATTGGTATTTGGGTAATGGCGTTTTTGCTGTTGTTCTTTATCCTATCTTTGCTGTTGAAGAAAGAAATCTGGAAAGACGTCAAGTAACGTCCAGGAGCGCTGCGCCGATAAACGGTTGCAAGGTTCGGTGATCACTTGGGGCGGTGATCATCGTATCAGCTCTTCTTGCATCACAACCGGTGATGCCACTATAAAAACGCATCCCGACGGAGATCACTTATGGCCGTATTAGCCAACCGACGCTCGATCATGAGCTTGTTTTCAAGACCTACCTGTATCTACAGCCATCGTACTCGTCTGGTGCTCGCTGAGAAGAGTATCAACATAGAGATCGTGAATGTTGAGGGCAATGACCTGCCTGAGGACTTGCTTGACCTGAATCCCTACCACACCGTTCCAACGCTGGTCGATCGCGATCTCGTGTTATACGACTCGCGCGTTATCGTTGAATATCTTGATGAGCGATTCCCGCATCCGCCGTTGATGCCGGTCGATCCCGTAACACGGGCGCAATTCCGTCTGGCGCTATTCCGCATCGAAAACGATTGGTACAAACTCGCCGAGCAAATTGAAGAGGCTGCCGAACGCAAGCAGGCCACTCGTGCGCGCAAGATACTCAAGGAAAGCGTGCTCGCAAGTGCAGACGTGTTTGCGGCCAAGGAGTTTTTCCTGGGTGATGAATTCTCGCTCGTTGATGCCAGCGTCGCACCGTTGTTGTGGCGGCTCTCTTCATACAACATCGATCTTGGCAAGGGCGGTGAGGCGATTGACGCGTATATGGAACGCATTTTCGCGCGGCCATCGTTCCGTGCGAGTCTCACCGAGCTGGAACAGGAGATGCGCTTATAGCGCGCGCTGCCCGTGACCGGTTCAGACTACAATGTGACCTCGAAGCGGCCGTACCTCATTCGTGCAATGCACGAGTGGATGAGCGACAACGGCCACACACCGCACCTCGTTGTGGATGCCCTGCAAGACGGCGTTACCGTACCGCGTGAGCACATCAAGGACGGGCGCATTGTCTTAAATATCAGTTATACCGCCGCACATACGCTGCAGCTGGACAACAGCGTCGTGTCTTTTCGTGCGCGCTTTAGCGGCCAGCCTTTTGACGTGCGTGTGCCAGTATCGAGCGTACTGGGCATCTATGCTCGCGAGACCGGCCAGGGCATGGTGTTTTCTGATGCCAGTGATCAGGATGACCCGGATCCCGCGGACAACGGTGGCAACGACGAAGCGGGCCGCTCGCCGCATCTCAAGATCGTCAAATAGCGACAAGCCTCGCTGTCAGGCGCCGACGATCACTTGTTGATCGATCAGGTCGCAGAGGCTGTGGATAATCACCAGGTGCACTTCCTGAATGCGTGCGGTGCGCGTGGCCGATACGCGGATTTCGCAATCGCCGTCGCTCAGCATTGGCGCCATGCGGCCACCATCGCAACCCGTCATCGCGACGACAGCGACACCGCGCTCATGGCTGGCCGCGATTGCGCGGCAAACGTTTTCGGAATTGCCTGACGTCGAGATTGCCAGTAGCACATCGTTCGGTTGCCCGAGCGCGCGCACCTGCTTGGCAAAGATGTCTTCGTAGGCGTAATCGTTCGCAATCGACGTTAGCGTCGAGCTATCCGTCGTTAGTGCCAATCCAGGCAGGCCCGGTCGCTCCATTTCGAAACGATTGAGCAGCTCCGACGAGAAATGTTGGGCATCACCGGCGGAGCCACCATTCCCGCAAGAGAGAATCTTGCCGCCGGCTTTGATCGCGTCGCTCATGATGGTGGCCGCATGCACAATGGCGGCCGGAATCTCAGAGGCCGCCTGTTGTTTGACCTCGATACTCTCGGCAAACTGTGCGTGAACGCGTTGCAGGTAATCCTGACTCATGTCAGCAGCCCTTGTGATTGAAACTGGCGCCAGTCTATCCGATTGCTGATCGCATACAAAGTGATGCTGCCTGGCGCGATGCTATTGGGGTCGAAAGGCATCACGTAGCCAGCGATGACCGACATTGCCGTCACTGTCTTGATCGATCGCGAATACGTCAAATCGCATGACATGACGTTGCCACCGCGGGTGTTTGGCCAGGAAGTATTGTGCGGCAAGAGCCAGCTTGCGCTGTTTGTGTGAATCCACGGACTGAGCCGCATCAACGATTGCCCCAGCACGACGAAAACGGACTTCAACAAATGCCAGCACAGCAGCGTCAAGCATGATCAGGTCGATCTCTCCAAACCGCGACGACACGTTCTCGGCAACGGGCTGCAGCCCCTGCGCGGTCAATATGCGCTTGGCGAAGCGTTCCCACTGTGTGCCGTCTCGCCGGCGATCACCGCGCGTCCTAGTCGATAGCCTGCGGCGCACTGACCGGCACATCCAGCAGCCCGGGAATCTCCGGCAACTCGATTGTTGGCAGCGCCACCGGCGTTGCGCGTTCGAAGGTGGCGAAATCGGGCAGGCGGCGAATTTGCCCGCTGCGGGTCAGTGTCAATTCGCCCGTGGCACCGGACCACTTTGCGGGTTGGTCAGCGGCTGACTGTACGATGAGCTCGATAGCCGCGAACGCGTCGTAACCCAGCGCAACCAGGCGTGGTTGGGTGCGCGCACTCGCCAGGAACAGCGCTAGCTCGTCGAGCGGCGTCTCCGCGCCGCGAAGCTCATCAACCAACCAGGGGATGTCCGCGAAACGAATATCCGCGAGGTCGCTGCCGGACTCCTGACGGTTAGTGTTGTACACGGCAGATGTCGCGTAGACGGGCAAGTCGCCGGCGTAGTGAAAGCGGAACTGAGGCCGTAGCTGTCGCGCACTGGCATTGTTTGCGGCAATGAAAATAAAGTCAGTATCAGCGCGTCGACGCGGCTCGAATTGCAAGGTGCCACCTAGCGTCGAGCGCATGGTCCGATATCTCGACACGCTATCGTTGAGCAACATGGCGGTCTGAATCTCGTCCTTGTAATCTGTCTCTTCGGGTAGGTAAGTCTGATAGGTCAACAGCTCGCCGCCATAGCTCACAAATGCATCATTGAAGGCAGCAAGGACGCGCTCGCCCCAACTGCTGGCAGGCACAAAAGCGACGGCACGGCGATGCCCCTCGGCGATCGCGCGCCGCGCAATGGCCGCGGCCTCGTCTTCCGGTGCCAACCCGAACTGGAATAACAGGGGGTCAGGTAGTGCGTTATCGGGCAGGTAGTTAAGTAGCAATGTCGGTATTCGAGCACCGGCATAGCCAGCCAATTCATCCACAGGGCTGCGCAACAACGGCCCGACCACAAACGTGGCGCCATCTGCCATAGCTTGTTGGTAAGCAAGTGTCGCACCTTGTTCGCCGACATCGTAAAAGCGCACCTCCGGCGCATCGATACGGCCTTGGTTGCGCTCTGCGTAGTGCGCAAGAAAACCATCGCGTACTGCCTCACCAATCGGTGCACCACGGCCGCTCAAGGTCAGCAGCACGGCGATGTGCTCCGGCATCTTCACAATATCCAGCGCTGTATCCCCGCTCAAACCGGGGACGATGAAGCGCAGCGCGGGGTGATCGCCAAACTGCCGTTGCCAGCCCGCAAGGCCGCGCGCCGGCCCTCCAGGTAGTGAGCCATCTGCGAGTAGTCCTAGCTCAAGCCAGCCGCGCAAGGATGCGTCGTTAGTCTGTGATGCTGCGTCGCGCAGCGCTTGCGGCGATGCGCTTAGCAATCCGTCCCAAATCAGCTCGTGATTCGCGCGAATCTCGTCGCTGCTGCCCAGCCAGACCTCGCGCCGCTGCAGCACCTCAATGGCTTCGCCCGGTTGGTCGATCAGAAATAGCGCGTCTGCGCGCGCAGCTTCTGCGCTAATGCGCTGTCGCAGGTTGTATTCCGTGGGCTCGGCGGCAGCGAGGATGTCCAGTGCGCGTTGCCCGTCACCGCGGGCATTCGCAAGCCGGGCGCGAGTGACATACCAGCGATTGCCTAACTCGCTGGCACTCGGGTTGGCGACCTGATCGATCGCGCGCGCAGCACGTGCGTCATCGCCATCGTTGATCCAGGCGTCTGCCGCCTGTAAGAGATAGCGATCCCGATCAACGCCTGCTGCCTGTCCCGCGAGTGCCATGTATGCACTGGCCGCTTCGCCATACTGACCGCGGTCGGCTAGTCGTTCGGCGCGCGCCGGCGATGCCGCGCCACCGCCTGAGGATATTGTCTCGCAGCCAATCAGGCTGAATGAGATCAGCAGTGCAAGCACAAGGCGGGGCGCCACTCTGTGCGGGTGGTCGCCGATTGTGCATTGTGTTGCGGGTTGGTACATCATGAGTGCGGGTTTTTCCAAGTCAGAGGCTTTGCCGTTTAATGAAGTATACCGCGACACCTAGCAGCAATCAGATTGCTATGCCGGCCCAGGCCAGAGCCCAACGGTGACAGGGCGACTCGACATTGTAGCGACGCCCATCGGTAACTTGCAGGATGCCTCGCCGCGCATGCGCGAATCGCTCGCGGCTGCCGACGTGGTGGTGGTTGAAGATACGCGTCACAGTGGTCGATTGTTGAGCCAATTTGGCATCAAAAAACCGCTTTTTGTGCTGCATGAGCATAACGAGCAAGATGTCGTTGAGACGCTGCTGGATAAACTGCGTGCGGGCGAACGTATCGCTCTGATCTGCGATGCCGGCACGCCTGCCATTAGCGATCCGGGCTTTCGCTTGGTGCGAGCGGCGCGTGCAGGCGGGTTGCAGGTATCACCAGTTCCCGGTCCGTCTGCCGTGATTGCGGCGTTGTCAGCGGGCGGTTTGCCGACTGATCGTTTCGCTTTCGAGGGGTTTCTGCCCGCCAAGGCATCCGCCAGAGCAACGCGTCTGCAGGCGCTCGCCACCGAGCCGCGTACGCTGGTCTTCTATGAGTCTGTGCACCGCGTTGAGGACATGCTGATCGCGTGCAGCGACATACTGGGCGCCGAGCGCCCGGCAGTTATTGCCCGCGAACTCACCAAGATGCATGAGCAGATCGTCTCCGGCGACCTTGCGTCGTTGCGACATGCGCTTGCGACTGGCGAGATTCCGCTCAAAGGTGAGTTCGTCGTGCTGATCGGCGGTGGAACGCGCGATGCGGATCTGGTGAGTGTCAGCGCGGAGCAACTGTTGGCAGCGTTGCTGGCCGAGTCGGTGCCGTTGCGACAAGCTGCGCGCGCGGTTGCGGCTGTGTCCGGGTATTCACGCAATGCGCTGTATCAGGCAGGCCTGTCGCTTCAGTCCAGTGTGGTGCACGACGAAGACGCGACGAGCACGTGATCGTCCGCGCTGTGGTTGGCGTCTCGTGCTTGGCGCTTGCTGAACCCCGGCGCATGTCCTATGGTCGCCGCTGGAGTCGGCCAGGCAGTCGCTGTATCCCTTGGGATACGGAGGAAAGTCCGGGCTCCTTCGGACAGGGCGCCAGGTAACGCCTGGGAGGCGCGAGCCTACGGAAAGTGCAACAGAAAGCAAACCGCCACGCTTGCGTGGTAAGGGTGAAATGGTGCGGTAAGAGCGCACCGCGTCTGTGGTAACACAGGCGGCATGGCAAACCCCGCCCGGAGCAAGACCAAATAGGGGAGCAAGCTGCCAGCGTGCAGCATCGTCGGTTCCGAACGAGCTCCCGGGTAGGTCGCTACAGCGTTACGGTGACGTAACGCGCAGATGAATGACTGTCCTCGACAGAACCCGGCTTATCGGCCGACTCCTTTTTCCATCACTTTGTCGTCATTTAGCGGGTTTTCGCCACACAATCGCCACATTTCAGGCATAGATTAGTGCTCGGCGAAATTCGTGGGACGAGCGATCTGCGCAACTCGCGCGCAAACACGCCAAGAGAACCCGCTGTCGGCTTTTGCCGACCGGATCATAAAAGCATGTATAGGAAGTGCCCGTAAGGCGCTGAAATTACGCCGCTATTTCGGGGCGAAATTATGGCAAAAAGCCTGCAAATCGCGGCTAAGTGACTGTCTCATAAACGATAATTGACCGAATCGGTTGACGGCCAAAAACCCCCTACTTATAGTGTCGGAAAGTGGGTAAAAGTGGTAATTGATGGTTTTCCATCATCTCAAATTCAATGTTTCGCGGTCCAAACAAAGTCACGCTCGACGCCAAAGGTCGTCTCGCCATACCGACACGGTATCGCGAGCAGATCGCTGCGCGCTGCGCGAACCAATTGGTGGCGACGATTGATCGGGATTACTGCCTCCTTATTTACCCGTTCCCTGACTGGGAGGATATCGAAAGAAAGCTCGAGCGTCTGCCCAGTTTGCAAAAACAGACGCGCAGGCTCCAGCGACTGATGATCGGCCATGCCAGCGAAATGGAGCTCGATGGCAATGGTCGCGTACTGGTGCCCAAGGAGCTGCGTGAGTTTGCCGGCATCGATCGCAAGGCCATGTTGATCGGGCAGGGGCGCAAGTTTGAGCTTTGGGATGAACAGCGTTGGACCGAGCGTCGTGACGATTGGCTTGCTGACGATGATGAGGGGCTGGAGCTGCCGGCGGAGCTTGAGTCGTTGTCATTGTGACAATGGCGCATCTACCGGTACTGGAACAAGAGGTGATCGATGGGATGGCGCTGAAAGACAGCGGTATCTATATCGACGCAACATTTGGTCGTGGCGGGCACAGCGCTGCGATTCTGGGGCAACTGGGGGCCGGCGGCATGCTGCTGGCCATTGATCGGGACGAAACCGCTGTCATGCAAGCGCGCAAAAACTTTGCAGATGATTCACGGTTCTCAATAACGCACGCAGCTTTCTCCGAGCTGGGCGATATCGCTGCGTCGGCGGGTGTCGCCGGCAAGGTCGACGGCGTGCTGTTCGATTTCGGCGTTTCATCGCCGCAGCTCGATGAGGCCGATCGCGGCTTCAGTTTTCTTCGCGATGGTCCGCTCGACATGCGAATGGATCGGCGACAGTCGCTTACGGCGGAGACTTACCTTGCGAGTGTCAGCGAAACTGCGTTGCGACGCGACATCGCCACACTCGGTGAGGAGAAGCTTGCGCCTCGTATTGCCAGGGCCATTGTTGCTGCGCGCGCCAAGGCGCCGCTCAAGACGACAGGGGAGCTGGCCGCCGTGGTTGAAGCGAGCGTGCCGGCGCGTGTACGAGCGCGCAGCAAGCGCCACCCTGCCACGCAGACCTTTCAGGCCATTCGGATGCGCGTTAATGACGAGCTTGCCGAGCTCAATCGGGCGCTGGAACAAGTGCTCGACGTGCTGTCGATTGGTGGTCGGGCATGCTTCATTACGTTCCATTCATTGGAAGATCGACCGGTGAAGCGATTCTTGCGTGACGCCTGCGCCGAGGATCCGGTCTATCGAGGCCTGCCCGACATGCCGGCGGAGGCGCGGCCGCGGATGCGCTTGGTCGGTAAACCCAAGGTCGCGGCGAACGATGAACTTGCCGCCAACCCGCGTTCGCGCAGCGCGCGTTTGCGGATTGCGGAGCGGTTGCGATGAGCGGCGCGAAGCAACAGGGCGCAATCGTGCCGCGTATGGCTGGCATCACGTTGGCATTGGCGGCACTCGCGGCGCTGTGTATGGCAGCCGCTGCTGTGGTTTATACCAAGCATCAATCCCGTCAGTTGTTTATCGAGTTACAGGATCTGTCGAAACAGCGTGACGCGCTAAATACCGAATGGGGCCGCCTGCAGTTGGAGCAGAGCACCTATGCGGCGCATAGCCTGATCGAGGACAAGGCTATGGATTCACTGGCGTTGTCGCGACCACAGACCGGCGAGGTCTTCTTGATCAATGACGACGGCGACTACCGCTTCGTTGGTCTCGAGCCCATGTCCGAGGAACTGGCATCACTTCTGGGTGAGCCTGTCCAGGTCGTCTCCCAATGAAACGCGCCGCCGAGAAAAAACTCGCCGCCATCAAGCGATTTCGTTTGCGAAGCCTACTGCTTGGGGCTGCGTTCGCGATGATCGCGCTGGTACTTGTGGGTCGTACCGCAAAGCTACAGGTTATGGATCGCGAGTTCTTGAATCAGCAGGCCGATGCACGGCACTTGCGCCGCACCGAGATTAGCGCGCATCGTGGTGCAATTACCGATCGAAATGGAGAGCCGCTGGCGATCTCCACGCCAGTCGATAGTGTCTGGGCTAATCCGCGCCAGCTGGTGCCGGCCATCGATGACTTTCCGCCACTCGCCAAGGCACTCGGCACAGATGCCGAGCAACTCATGCGGCGCGTCAATCGCAACATGGAGCGCGAGTTTGTTTATCTTGGCCGTCATCTGAAGCCCGAGCAGGTCCTCAAGGTCAGCGCGCTGGAGCTGCCAGGTATTGATGTGCAGCGCGAATACCGACGATTCTATCCAGCGGGTGAGGTCATCGGCCACGTTATCGGCTTTACCGATATCGATGATCGTGGGCAGGAGGGGCTGGAGCTTGCCTACGATCATGCGCTAAGCGGCGAGCCTGGCGCCAAGCGTGTGCTGCGGGATCGGCTTGGACGTGTCATTGAAGATGTTGAGAGCATTCGGCCGCCGCGCCATGGCGTGGAGCTGGCCAGTAGCATCGACCTTCGGATTCAGTATTTTGCGTATCGCCAGCTTAAGCG
Organism: Pseudomonadota bacterium; assembly: GCA_039033695.1. Lineage (GTDB taxonomy): Bacteria > Pseudomonadota > Gammaproteobacteria > Steroidobacterales > Woeseiaceae > CALBPI01. Next base: position 6,843 of record JBCCCC010000033.1, on the reverse strand, counting down.
GGCGATGAAGCGCAATGGTGCGCTGTCGGGTTCTATCGTTATCCTTGACGTTGTGACTGGCGAGGTGCTCGCCATGGTCAATCAGCCCTCATACAACCCGAACGATCGTGCCCAGTATTCGGCCGAGCGATATCGCAATCGGGCCATCACGGACATTCTTGAGCCCGGCTCCAGTATCAAGCCGTTGATCATTGCCGCTGGTCTGGAAACGGGCATGCTTGAGCCAGGTGACATTATTGATACCTCGCCGGGCCAGATCCAGGTAGGTGCGAAAAGCATCAAGGACCACAACAACCTGGGTGCGATCGATCTGACTACCGTCCTGGCTCGCTCTAGCAATGTCGGTATTACACGCATCGCAATGAAGATGGCGCCCGAACAGCTGTGGCGGACATTGTCAGAGTTTGGGCTTGGCGCATTAACCGCAAGCGGCTTCCCGGGCGAGTCCGCCGGTTTGCTCAGTCATTTCTCGCACTGGCGGCCGATCAGCCAGGCGACCATCGCCTACGGCTATGGTTTGTCTGTTACCCCGCTGCAGTTAGCGCGTGCTTATGCGGCGATCGGCAACGAGGGCGTGTTGCAACCGGTGTCGCTATTACGTCAGTCGGGTGTTCCCCGGGGCGAACGGGTCATTAGCGAGCAAACCGCGTCGCTGGTGTTGTCGATGATGGAGAAAGTGGTGTTGCCAGGTGGCACAGGTACCAAGGCGGCGATACCGGGCTATCGGGTGGCCGGAAAAACGGGCACGGCCTGGAAGTACGCGCCAGGTGGCTACTCCGAAGACAAGTACCTATCCATTTTTGCTGGTCTCGTGCCCGCAACGAACCCGCGACTAGCGGCTGTTGTAGTGATCGATGAGCCGACCGGCATTGACTACTACGGCGGTGACGTTGCGGCGCCGGTTTTCGCTGAGGTGATGAGCGAGGCGCTCAGATTGTTAGCGCTACCGCCCGACGATGCGCCGACACTCGCGCGTCGCGATGCGATTCAGGCGGCGGCGCAATGATGGTTGTTAAGACGCAAGCGTCGCAGGCGCTGGATACCCTGCTGCTCGGTATCGCGGATGCGCCGGCCGTACCGGTGTCAGGCTTCGCGATAGATCATCGCGACGTGACTCAGGGTTTTGCATTCTGTGCACTTCAAGGTCATACGCGGCATGGCATCGAGTTCGCAAACGATGCGCGTGCGAATGGCGCCGTTGCGTTGTTGACGGACTTGCCAGCAGACGATGCGCGATTGGCCAACGTGCGTTTGCCCGTAGTTTGCCTGCCCAATGCGCGTCACGCCATCGGTAGGATTGCTGCGCGGTTCTATGCTAACCCAACGCGACAAATGCAGGTCATCGCCGTGACCGGCACCAATGGCAAATCGAGCATAAGCTGGTTGATTGCCGGTGCCTTCTCGCAGCTGAATGTCCAGGCGGGCTTGTCGGGCACGCTTGGCAGTGGCACACAGTCGGCACTGCAGCCGCAGAGTTTGACCACGACTGATGCCATCAGCTTGCAGCGAGAGGCCCGCCGATTGGCTGATGAGCAGGTCGAGAAGTGGACGCTGGAAGCATCTTCGCATGCGATCGATCAGCAGCGTCTAGCCGGCGCCGACATCGATGTTGCTGTCTTCAGTAACCTCACGCGTGATCATCTCGACTACCACCGGGATATGGAGGCCTATTTCGAGGCCAAAGCAGCCCTGTTTGACGTCGAGACGCTCTCGGCGCGGATAGTTTGTGTCGATGACCGCTACGGCGCGCGGCTGGCGGCGCGGCATCATGCGCGCGTCTGGCAAGTATCAACGACACCCATGGCTGCCAATGGACGGCCAGACTGTTTCGTTTTTGCCGACAGCGTTTCTGCACGGGCCGATGGCTTGCAGTTTGATGTCGTGAGTCATTGTGGTCGCGCGCGCATCGACGCGCCACTTGTCGGTCACTTCAATGTGCAGAACCTGTTGTTGGCAATGGCTGTGCTGTTGCAGCAAGGCATTGCAATCGACGATGCGGCGGCGGCGCTATCCCAGGTGACTGCGCCGCCAGGCAGGATGCAGCGAATAGGACGCCAGCAACCCGCAGTATATGTGGACTTTGCGCATACGCCTGACGCGCTCAGCAAATCCCTGGAAACACTGAACGAGCATTGCATTGGCGACATTTGGTGTGTGTTTGGTAGCGGTGGTGATCGCGATCGCGGTAAACGCGCACCAATGGCGGCGGCGGCCGAAGGTGGCGCCGATCACCTGATTTTGACCAGCGACAATCCGCGATCCGAGTCACCGCTGGCAATCATTGATGACATGCGCGAAGGCCTTGTAGATGCGACGCCGGTGATTGAAGTTGATCGCGCCCGGGCAATCGAGTTTGCTATCGCGAACGCGCGAGCCGACGACTGTGTATTGATTGCTGGTAAGGGTCACGAAACGACGCAGACCATTGGCGAGCGGCGGCTGCCTTTTGACGACGCAGTGACAGCGCGGCTCGCACTGAACCGAGCGGGCAAGGGCGAGTCCACATGAATGCCACGCTGAGCGACATTGCCGGGATGCTCGGCGTGCAGAACGCTATGGCTGACGTATCGATTGCGGGCGTCTCTACGGATACTCGCAGTATTCGTAAGGGCGAGTTGTTTGTGGCACTGAACGGCCCGAACTATCGTGGCGAGCGTTTTGTCGCGCAAGCAGCGAAAGCTGGCGCGGCGGCAGCTGTCGTAGAGAATATTCAGTCGGATGCTCTGCCTCAGTTGCAAGTGGCGGATACACACATTGCATTGATCACGATGGCCAAGTCGTGGCGGCAGCGGTTCGAGCCGCTGGTGATTGGCATCACTGGCAGTAATGGCAAGACCACAATGCGCTCACTGATTAGCGCCTGTTGTGGTGATCATGTGCTGGCGACCGCCGGCAATCTGAACAACAACATCGGTGTGCCCTTGATGCTGCTGCGACTTGATGACTCCGTGCAACGTGCGGTGTTTGAGATGGGTGCGAATCATGCGGGCGAGATTGCCGAGTTAACTGACATGGTGTGTCCGTCCATCGGCATCATCACCAATGCAGGTCCAGCGCATCTCGAAGGGTTTGGCTCGATCGAAGGTGTCGCACATGCCAAAGGCGAGCTTTTCCAAGCCCTGGGCGCGGGCGACACAGCCGTGATCAATGCCGATGACCAGTACAGCGGTCTTTGGCACGAGTTCGCTAAGCCCGCCAATATCGTTACATTTGGCAGCGCCGATCACGCCGACGTTTGGTACAGCGATTGCCATGATACGCAAGATGGTTTGCGATTCACGTTGCACACGCCAGCCGGCTCTGCGCATGTTGCGTTGCAACTTCATGGTGAGCACAACGCAATGAATAGTTGCGGTGCCGCTGCGGTAGCACTGACCGCCAAGCGCCCACTGGATACCATTGTGACCGCACTGAGCTCAGTTGCAGCTGAACCTGGTCGTCAGGCGCCCAAGGCTGGCGTATCGGGATCGACCATTATCGATGATAGTTACAACGCTAACCCGGCGTCGATGGTTGCTGCCGCTCGGTCTGCATCAGCAACCGCCGAGACTGTTGTTATGGTCATTGGTGACATGGGTGAGTGTGGTGCTGACGAGGTGTCGATCCACCGTGAACTTGGCAAATCGTTGCGCGTGGCGGGTGTAACCAAGCTGTTCACGCTCGGCCCATTGACGCGACACACCGCTGAGGCTTTTGGCCCCGGTGCGAGCGCATTCGACGATTTGCGTTTATTGGTCGCAGCGGTTCGCGACGTACTGGCAGCGGGCACAACTGTGGTCGTCAAGGGATCACGCGCCATGCGCATGGAGCGCGTCGTTGATGGGCTGCTGAATAACGAGGTGAGTGACTGATATGTTGTTGTGGCTCACCGAGTATCTGACGCAGTTCGAAAGCGGATTCAACGTTTTCAGTTATCTGACGATGCGCGCCATTCTGGGTGCACTGACGGCACTCGTGATTTGTTTTGTCATTGGCCCGGCGATGATCAATCGACTAACGATTCGTCAGATCGGTCAGACGGTGCGTGATGACGGTCCGCAGTCGCATCTGGCCAAGTCAGGTACGCCGACTATGGGTGGTGCACTGATACTTACCGCTGTTGCGATCAGTACGCTGCTATGGGCCGATCTCGGTAACCGTTTCGTCTGGGTCGTCGTACTGGTCATGCTGACCTTCGGTGCGATCGGCTTCTACGACGATTGGAAGAAGCTTGTACTGCGCGACAGTGCCGGCCTGGCGGGTCGTTACAAGCTGTTCTGGCAGACACTGTTCGCGCTGATCGCTGCGATAACGTTGTATCGCACCGCGACCAGCCCTGTTGATACGCAGTTGATCTTCCCGTTTCTTAAGGATGTGATCTTGCCGCTGGGCGTGTTCCACGTGTTGTTTGCCGCGTTTGTTGTCGTAGGCTTTAGTAATGCCGTTAACTTGACCGACGGTTTGGATGGCCTGGCGATTATGCCCACGGTTCTGGTCGGCGGTGCGCTCGGAGTGTTCGCCTATGTTGCGGGCAATGTGAATTTCTCCGAATACCTTGGTGTCCCCTATGTCGCAGGCGCCGGCGAAGTCCTTGTGTTCTGCGCGGCACTGGCTGGTGCCGGCCTCGGTTTCTTGTGGTTCAACACTTATCCGGCGCAGGTGTTCATGGGCGATGTCGGCGCATTGGCGCTCGGCGCAGCGCTCGGCATGGTGGCCGTGATTGTTCGCCAGGAGCTGGTACTGGTCATCATGGGTGGCGTATTCGTGGTCGAAACACTGTCTGTCATTATCCAGGTCACGTCATTCAAGTTGACGGGCAAGCGCGTCTTCAGAATGGCGCCGCTGCATCATCACTATGAGCTGAAGGGCTGGCCGGAGCCAAAGGTCATAGTTCGGTTCTGGATCATTACGGTGATCCTGGTGTTGGTCGGGCTCGCGAGTCTGAAAATCCGATGAGCGCCATGACGAACACTGTTCGCGCATTCGCCGCATCCGGGCATCGCGGCAGCGGCGTCAATACCAGGACGCTGGTGCTTGGGGCGGGTCTTACCGGTCAATCGGTTGCGCGCTGGTTTGCGGCGCAAGGTGCGCACGCCGAGTTTGCAGACATGCGTGAAGACATGGATGCATCTGTTATCCAGTCGATCTTGCCCGGTGCCGCCGTTACGTTGGGCGACTGGGCGACAATGGACTTGTCCGCAGTTGACCAGATCGTCGCATCACCAGGTATCCCGGATCATGATCCATTGCTGACGCGTGCCCGCGCGGCCGGTATACCAATATTGGGCGACGTATCGCTGTTTTGTCGCGACGTTCAGGCGCCCGTTATCGCAGTGACCGGTTCAAACGGAAAGAGCACGGTCGTATCGCTGCTTGCAGCAATGTGCGCAGCGGCCAACGTGCCTGCGGCAGCTGGCGGTAACCTGGGTACGCCGGTGCTCGATTTGCCGTTTGTCGGTGACACTGGCTGGTATGTGCTCGAGTTATCAAGCTTCCAGTTGCAACGCACGGATAACCTGCAGGCTTATACGGCGTGCATACTGAATCTCTCACCTGACCATCTGGACTGGCACGGCAGCATGGCTTCTTATGCTGCTGCAAAGGCGCGCATCTACCGTCACTGTCAGTTCGCGGTGATCAATGCGGATGCGGGTCTTGAGTTGACGGAGGTTGATCCGGCGGCAGCGCAGGTGCGTTATGCGCTGGCTGCACCCGAGGCGCGAGAGTTTGGTGTTTGCGCGCATGACGGCGCGCTATGGATCGCATTTGGCGATGAGCGGCTCTTGCGCGTGTCGGAGTGCGGCTTGATCGGACGCCACAACGTGTCGAACGTGCTGGCCGCGCTCAGCATTGGCTCAACCATGGATCTGTCGATGACCGCGATGCTTGAGGCGGTCCGTGCATTCAAAGGTCTGGAGCACCGACATCAGCTGGTGGCATCGCGGTCGGGCGTGAACTGGATCAACGACTCCAAAGCCACGAACACCGGCGCAGCGCTAGCCTCCATTGCCGCGGTTGACGGGCCGGTCGTGTTGCTGCTGGGCGGTCGAGACAAAGGCGAAGACTTGCGCGCTTTTGCGAGATCCTTACCAGCCAACGTACGTTACTCGATTGCCTACGGTGAGAATCGCGCGCTGGTCGAGTCGGCGCTGCGTGATGCGGGCCAACGCGTTCTAGCCGCTGATGATCTTGCGACAGCCGTGCAGCGTGCGGCCGCGGTGGCGCTTGGCGGCGACAGTGTCCTGCTCGCGCCAGCGGCGGCCAGTCATGATGCTTATCGTGACTATCGAGAGCGCGGCACCCACTTCGCGCAACTAGTGAATGAGGTGATCGTATGAATGCCTCAACGCGCGCCATGCTGAGTATTCCATTGCCAATGCGCGCTCTGCCACGCATGCACATTGACTACCCATTGCTAATGCTGGTCGCGACGCTGCTTGGCGCAGGGCTCGTCATTCTGACGTCGGCGTCGATCGGGATCGGCGATACCTTGCACGACAAGCCAATGTTCTTCCTGATACGTCAGTTGCAGGCTGTGTTGCTTGGACTCATTGGCGCGATATTCATGCTCTCGTTACCGACGAGCGTTTGGCAGCATACCGGCCCATTCTTATTGCTGTTCGGCCTTGCCATGCTCGTTCTGGTCTTGATACCTGGGGTCGGTACGACCGTTAATGGCAGCACGCGCTGGGTCAACCTCGCGGGCATTACGGTGCAAGTTTCAGAGCCGGCGCGTATCGCCTTGATGCTCTATATCGCCGGTTATGCGGTGCGCCAGCAAATGCAGTTACGCACCCGCTTCATTGGCCTGGCGAGACCTATGCTGGTGCTGACGATTGCGGCGGCATTGTTGCTGGCTGAGCC
>JBCCCC010000032.1:0-24468 GCA_039033695.1 Pseudomonadota bacterium | reverse complement strand
GATCTGGATGTTGGCGACCCGGCGCATCTTGAAGAGCAACGTGTCGCCGGTGCCATCAAGACCGACTTCATCCTGTCAGCCGAAATCATGACGATTGCGTTGGCGGCGATACCGAGCACGAATCTTGTGATGCAGGCGGTAACGTTGACGATCGTCGCCGTTGGTATTACGGCTGCGGTTTACGGCGGTGTCGCCGTTATCGTGAAGGCGGATGACGCTGGCCTGGCAATGGCAACGCGTGGGCGACTCGGTGCGACACGCGCCGTGGGTCGCGCTGTCGTGCGCGGTATGCCGCGCTTTCTGGTGGTGTTGTCGACGGTGGGCACGGCGGCCATGCTCTGGGTGGGCGGCTCCATTATCGTGCATGGCCTGGAGGGGCTGGGCTTCAGCGGTTTGGGGCACCTGATCCACGACTTGGCTGCTGCCGTCGGGCATGCGGTGCCGGCCGGGGGTGGCGTGATTGAGTGGTTGGCTAAAGCCGGCATGGACGGCTTGTTTGGGCTGGCGATTGGTCTGGCCGTGATTCCGTTGGTCGGGCGAGTGATTGCACCGGCGTGGCAGCGCGCGCGTGGCCTGTTTGGCAAGCAAGAGGTAGCGGGTCACTAGCAACCCGCTTTGCCGAGATAGCTACACCGCTGCGGTGGTCGTTAAGCAGCCACCAGCCGCTCAGACGAGGTCGACGTCTGTCATGATTTCGACCAGCGACGGCCCATCATGGGCTAACGCGTCGGTCAGCGTTTGTGCCAGTTTGTCGGCACTGCTCACCTTGAAGCCCTTGCCACCGCAGAGATTGGCATACGCGGCGAAGCTGGGATTGTGCAACGTGGTCTCCCAGACTGGCCACTCACCGGCGCGCTGTTCTTTGGAGATCTTGCCAAGCTCCGCGTTGTTGAGCAGTACATGCGTGATGTCCATGTTGTATTTGACTGCGGTCGTGAAGTCACCCATGTATTGGCCGAAGCCGCCGTCGCCGCTGATCGATATGACTTTGCGACCGGCATAAGCCGGCTTGTCCTGGGTCGCTGCCCAGGCGCCGATTGCCGCCGGAAACGCAAACCCAATGGAGCCGAGGTAACCTGACATGAGAATGCGCTGGTCGCGGCATTCGAAGTATCGGCCGAATGAGTAGGCATTGTTGCCAACGTCAACGGCGATGACCGCGTCGTCCGGTACGGTGGCCGTCAACGCTTCGAACACTGCGGCCGAGTTGACGCCGTTGCCGCGTTCATCCGCAACTCGGCTCTTCTTCTCTTCGCGCCAGATTTGCCAGCGCGCTGCAATTTCAGGTTGCTGATCCACGGTGTCGTGGCCGGCATCGAGGCGCTCGGACATTGCACGGGCAGCAACGCCAACCTCGGACCACAGCGGCACGCTGACTGGATGAAATTTGCCGAGCGTCATGCGGTCGAAGTCGACCTGAATGATCGGTCGCTTGGGGGTGATGCCCGTGTGGTTGGAGAACGATGAACCGAAGGCAAGGATCAGGTCACATTCATTCATGAACCAGCTGGCCACCGGTGTGCCGGATCGGCCGAGCACGCCTGCCGCCAATGGGTGATGGTCGCTGATCTGGCCTTTCGCCTTGAAGGTGGTCAGTACTGGCGCTCGCAATTGCTCGGCCAACGCCGTGATGTCGGCCATGCTGTCGCGCGCGCCGTAGCCGACAATAATGATCGGGCGCTTCGCGTCACGAATGTGTGACATCGCCGAATCGAGTGCTTCGGCAGACGGTGCGATGTCCGCCTTTGCGACACGCCCGGTCGGCTTGGATGCCTGTGCGTTCTGCGCCGCTGGCAAGGTTTGTACGTCATCCGGAAATATCAGGTGGGCAACGTTGCGCTCGACGATGGCGTTCTTGCATGCCAGCGTCATCAGCTCGGCATGCTTGGATGTGTGAAGCACGGTCTGGCTGAAAGTGGCGACCGGCGCAAACGCAGCGGCGAGGTCGACCTCCTGGAACGCGCCTGGCCCAAGTACCTGCACATCGACCTGACCGGTTAGTGCCAGCGTGGGCGCGCGGTCCACTTTGGCGTCCCACAGGCCAGTCAGTAGGTTGGTAGCGCCCGGCCCGGCAATGGCCAGAGAAGCGGCCGGTTCGCCCGTCAGTTTGGCATAGCCGGAGCACGCAAACGCAGCAGCCCCCTCGTGGCGTATGCCATAGAAATTCAGATTGCCGGCAACGGACTGGCGGCGCAGTGCATCGGCAAGCCCGAGGTTGGAATGCCCGACCATGCCGAACACACTGCCGATGCCCCAATTCACCATGGTCTCGGCCATGATGTCTGTCACGGTCGTTTCGTGTTCGGGTTCTGCGGCGATGCCCACGTAGATGCCGTCATCACGAACGTCGACCGGGTAGAGATCTTGCCCGCTGTCTTCGTGGCCACCGGGCGGCTTGCCCGTCTTCGGGCTGAAGTCCCAGCCGTGCCAGGGACAGCGCAACCAGCACTCGCCGTCTTTGCCGCGCTCGATGGAGCCTTCGCCCAGCGGGCCGCCCTGATGCGGACAGCGGTTATCCATTGCGAAAAACTCGCCGTCTATATGCGTCAACGCCATTGATTGCGTGCCCGCTGTCACCGTCATCACGCGCCCGTCGGGTAAGTCATCCACGCTTGCAACCCGATGCCAGTCGCGTGTGTCCTTGCTGGTGTTAGACGCCATGAGAATCCTCGTTAACAACTGTGCCGCTTAGAATCAGTGTAGCCCAAATCAGTGACGGCCGGTGCTTCACGCAAACGCTCAGGGCAAGGGGGTGGCGCAATGATTATGCGAGGCGCCATAGGCCGTTGCGCGTGGCTCGAATGCACCCGCCACCAGCCAAGTCGCTAACCTAGAATCGATAGCGCGCCCGAAAGCCGAAGCCATCCGTGTCGGGATCATTCACTGAATCTTCGTCGACGCTGACCCAGTTGTATTCCGCGGATATCTCGAGTGCTGGGATGACGAACCAGCCGGCCGACAGGCTGTAACGTGTCGCATCTAATGCTGAACTGCCGAGCTGGCCTGAGATCTGGCTGCGTAGCGTGATGTCACGGTTCGGAAACAACGACAACGTGACGCCGTAGCTGCCGGACGAGCCTTCCAGCGACTGGTTGGACACACTGACTTCGGCTGCGTAGTCCCAGGTGCTGCCAAGATCACCGAGATGCTTTGCGCCTATTGCAACACCGGTATCGACGTCGTTATTGGAACTGGCCCCGTCGGACACCTCAATTTCGCCACGCAGTGCTGTTAACGCCAGCGTTGTGCGCTCGCCGATGTATTTGCCGAATCCGGCGCCAATAACGGTGGTGTCGAAGTCGATGCCAGCAACGTCGAGATCCTGAACTGAGTATTGGCCTGTCGCGAACCAGCCGGTGTTCTGCCAGACATAGCGCGTACTGGCATCGAAACTGCGAATATCCTGCTGGACGTCCGAGACAATAATGGGAGACCCCACGTTGAAGTTCTCTACATCGGTATCTGTCGATCCGTCGGCATATGCCAGTGAGATGGATGATGCGCGGTCAAGAAACGCCGCTTGCGAGCGCGGGCCCGCCGCTATGGTCAGCCCATCGAAAAACCAGGTTCCGCCTAGACGGATGGTGTCAGTTGTTTGCTCGATGGAGGCGGCCGGTGCCGACTGGCCGAAAACCTGTACGCGGGAACTGGTCGTGCTTTCCTGATACTGAGCGAATGCTTCAAAATCATATTGCTCAGCATGAACAGGCGTTATCGCAACCGCTAGCAGAAGGCTGATGTATCGTTTATTCATGAATTGGGATCCCTTTCTTGGCAGTTCTTTTTGACACTTGGCCGTTAGCATCCAGCGTGGTCAGCATAGCAATAATGTGGTCGATTTAGACTATATTCATTGCCATACAGATAGTCTAAACTATTCGGTTAATGGTTCAGATCTGCATTTTCTTTGCTCAACAGCGCTTGATCCGTTGTGATGATTAGCGGGCCAGGTGTATCGGCCTGCGCGTATCGTGCGCAGGGCAACCGATCTAGTACACTCTGACCCATGGCGGCGATAGCGCGTTGAGGACGAGGCTCATGCGCGGCAGTTTGCAGCACGCGCAAGGGGGCAGCGCATGAAAAACGGGCCGACAACAAGATCACGGCGTTTGTTCTTGCAACAAGCGACTACCGGTGCAGCCTGGCGCGCCCTGGGATTGGTCGTACCCAATGCGCGCTACCTGCCGGCAGGTCTGCTACCGGTTGTCGCGTCGGCTGGCGATGACATGCTCACGTCTATCGGTAAAGACGGTTTGCGACTGTTGAATGACCGACCGATCAACGCCGAAACGCCAGCGCACTTGCTGGATGATGCGGTGACGCCGGCCAGTCGCCTGTTCGTGCGCAACAACGGCATACCGCCGTCGCCAATCGCCGAGCCAGATACCTGGCAAGTGCGCATCGGCGGCGAGTCCTGTAAGCGTTCGACAACGTTTAGTCTGGCCGAGCTGCGATCCCGGTTTGAAACTGTGACTTTGCAGTTGCAACTTGAGTGTGGCGGTAACGGGCGCTCGGAGTTCCGTCCGCGTGCCAGTGGTAACCAGTGGAGCACTGGCGCTATTGGCTGTCCTGAATGGACCGGTGTGCGCCTTGCCGATGTGCTGCGCGACTGCGGCATTGCCGATGACGCCGTCTATGTTGCCTACCAGAGTGCCGATAGCCATCTCTCCGGTGACCCCAGCAAACAGCCGATCTCGCGCGGTGTGCCGTTGCAAAAGGCGATGGAGGCTGAGTCGTTACTCGCGTTTGCGATGAATGGCGAGCCGATTCCTCAAATGCATGGCGCGCCGCTGCGCATGGTGGTCGCTGGCTGGCCGGGTTCTGTGAGTGGCAAATGGGTCACCGATATCTTGGTGCGGGATCGCGTTCACGACGGCGCGAAGATGGGCGGCAGCTCCTATCGTGTGCCCAGGTATCCGGTCGCTCCGGGCACCGATGTACCGGACGAGGACATGCAAATCATTGAATCCATGCCTGTGAAGTCGCTGATCTCCTTCCCGCGTTCTGGTGTTCGGCTGCCGGTCGGCGAGCTGATTGGCATTCGCGGCCACGCCTGGGCCGGCGATAATGAAGTGGCCAGCGTACAGACCAGCGTCGATTTCGGGGCAACATGGCAAGCTGCCAGTTTGGCCGCGCCTGCCAATCGGCTTGCATGGCAACGCTTTACCACTGAGGTCCGAGTCACGACGCCGGGCTACTATGAGATCTGGGCAAGAGCGACCGACGAAAACGGCGTCTCGCAACCCATGTTGGTGCCGGGGTGGAACCCGAAGGGGTATCTAAATAACGCTTGTCATCGCATCGCGGTGCAGGCGGTCTGATATGCGCATGCTTTCGTTGCTACTGCTTGGCGTCATGTTGTCGAGCGCTGCGGTTGCGAGAGACGAGATTGACCCGGACTCCGGATTGGTCATCGCGGACAATTGGCAGCTGGTCAAAGCGCACTGTGGTGCGTGCCACTCGCATGCTCTGGTCACGTCACAGCGTGGTGATCGCGACTATTGGCTAAAAACTATACGCTGGATGCAACGCACCCAGAACCTTTGGGACCTGCCACCAACGATTGAAGAAAAGATGCTGGACTACCTCGCCGCCCACTATGATGAGCGTGAGTGGGGGCGTCGGCCACCGTTATCCCCGATTTTGCTTCCTGGCAACAATGAGAAAGAGAACAAGAAGGACTAAACAGGTGATGCTGGAGATATGCGAGAGAGATTTGCCCCGACGCGACGGCGGCAATGCCGTGCCTCAGGCCACTGGTGTTTTGTTTCATGCTGGGCCGATAGTGCTCTTACTGGGTGCGCTATTGATGCTGACGCTTGCGCCGCGTCCGACATTGGCCAACACCAGTGTAACGCCCGAGACCTACGCGCAGCTGCCGATATTGAATGAACCGTCGTTATCACCAGGTGGCCAATTTTTGGCTGCGCGGCTGAATCTGCAAAACGAGTATCGTCTGGCCGTTTTCGACGTTACCCAGGAGAAGATCCAGCTGGTCTACGGTTTCACCGAAGACAATGAGCTTAGCGTTGCCTGGTTTGAATGGGTTGCGCCTGATCGGCTGCTAATCAGTGTCGGCTTCTCTGCCAAGCGGGGCAGCGTTCGCAAAGTCAAAACCACTGAGCGTCGCCTATTGACCGTGGCATTGCCCAGCGGTGAGGTCACGCCGTTGTTCTATCCAAGGCGCGATCGACTACCCGTACAAATCCAGGACCACGTGGTCTCTTACCTGCCAGACGATCCCGATCATATCCTGGTGCAGTATCCGGAGAATGATCCTGCGCGGCCGAACGTCTACAAATTGAACGTGGCCAAGAGGGGTGGTCATCGAACCGTGATGAAGGGACGCACCGGCGTTACGAGTTGGCGGGCTGATCGCGAAGGTGACATACGAATTGGTCGAGGTGTTAAGGCGAGCGATACGCCAAACCTCATTGTGCGGCTCAAGGGTGAGCGCAAATGGCGGGACTTTTCCCATCGTGTCGCGGCGGATCAGCCTGAGTTCTACACGGCTGGCTTCACCGCTGAGCCTAACGTCATTTACGTGCTGTCGAATCATGAGGGAGACCCGCGCGGTCTGTACACATTTGATCTTGAGACAGACACTTTTGGGCCACTGATTTTCCGTCATGACAACGTCGATATTGGTGGCGTTGCCATCGACAGCGAAACGGGCGAGCTGCGCAGCGTGAGCTTCTTGGACGACGATATCGAAACTCAATGGTTTTCCAAGCGCCCGATTGATCTTGCGATCCAGAAACTCCTGCCGCAGTTTCCTGGCAAGAGCGTCACAACCTATTCGATGACCGAGGATGCACAACAGGCCGTGTTGTACGTTGCGGGCGATAACGACCCAGGGCAATTTGCAGTTTACAACCATGCTGCGCAACGCTTACGTGTGATGCCGCGCCAGTATGCTGGCCTCACGGACGACATGCTGGCCAAGACAATTGTTACCCAGTACGAGGCCCGCGATGGTCTGACGATTCCGACCTATGTGACTCTGCCCACGGGTCTGGATTCGCTGGCGGATCTCGAAAACTCGCCGTTCATTATCAACCCGCACGGCGGGCCCGCATCGCGTGACTTCCTGCGGTTTAGTTTTGATACGCAATACCTGGCGTCACTAGGCTACGGTGTGTTGCAAATGAACTTTCGAGGCTCAAGCGGCTATGGCCAAGAGTTCAGACAGGCTGGTCAAAAAGAGTGGGGGCAGGCCATGCAGGACGACATCACCGATGGCGTTCAGTGGCTTATCGACAACGGGTATGCTGATCCAAAGCGCATTGCCATTGTTGGTGGTTCTTACGGCGGATATGCAGCGCTAATGGGCGTTGTGAAGACGCCCAAATTGTACCGTTGTGCCGTGAGTTTCGCGGGCGTATCTGACTTGCCGGATCTGGTGCGCCTACAGAGCAACTATGTCAATGGCGCATACGCCACGCGATTCATCGGTGACCTGTGGAAGGACCGCAAGATGCTGGCCGAGAATTCGCCTGCCCGACGAGCGGATGAGATTGCCGTACCGGTGTTACTGATTCACGGCGCCAAAGATACGGTCGTTGATGTTGCTCAATCCAAAAAGATGGCCAAGCAGCTCAAGCGTTACAAGCGTACGTTCGAGTATATCGAGCTTCCATTTGGCGACCATCACCACAGTTTGTATGAGGACCGGCTTCGTTACCTGACCGAGACAGCGCGGTTTCTGGACGAGTGCATGTGAGCCGGTACCTGAGCCAACGGAGTAGAGAGGCGCTATGAGCCTAGAAATCGTGCGCAAGAGTGTTCTGGTGGCCGCAGGGTTGCTCATCATTGCAGGTTGCGGCAGTGACAACGCGACGACTGAGGCGGTTGATGATCGGCCCGTGATTGCGCTGGTCATGAAGTCACTGGCGAATGAGTTTTTCGTCAATATGGCTGAGGGCGCGCAACAGCACCAGCGCGAGCATTCGACGAGATACGAACTCATTGTCAACGGCATCAAGGACGAGAGTGACCTCACGCAACAGGTTGCGCTGATCGAACAAATGATGGCTCGCGGCGTCGATGCCTTGGTAGTCGCGCCGGCCGACTCGCGCGCCCTGGTGCCAGTCCTCGCTCGTGCGGCAAAGAGCGGTGTGGTTGTCATCAATATTGATAATGCGCTTGACGCCGATCTGCTTATGGATGCCGGCACCAAGATTCCGTTCATTGGCCCAGACAATCGTGAAGGCGCACGCCTCGCCGGCGACCATCTCGCTGCGGCGCTGACCGCAGGCGATCAGGTTGCCATCGTTGGCGGCATTCCGACAGCTTTCAATGCCCAGCAGCGACAGGCGGGTTTTGAGGACGCAATGGCCATGGCCGGTATGGAGTTGGTCAGCGTGCAAGCGGGCAATTGGGAGCAGGCCAAGGCAAGCACGGTTGCAGCCGCGCTCATCGCTGAGCACCCTGATCTAAAGGCCATGCTGTGCAGTAATGACAACATGGCCATCGGCGCGATAGCGGCCATTCGGCAAGCCGGCAAGACGGGCGACATTCAGGTGGTCGGGTTCGACAACATCGCCGCTGCTCGTGAGCTGATTGGCAGCGGTGAGCTACTGGCGACAGTTGATCAATTTGGCGATCAGTTGGCCACTTATGGGATCGAGTATGCACTGGAGATTCTCAGCGACGGCGACATGCCGAGAGACCGCAAGACGCCGGTAAAACTGATCACTGCAAATGATTTGAAGTGATTGGCGATTGAGCCCGGCAGTGCTAACGGTTCGTCATCTTCATAAACGATACGCAGTACCTGTGTTGCAGGGCATTGACCTTGAAATCGGCAAGGGTGACGTACACGCGCTCGTTGGTGCAAACGGTGCGGGTAAAACGACGCTCTGCAACATCATCAGCGGCGTGACGACGGCGGACAGCGGTGCGATGCAGTTTCAGGGCCGTGCCCATACGCCAACGTCTGTTGCCGATGCGGAAGCTGCTGGCATTCGTATCGTCATGCAAGAACTCAACCTGATCGATAACCTTAGCGTAGCCGAGAATCTCTACTTTGGCGCATTGCCAACACGATACGGGCTGATCGACATCGAACAGTTGCACGACAATGCACGGCGCGTGTTAGGCGACATGGGCCTGGCTGGGATTGATCCGGCGATGCCCGTCCGCGCGCTGGGCATTGGCCAACAGCAACTCATCGAGATTGGGCGGGAGCTGATTCATCCCTGCGAGCTGCTCATTCTGGATGAGCCCACAGCAGCGCTAACTGGCCCCGAGATCGACCTGTTGTTCGAAAAAATCGCAGCGCTCAAGGCACTTGGTACGGCCGTCATCTACGTGAGCCATCGCATGGATGAAATTCGGCGTATCGCCGATCACTTATCGGTGCTCAAGGATGGACGCATTGTATTGCGCTCGCCTGTGGCTGATGTATCCACTGATGACATTATCAAGAGCATGACTGATGAACTTGTGACACGACCGCCCGACGCGCAAGCGGCCGTATCGGAGTTGCCAATTGCTCTGCAGGTCCGGGGGTTGTCGACCCGCGACCGACTGCGCGATGTTGATCTTGATATTCGCTGTGGCGAGGTCCTCGGCATCGGTGGGTTGATGGGCTCGGGTCGAACTGAGCTGTTGCGCGCTATCTTCGCGGCCGACGCACTCAGCGCAGGTCGCCTGTTTGTCGAGGATACGCCGCTGTCATTTAACGGCCCGATTGACGCCGTAGCGTTTGGCATTGGGCTCATACCGGAAGATCGCAAGCGACTCGGTCTGCTGCTACAACAATCGGTCAGGGCCAATGTCACATTAGCGTCGTTAGGTCGCTTCGGGCGCTTTGCCGGTTGGATTGACGATGACGAAGAGCGTGAGGCCGTCGAGCACTTCCGGGCAAAGCTCGATATCAAGAGCAGCGGAATCGATCAAGTCGTCGCGCAGCTGAGCGGCGGTAATCAGCAAAAAGTCAGTATTGCGCGATGGCTCATGCGTGATTGCCGGATCTTGCTATTTGACGAACCTACGCGCGGAATCGATATCCACGCAAAGACGGCCATCTATTCGCTGCTGCGTGACTTGGCCAACGCAGGCAGGTCGGTGGTGATGGTGTCAAGCGAGAGCCGTGAACTCACCCAGCTCTGCGATCGTATCGCCGTGATGTCCAACGGTCGACTCGCGGCGACTTTCAACCGCGACGAATGGACCAACGAGAACATCATGGCGGCATCGTTCAGTGGCTATATCGACGACAGCGCGGCCTGAACGAATCTTATGACGTCACTAACGAGACAGTTTTTGCGCAAGGACTCTATCGGACTGATCGCGGCACTGGTTGGGCTGGTCGTATTGTTCAGCATGCAAAGCAGCCATTTTTTCTCAGTGCTGACGCTGACAACGCTGGCCAACCAGATGCCAGCGCTGCTCGTCATCGCTGTAGGCATGACCTTCGTATTGATTATTGCTGGAATTGACCTGTCAGTCGGCTCGGTCATGGCGCTTAGCGGGGCCGTTTTCGGCGTGTTGATCGTCGAATTGCATGTGCCACTGTGGCTCGCCGCGATGCTGTGTTTGTCTACTGGCGTCATGTGCGGGTTGTTCAATGGCGCCGTGGCCGCAAGGTGGGGCGTACCGTCATTCATTGTGACACTGGGTATGCTCGAGATCGCCCGTGGCGGGGCCTATCTTGTCACCGATTCGCAAACGCTCTTCGTGGGTGCCGCTGTAGCAGCAATCAGTGCACCGTTGCCCTACGTCGATTTGTCCGTGGCTTGGTTCCTTGCGGTGCTTGTCGTCGTTGTTGGCCAGTTGCTGCTTTCGCGCACCGTCTTCGGACGCTATGTCATTGCCGTTGGTACGAATGAAGAGGCGGTCCGCCTGTCCGGCATCAACGTTGCGAGGATCAAATTGGCTGTATTTGGCGCGGCCGGGCTGTTGGCGGGCCTGGGCGGCCTATTTCATGTGGGTTACCTGCAGTCGGCAGACCCCAATGCCGGTATCGGACTTGAATTGTCGGCGATCGCCGCGGTCGTGATTGGCGGTACAAGCCTCGCGGGTGGCAAAGGCTCGGTCATCAATACGTTTCTCGGCGTCCTGATCATCGCCGTGTTGCAGGCTGGCCTTGCTCAGGTCGGTGCGAGCGAGCCGAGCAAACGCGTTATTACAGGGTTGGTCATCATTGCCGCCGTGGTTGTCGACGTTTATCGACATCGCGCGGGTGGTACGCGCAGCTATTTTCGTCGATTAGCCAAATGAAGCAGGCTCGGCGCACGTCGAACCGTCACTTACGGCTCAAGCAAGAGACTTGGGTCTGCTGTGCTGTGCGGCGCTGTATCGGAGTCCGGTTGCTGTGTCGCGCGACTGTCAAAACGTGCTGACGCATGCGGGATTGAACGATACTCGCGGGTGTCGATGCTACAACACTGGTTGGATCACGTATTGCGAATCTGCGGGCGCATGAACTTGATCTGATTGATCAGTTGCGACTCTCGCTCGCAAACAAGCCACTTCCTTACAAACTGCGCAGTTTCGTTGTGCACTGACCGGTAACCAAGCTGCTGGAATAGTGCTTCGTCAATCGCGAACTGGCGATTGTTCCGGTAGGTCCGAGGTGCGGTCTCGCACGGTGGCCCTATGCAACAACAGGGGACTACAACAGTGAAAATCAAGTACAGGTTTTTGGGTGCTTTTGGGTTGGTGTTGGTCGGCTTGATTGGTGGTGCGCTGCTCACCAAACAATCGCCCGACAGCACATCGCAACCTGATGTCGCACGACTCGGTAATAGCAGCTCGAATCAACAACAAGATAGCGCCGAGGATGAAGCATCCTTGGTTCCTGTCGCACCCGTCAACGCACGGCCGGTGACCCGCGACGAGCCGAATGTGTTTTCGCCGCAAAGTAGCTTTGGTGAGGCCGTTATCTTCAGCGTGGCCGATCAGTGTGATGACAAAGGGCAGCAATGCATGCCGCTGCCTTTGCCACAGCATGAGTATGCACGCTACAGCAATGATGAGCTCAAGATCATCGCTGAGTACGACGGCGCTGCGGCGATAATCCTTGCGGCACGCATTGCCCCCGAAAGCTTCGAAGAGGCGGCGCCCTGGGCAGTACGTGGCTTTCTGCTTACCGGCGATCCTTTCGCGTACCGGATGGTCATGCAGCTTCAGTCAGTCGAGCTTGGTCAAACGTATGCAGAGGGTCGTTTTGACAGCGCAGCCGCCGAACACGCCTACGTGTGGCTGAAGATGGGCCATCTTCTCGGTGTCACAGAGGCTGGCGAACTCCAGCGTCAAACATCGGTTCTGCAGCAGCACGGCATATCCGATATCAGTCACCTGGATATTGCCGCGCGTGACGGCGCAGACGGCATGCAACAGCAGCGCGTGAAGCTGACTGGGAGTGCATTCGAATGAGACTACTCACCTTCGTCATCCTGATGACACTGTCGTCGATCGTTGCGGCCCAGGAGTCATTCTGTAACATTGACATCTCGGGCACACAGCGCACAGAGTCACATGCCCAATACACGCCGACGCCCGAAGCGACCGCCCTGGCGCGCACAGCGCTGGATTTCGCCAACGCTGCAACAAACCATTTTTTCTTTACCCGAAACGGCGCAACGCTGCTCAATTCCCTGGTGGGTCCCGGCGGACTTCGTGTGCGACCGACACCTGTCTATTTCCGAAGCTGTAATGACATCGGTCAATGCGCGACGGTATCG
This sequence comes from Pseudomonadota bacterium, assembly GCA_039033695.1. GTDB lineage: Bacteria > Pseudomonadota > Gammaproteobacteria > Steroidobacterales > Woeseiaceae > CALBPI01. The sequence goes on along the minus strand of JBCCCC010000032.1, from coordinate 11,776 downwards.
ATCTATAGTCAGCCTGCAGTTTTGCCGGTCTTCAATCTGCCGTTGATTCATGCGGGCTTTCGGATTTCTGCGACACTCGGGACGACGACGTCTTCGGTGTTCTATGACGCGATGAGCAACATTCCGTACAGTTTTCTGAACAAGCAGGCTGCTGCTGACAAGACATGTCGTGACAATCAGGGTAGGCCGACGGCGCCGCCGACACCACCGGACCCAAGTAGCGACTACGAGGACTGTATGGCACATGGGGGTAATGAGCGGCTCTGCGCCGAGTACCGTGACGGTGATGACGGCGAGGACGACCAGAGTGACCGCAGGTCCGATTGGGATAGTGATTGTTACGACAACCCCAAGTGCGATGAGGAAGACTCATACGGTGGCCCAATCCGCCGACCGCGAACGTTCACCGAGGTTTGCTTCCCGGTCGGTAACGGGGAGTGGATCTGCTACTGATCGCCACATTGGCACCGCCTGCCTATGCAGGCGGTGCTTCGATAATCACGATTGGTATTCGCAGCGGCAGAGACTATTCTGTGCTCGTTGCGGCTGCTTCGAGCAGGCTGGTATGTGGTTGCTCACACGACTTATCAAGATGCGTTATCAGGTTGCGTTATCAGCCGGGTTGGTTGTATCCGCGATCGGGTCAGCCGCGGCGGCAAATGGCGCAAGCTGGTCATTGCAGGATGCGGAGCCTGCGCGGCTTGCCATCAGCCTGTCGCGCTCCCCCGCGAGCGATTTGGCCGATAGCGGCAGTCTATCCATGCAAGAGCAGCACCTCGTAATCAATCTTGATCGGTTTGCGGTTGGCGAAGCACTGATTGGCATCGGGTTCGATTATGCCTACACGAGATTCGAGTTCGATCGTATCCCGTCACGTGACCGCGACCTGCATCGGCTGCAGTTGCCGCTTTCTGCCGAATGGAGCTCGGGCCAATGGCGCTGGCGCACCTCGATCGCGCCGGGTGTTGCAACATCATCGAATGTGTTCAAGGATCTTGCCGAACGCGCGAATAGTGACGACTTCCTGCTAACCGGCTATGCGCGGGCGCAGCGCACAATGCGAAACGGTTCGCTGAATTTCGGGGTTGCCCACGATCGCCAGTTTGGTCGCACACGAACCTATCCGACACTCGCGTGGCTGAGTTCGCGCGAGCGGCGGTGGACATGGCAGATTGGCTTTCCGGAGACCGGTGCTACTTACCGTGTCAGCGACGCGCAGCGGCTGTCGTTTCGATTGGCGCCCAGTGGCCAGGTCTGGCACGTCAGTAGTGACGACTTTGGCTCGCGGTTTGACTACCGAAGCGAGTCCTGGCGGGCTACGGCGGCGTGGACGATGCCGGTCACTGATCGCTGGTCACTGGTATGGCAAGTCGGGCGCGACCTTGATCGTGCGCAAGCGTTTCGTGACGACAATCTCACGCAAGTCGATTCGACGATCGACGATGCCTGGGTTTTTGGCGTCTCATTGCGGCTGGATGCGCGCGCCGGCAGCTAGCGGCAGGCTAAAGCCACTCGATACTCAAGCCACGCGGACAGGCCGGAAGCCGTTGTCATTCGCGCGTGACTTGGCGATTGAGCATCACGCACGCGTTCGCTCCGCGGCCGCGTGCGTGATGCAACCTGTCGTCCGCTAGGGAGTGAACTGCCAGCCTACGGTCAGCATCCAATCCGTCTCAAGCTGGGGGCCATCCAGATCCTGCTGAATCGGCGCGACCAGTTCCAGTGCAAGTCTGTGCTTGTCTCCCGGCAACAGCACATTCGCACCGAATCCCAACTCGATTCGCTGCGCAGCCTGTCGGTCAGGGTCGGCGGTCTGCACGGGCGCGAGAATCTGCGGGTCGATGCCACGAATATTGCCGCGGTCGACATAGGCCAGTCGCAACGACACGCTGGTACGCGGGCTCCATTGGTAGCTGGCCCATCCGGTCAGTCGATGCTCATGGCCAAGGCGGTAGTCTTCATCATTGTCATCGATACGCAGCACACTGCGCCATTGTCCGCCCCAACCCCAGGCATCCTGGTGACCGGTCATGGTCAGTCCAAGTATCGGGTCAACGCTGCCGGAGCCGAGCTGCATTGGATAGGGTAGTCGCAGCTCGGGCTGCGTATTCATTGGCGTTAGCACGGTGTCGCGCGCCTCGATATCGCCCGTCGGCAATGACAACCCGGCAGTAGCATGCCACTGGTTGCTACCGAATGAGGGTAGGCGGATCAATGCAGTCAGGCTAATGTCGCCCAGGCCGCTCGAACTTGTCGTGAAGTTGCCAAGCCGGGTAGTTCCCGTAGGGCCAGCGAACGTCACGTGATCCATCGAGTTGTCCAGGTAGTTGACCATTGCCATTAAGGTTATCCGGTCATTCGGTGCATACATCGCGCCAAACATGTGCATATCCATTGTCATCTCCAATGGCACGACACGTAGTGTGGGCGGTTGCATCGGTGGGTTGGCAAACCGGTTCGCGGCGCTGGTGACAATTTGCTCTGGCGAGATGTCGTCACTGCCATCGCGGTTGCCCGCCATTTGCATGCGCATGAAGCGGTACGAAAACATGAGTTCACCGGCTTCGTGGGTGTGGTCACCCATGACACCGATTGGTGCATGTGAGTCTGGCCTGGTATCGGCCATCGCGGGCGCGCACAGGCACGCCATTGCTGCAATCACTGCAGCGTTGGATTGAATAGACAAAGCTGTCTCCCGAAAAAGAAGTATGAAACGCGTTGTTAAATGAGGCTGCGCGTGGTTTCGGGTGGTGCACGTGGTTGATGGGCCCGGCGTGCGGTTGCCGCCAGCATCGGCGTTTCAGCCGACGGGTCCGCCTGGCTGCACTGGCAAAGCGGGAACAGGCCGTGATTGCTGATGTTGTCAACGAGACTCGCTGACGGGAAGGTGTCGAACTCACAACTATCGAAGTGTCGCCCGTCTTGATGATCGTGCGCCGTGTCGTGCGGCGTTAGCGTCGCGCGCGATGCAGCATGGTGATCATGGTGACCGGCATGCATAGCGTGTGATTCATGCGCCCGATGCCGGTCGCCATTGTGCGTCGCAGCCGATAGATCGAGCGCGCCGGTGGGCAATCCATCAGGACAAATCTGAATCCAGCCGCCAGCCGCAGCAGCTGCGGGCATGAAGCCTGCCGGTATCGCCATTTGCACCAGCAGCGACAGCGCAAGCGCGGTGCCTGACCAGAATCGCAACGTGTTGCTGTGGCGCATGAGCATACGCGTATTGTAAGCCAGCGACCTCGCGTGCACATGATCATTTGCGGTCGTCTTCGCGCATAGCGCTACACCTCATGCGGGCCCGACCATGGGCCGCAGATGTTGCTTTTGCGGCGTTCGACCACAAATAGAGAGGTATCACGTGTGACCACATCGGTCATGAGAGCCGGATCATCACTTATGGCGCTATCAAAACCCGCACAGGCCCTGCGCCGCTATACCGCGCAGAGTAACGAGTTGCACCAGCGCTATCTTGATAGTGACGATGCGCGTGCCGCCTATCAGCGTTTTGTGGATACGCAGCTGGCCTACTTCCTGCCGCAGTATGATGATCTGCGTGATCGACCTGGCTACGACGCAGCGATCAACTTTGTGGTCGCGGACTTGACCGGCCCTGGCATTGCCGACCGAGATCGCGAACTAGCGCGTGTCGTGCCCGCAATGACGCGTCTGTTGCCGGCCGCCGCGCTGTCCGCATTGGCCGTAGCGATGGAGCTCAATGCGCGCGTGCTGCAAATCAACCTGAACATCGAGCGCGAGTTGCGCGGCAAGCTGGCGGCCGCCGAGCCGATTTCAGAGCGAGACTATTGCCTCGCGAGCCGTACGGTCTGCGACATCGGGGAATGCCGGACGCTGGTTGCCATGACCCGTTCCGCAGGCGAGAGCCTGGAGCGCATCATCAAAGTGCCAATGATTGGCTCACTGCTGCGTTCGATGCGTCTCCCGGCCCGTCTCGCAGGCGTTTCGGACTTGCAACAGTTTCTCGAAAAGGGTTTTCGTACGGTGACAGCAGTCGACGACGTGCATACCTTCCTTGACGTCATGGAGCAGCGCATGAGTGCGGTGTTTGAGCGCGTCTTTCTTGCAGACCTCGCGACGTTGTCTACCGAACCCGTGCGTTGATTTGCATCGTTAAGCGGAGCACCGGATACTGCTTGCGTTCACGGAGCGATGCGATGACAGATGATGACAAAGTCATAGTCGAGAACGTCAATGTTCCCGGCCAGACAACGCGTGTCAATGCGGCAAAGTATGCGGCCATGAAGAGCGCCTATCTCAGCGTGTTACCGGACGGCCCGCCCGGCGCAACCCAAAAGCAATTGATGCAAGCAGTCCGGGAGCATCTGCCGGACGCGCTTTTCCCCGCTGGCAAGACCTCAGGTTGGTGGCTCAAGACAGTTCAGCTTGATCTTGAGGCCAAGGGTGTCGTGCAACGACAGGCGACCAAGCCGCTGTCCTGGCACAAGCGATGATTTTAGTGGTGCCACTACAATGACTCAGTCGCTGGCGATGATCTCGCTATTGGTGGCCGACTACGATGAGGCAATCGACTACTACGTCAGTGTGTTGGGTTTCGAGCTTGTTGAGGACACGCCGATTCCTGAACAACACAAACGCTGGGTCGTCGTTAGCCCACCCGGCAACACGGGAGCGCGCGTGTTGTTGGCGCGGGCGAGTACGCCCGAGCAGCGCCGTCGTATCGGCGATCAAACGGGCGGGCGCGTGTTTTTGTTTCTGCACACAGATGACTTCTGGCGCGACTATACGGCCTATCAAGCTCGCGGCGTGCGGTTCGTTCGCGAAGCCAGCGAAGAGACCTACGGCACAGTTGCCGTGTTTGCCGACCTGTATGGTAACCAATGGGACTTGATTGAACGCAAACCGCAATGAAGACCGATAGAAGCAACCCAATAACCTATGCGACCGCGCTCGCCTGCGTCGGCATGTTGATTGCGCCTGCCAAGGTGGCTGCCACCACTACGGACTGGTGGGACGGCGACTATACGCTACGTCAAAACGTCAATGTTACGGTCGGCTCTGGCGTACCGGATCGTGGCTACGTCGGTTATACGTTGCGTGCCTCAGGCCTCGATACTGCGGCGCTGATTGCGGGTGGCCAGCTTCAATCCGACTGCGATGACCTGCGGGTGCTGTATTTCAACGGTAGCAGTTGGCAGGAGCTTGCGCGTCACGTCATCGGTTGCAACACGTCCAACACAGACGTGAGATTCATGTCGCCCGTAGGCTTTGCCCCGGGCACCAACAATGACAACTTCTATTTTTATTACGGCAATAGCGGTGCCGGTGCGCCTGCACCACTGACCACCAACAATGTGTATTTGTGGTTCGACGATGCCAGCGTGAACCGCGCGTCGAGTTATGTTCGTGGCCGGGTTGATGCCTGGCATGGCAACGGCTGGGATAACTCACTGGCCTACAATGGCGCGGGTTTCTACACTTATTCCAATGGCGACAATTTCACCAGTGGTTATCGACTGCCGCTGGATGAGCGTGATGTGTACATTGAGGCCGAGTTCTTTCACCAGGACTGCTTCCCGATCAACATGACCACCGGTCTGATCGTGCGCGGTATTATTCAGTCAGGCAGTGGCGGCAGCGAGAGCTCTAACCATTACTACGCGAGCAACCGCGGCGAGTTTCCGCAGTCCGGTTGCGGCAATGCCAGTGGCTACACACATGATGGCGCGGTCATGCGCAATCAGCGTAACCAGAATGCCGTGCAAACCGTCAATCCTGGTGATATCACACCGAACCAGTGGCGCCGGCAAGGCCTTGCGGCTTTCTCAGTTGGGCCGACACAACTCAGATTCTGGGACGAAGACAACGCGGCATTGTGGTCGGCAATCGGTTTTCCCGACAACGCCAATCTGCTGACCAGCGGCAGCGACAACCAGGGCGTCAACAGCCGCGGTTTTGCTGGCATCATGACTGCCCAGGACCAGGCGCGGTTGCGCAACATCCTGATCCGGCGCTATGTCGAGCCGGAACCGGTGGCAACGTTTGGGCCCCAAGAGTTGTTTGCCAACCCTGATTTGACCGTGTTCAAGAATGTCCGGGCGTTTTCTGACCCGGTTAATGGCGAAACCGATCCATACAAGATCCCGGGTGCGATTGTCGAATACGAGATTCGCGTTGTGAACGCCGGTAATGGCCCGGTCGATGTGGATTCGCTGGTGATCAATGAAGTGCTGCCTGCCGCCCTCGAGCTGCTGGTGAGTGACATTGCGCCGGGCAGCGGTCCGATAGAGTTTGTCGATGGCGCCGGGGCAACGGCCAGTGGCCTGACCTTCAGTTTCGTGTCGCTCGGTAGCCCGGCGGATGATGTCGATTTTTCACAGAACGGTGTGGACTTTGGCTACACGCCGATCCCGGATGGCAGCGGTATCGATGACAGCGTCACTCACTTAAGGATTAATCCGACCGGCACAATGAATGCCGCGCCCGGCGGCGGGCAAACCGAGTTTAGCGTGGTGTTCAGGATGCGCGTTCCTTAGCTGACCGGGCAATATTGTTGCTACCATTGCGATCCTTGGTCGGTTATGGGATCACACGATGCGCGCAGGTATTTTCGCTCTACAGTTCATGATGTTGCTCACAAGCTCGGCATTCGCGCAGTCGCCGCCGGTCACGCTCGAGCAAATCATGTCCGATCCGGACTGGATTGGTAATCAGCCGGAAGGCGCGTATTGGGCTGACGACAGCGCCAGCGTGTTCTACCAACAAAAGCGTGTCGGCGAGACAATTCGCGATACCTTCCGGGTCTCGCTGCAAGACCTGTCTATCCGTCAGGTGGATTACGACGCGCAGCTTAGCAGCGCAAATGCGAACCGGCGCTATGACCGCGAACGAAGTCAGGTTGTCTGGATCCACGATGGCGATGTGTATACCCGAGAATTGCCGAGTGGCGAAGTACGCCAGCTCACCAGTACCGTTGCTCGCGAGCGAGCGGCGATGTTTATCAATGGCAGCAATACGGTAGCGTATTTGGCCGATGGCAGTTACCGACTACATGATCTGAATACTGGTCGTGTCAGCCAACTCACTGACCTGAAGTTCAGCGAAGATCCCGACAAGGCCGAGAAATTCGATACATTGCGAGAAAGCCAGCGGCGCATTTATGACACCATCGTTGAAGTGTCGCGTCGCGATCGGGCACAGAAGGACACCCGTGAACAACAGGCACGCGATAGCGCATTCGCGGCGCCACTACCGCTGTATCTCGGCAAGAACCTCGAGGAAGCCGGACGCTGGCTATCGCCGAACGGACGCTTCTTGTTGTTGGCCACCCAGCCTGCCGACCACACGGCTGGCAAAGCCGGCATCATGCCGAACTACATGACCGAGAGCGGTTATACCGAGACAGAAGCGCTCAGGCCACGCGTTGGTCGTAACCCACCCCCCGCGCACACGTTGTGGTTGATCGACGTCGAGCTGCAGATGGTTACGACAGTGCCGATGGATACGCTACCCGGTGTCGATAAAGACCCGTTGGCCAAGCTGCGCGATCAGGCACTGGAATGGCATGTCGAACGCGGCGCAGACAAGAGCGAACTCGAGAAACTACTCAAGGCACCAGAGCAACGCGCGGTCCGCCTGGAAGGTGTCCAGTGGTCACCGGACGGTCAACATGTTGCCTTGCAATTGCACGCCGTTGATAACAAGGATCGTTGGATTGCGACCATTGATACGGACGAGCCCACGCTAGTCAGCCAGCACCGGCTGACCGACGAGGCATGGATCAACTATGCGCACAACGACTATGGTTGGTTGAGCGATTCTGAGACGCTCTGGTATTTGTCCGAAGAGTCCGGCTATTCACATCTTTATACCAAGCGACTGGGCGCTCGTCGTGCGACGGCGCTGACGCAAGGTGAGTATGTGGTATCCGAGGTTAATCTGTCGCCGGATGGCGTTGCGCTGTATTACGTGGCCAATAAGTCGCATCCGAGTACCTATGAGATTCACCGCGCTCGCGTCGATGGCAGCGGCAGCGACACGCTGACGGCACTCGGCGGCGTCAACAACTATCGCTTGTCGCCGGATGGCGAGCACCTGGTCGTGATTCATAGCGAGTTTGACCGTCACCCGGATCTGTTCCACGTCGCGCTGACCACCGGTGCCGTGCAGCGACTAACCGATACTGTTACCGAGGCGTTCAAAGCGATCGACTGGGTGATTCCCGAGATCGTTGAGGTGCCGTCGTCGCATGTGGACCGTAGCATCTACAGCAAGCTGTATCTGCCCAAGGATTTCGATCCGTCCAAATCCTACCCGGCCGTCATGTTTGTTCATGGGGCCGGCTATACACAGAACGCACACGCAGGTTGGCCGTATTACTTTCGTGAGTTCCTGTTTCACACGTTGCTTACCCAGCGCGGCGTCATCGTCATCGATATGGACTATCGCGCATCAAAAGGCTATGGCCGGGACTGGCGCACAGCCATCTATCGACAAATGGGTCATCCGGAGACAGAGGACTTCAAGGATGGCGTGAACTGGCTGGTCGAGAACTACGGCGTTGATCGGCAACGCGTAGGTGTCTACGGGGGCTCGTACGGCGGCTTCATGACCTTCATGTCTATGTTCATGGAGCCGGATCTGTTTGCGGCGGGTGCAGGACTGCGACCCGTTGTCGACTGGGCGCACTACAATCATGGCTATACGTCCAATATCCTCAACACACCGTTGATTGATCCGATGGCATTTGAGAAAAGCTCGCCGATTTATTTCGCCGAGGGTCTGTCGAAGCCACTGCTTATTGCGGCAGGCATGCAGGACAATAACGTGTTTTTCCAGGATTCTGTGTTGTTGGTGCAGCGACTACTGGAGCTGCAAAAGCAAGATTTTGAACTCGCTGTCTACCCGCTGGATCCGCACAACTTCACGCACCCTGATTCGTGGCTGGATGAATACCGCCGCATTCTCAAACTGTTTGAGACGCACGTGATCCCATAGCACCTCGCAGTCTACGGCCTGCAGGATGAGGGTAGATACCTCGGCTCGACCGTTGTCAGGTTCTCGCCGACAGCCTGCATGCCGTCCGGAATACTTCGGTAGCCACAAGCCCAGGAGATCGGGCTCATAGGGCTGTCAGTAACCGCTACCGGCCGAATCGACAGCACCTTGCCTGAAATTGCGCTGTTGACCTGGTGGCCAAACGTGACATGCGCGCCGCCCTTGCTGACTTCGATGCCGGAAACATACATTCCCAGCAAGTGCTCGGGCTCTGGAACTCCGGCTGTTTCATTGTCCGCTGGGAATTCGCCACGATCTTTGTAGTACTCACGCACCGACTCCTTCAGTTCTCCAGTCAAAGAGAAGGCTTCAACGACCTGGGCGCGAATCGTATAGTCCTGATAGGCGGGCATCGCGATGGAAGCTAGTATGCCGATGATCGCAACAACGATCATGAGTTCAATAAGCGTGAATCCGTGTGATTTCATAGTTCGATCCTAGATGACTGCGTTGCCCATTTGAAAGATGGGTAGATACATACTGAACACCATTACGCCAACAAACAGATAGGCGAACAGTTTGATAACGAACGATAGCCGGAGCCGGGTCGTGGCCAGCCGTGTCGCCAGGTGCGCCTCGTATCGCGCACACTGCGTGTCGAGTTCGCCCGTCAAGTTGTTGAATCTTGCTGCCAGTGCCAATTGCTGAAGGATGGGGTCATCGCGAACCTGTTCGGGGTTGGACAACCATTTTGCATCGGCTGGAACCCGTTCACTGCGTGAAACGCGTGCAGCGACAGTTGCTGCGTGATCAGCCTGGACGCCAGCCTCCAGCAACATTCGAAAGTAGTTGATGAATAGCCCATCATTGAACATGCCGCGCAAGCCACCAAGCATTGGCATCCAGCGTAGCGATGCCGGCAACGGTTGCAGTCGCTGTATTTGGCGACGGATGACGAAGCTGAAGTAGAACGTGATGCCAAGCAACGACGCGGCAACAAGGCTGACAACGGGGATGCGCGCGACATGAGTGTTGAATACGCTTTCGGTCAGCGTTGGTAGCATACCGTCGACGGTATTGGACATTGCTGCGAACGAAGGCAGGACAGAGAGACTGAAAACAAGCCCAACCAACAGGCCAACCACCAACAGCGCGACGATGTACCAAATCAGGCTAGCAAAACTTGCCCAGTAGGTATTCGTGATGACGGCCATGTTTTGGGTATAGCCCACAAAACTGCTGATGAAGCTCGCTTGCTGGTTTTCGACTTCCGGCAACATCATTTGCATTGCCTGATACGGCGAATCGCCAACCCCAGGGTCGGCCGCTGATTCATCGCCAAGTAGACTTCGCAGCCGAGCCATATCGGGCGCATAGTCTTCGCCGAGATCAGCGTCGAGTTGCTTCAGCGCTTCGTCAACGGACTGATTTGCTGTCAGCGATGATAATTGACGGGCAAGAAAATCGACGCGTTCAGTGGTGTTGGAGGTGAACAAAGGGCGGCTCCGATTTACAGGAATAACTAAGCAGTGCGGGGGGTACCAGCTCGATGTCAGGCGGCGTTTCGGTGAGGCATTGCCACACAACCGTGCTGCCATTGGTGTGGGGTTTCAGGATGAGGCTTCGATTAGCGAGCGCTTTGCCGCTCGATTCGGCGAACTGGAAATGGACGCTGCCATCGCCTCGCAGTTCGACCCGGGCGACATGGTTTGCGCCGAAGTCGCCATGGAAGGACTTTGTTGCTTCAACTGGCTGGGGCCATTGGCCGCGCTCCGCATTCTCGAGTGCTGCATGTGTTGTTGCCGCACGAGCTAACCAGAACCCTTCTTGTAACCGAACTTTGGCCGAGTGAGTGGCATAGCTCACCCCAGCCACCATCATGACGAGCGTGACAATGATTACGGTGGCGAACGCATCGGAGACGCCGCGCATCGCAGCTTCCTCATTGTTGATCAGGAACAGTCGTTGACTGCCTGGCGGGCGCTTTCGCATAACATTCCTTGCTATTCGGTTTGGCAAATCAGAAACAGGATCAATTCAAAACTCGGGTAGAAAGAACGACTGTATTGCGCTTCTGCCACCCAGCGCACCGACGCACAACCCGAGCAACAACGTGATCAATAGCCAGCTTACCATCAGGCATGCTGCTGCTCGCACAGCTGACAGACCAAGCGCTGCTGCTGTGCCACTCACCAAAATGTAGACGCAGCAGCCAGCGATCGCCAGTTGAACTGCGAATAGTGCTACGGTCCGCCATGACATCATCCACTGATCTAAACCGCCGCTTGGCTCCAAACCGGCGGCAGCGAGAACAGCAAATAGCACTAGCCAGATAGCGCCAGTGCTTATCAACGGGATATTCGACCAGGCAATCACCAGGTAAGTCATATGACTGCCATCGCGGCCGCCGAACCACGGTGACAGTGCGTTGACCAGATAGCCCATGATGAGTAACTGGAGTAGCTCACCAAACACCCCATGCGACATGAGCGAACGCACGAGATAACCACTGCGATGGTCGGAAAAATCGATCAGTGATGGCAGTAATCCAGCCAGTACTGTTAGCGGAAGCACCCAATGCTGCGGATTCTCGCGTGTGATTCGGCGCAGCGTCCCAGCCGGTCGCAGCCAGATCTCTCGGCTCGGGCGAAACGTGGCAGCACTCACGCGTAACCTCTCGCGTTGCGCGAGTTGACCGCGTTTTTCGACATGCGCTGCGCGGCCGCGACTATGCGCGCCACCCTATGCCAAGACATACTCATAAATCATTGTTTTTAATAATTAAACGTCGATAGGCGTT
>JBCCCC010000031.1:0-24761 GCA_039033695.1 Pseudomonadota bacterium | reverse complement strand
GCAGCCAAGTCGTGGATCAGGTGCCCCAAACCGCTGAAGCCCAGCCCCTCCAAGCCATGCACGATAATGGAGCCGCCCACCCAGAGCATGGCCGCCGTGCCCACCGTCGACAACACCACCAGGAAGCGCGGCATACCGCGTACGACAGCGCGACCCACGGCGCGTGTCGCGCCGAGTCTCCCGCGCGTTGCCATTGCCAGGCCAGCGTCATCCGCCTTCACGATAACGGCGACACCGCCGTAAACCGCGGCCGTTATGCCAACGGCGACAATCGTCAACGTAACCGCCTGCATCACAAGATTCGTGCTCGGTATCGCCGCCAACGCAATCGTCATGATTTCGGCTGACAGGATGAAGTCGGTCTTGATGGCACCGGCGACACGTTGCTCTTCAAGATGCGCCGGGTCGCCAACATCCAGATCAGCTTCAACATGCGCATCCTTGTGCGGAAACAGCGCGTGGAAGACCTTCTCGGCGCCCTCGAAACACAGATAAGCGCCCCCCAGCATGAGTAGCGGATTGATGGCCCACGGCGCGAATGTGCTCAGCAGCAGCCCGGCAGGTAGCAGGATGAGCATCTTGTTGCGTATCGAACCGCGAGCGATACGCCAAACGATCGGCAGCTCGCGATCTGGCTCGAAACCCTGCACATACTTTGGCGTAACCGCAGCATCGTCAATGACCGCACCAGCAGCCTTGGCACCGGCTTTGGCTGCCTGGCCGATAACATCGTCAACCGACGCAGCCGCAACCTTCGCGATCGCAGCAACATCATCCAGCAAGGCCAGCAAACCGCTCATGGTCTAGCCCGTCTCATGCGGCAATCTGACAGTCCCATCGTCTCAGGCTGCGTTGCGCTTTTCGGCCGCCGCCCAATCAGCCGGCAGCGTTCGCGATGCCATCAGGAAGCTTGCAATACTGAGCAGGAACGACATACATACCAACGTCATCGCCAGTCGCGTGCCCTCCAATGCCGTGGTGCCTTCACTGAACACATCAATCAGAATGCCCGCCACCGTGGGGCCACCGCCCAACGCGATCATATTGAGAATGAAAAAGAACAGTGCCGTCGACATCGCCCGCATATGAATCGGCGCCAGCGTCTGCGCGACCGCAAAACTCGGCCCAAGATAGGCACCTAGCGCAGTCAGTAAGATCGCCGTCGTGACAAGGTGCGCAGGCACTGACTGCACCCAGAAACCAAAGATCGATGCCGGCACGGCTATCGCGACCGCGGCCGCCGGTACCAGTGCATAGGCACTGACCGTCCGCTTGCCGAATTTGTCCGCCAATCGAGCGCCGAAGAAAGTACCGCCTGCATAGGCGATGCCATTGATGACACCAAGGAGGATCACAACCATACGGAAATCGAATTCCGGATCAAGCAAGCGAATGAACTTGGTCTGGAAGCCCGAGAACGCATAGGCAGAAAAGGACGCCATCGCGATGCCAAAGCACATGAACCACCATGACTTGATCGACAATAGCGTACGCAGATTGACGAAGAACGGTTGTTTATTGAGCGTCGCGCCGGCAGACAACTCCTGGGCACCGCGAACCGGCTCTCGCACGACAATTCGCACGACAACCGCCAGCAAGATACCGAGCACACCGAGCACGATGAAAATACGCCGCCAGTCGACGTCATCCGGGTTCTTGCCCATCAGGCTCGCGGACGCAAAATAGGCTGCCATAATGCCGAGCGGAATCCCGAGCGAGTAGATTCCCAAGGCACTGCTGCGTTCTTCTTTCGGGTACAAGTCCGAGATGATCGAATGCGAGGGTGGCGAGCCACCCGCCTCGCCAATACCAACACCCATGCGTGCAAGACCAATATGGATGAAGTTTTGAGCAAACCCGGTGATTGCCGTGAAGAAGCTCCAGGTAGCAAGCGAGATGGAAACAATATTGACGCGGTTGATGCGGTCAGCCAGTAGCGCAATCGGAATGCCAACAATGGTATAGAGCGCCGCAAACGCCAGCCCAATCAGTAAGCCAAGCTGCGTGTTGGTCAGGTTCAGATCCGCCTGAATAAACGGCGCCAGAATGCCAACGATTTGCCGGTCAATAAAATTGAACCCGTAGACCAGTGTCAGTAACCAGAGCACCGTGGTGCGATAGGTCTTTGATGTTTGCGCCTGTTCAGTCATGCACACGGCCAGTAGCCAGCGTGGCGTCGCGCTCGCACCAACGATATCCGAGTCTGCGCTGAGTCAGTTGCATAGTTCCCCCTAGGGCAAGCGCTCCAGCCAAGTCGCCAACCATACCTGTTGCACGGCCGCCGCGCGAGCCTGTGCAAGTCGTGCACTGCAGCAAGCCAGCCGACAGCGGGTCGTCTGACAGCCAGCCGAAGTGCGGTGGAGCGGGCATCACGAGTAGCGGCACCACCGGTGGCCGGGCGACTCGTGGGATAACGTTGGGCGAAACACGGGAGCGTCGGTACAGCGAATTGCCTGCGTTGCGAGCACCGGCGCCGGAGCGCGCCTATCTCGATGACTTCTTCGCCCTTAAGGCAGCGTCAAAAGCCAGACGTGCCCAGCGTCGCATTTCGGTCGGGTCTTCCATCGCGTCATCCGGCGCGAGGTAGTAAGACATACCAATCTCCTGGCCATTCTTGCGATACATGAACTGCGCAAGGTCGCGACGCTCAAACTCTGCCACAGACTGCGCGTCAGCCTTTAGGTAGAGCGTATCGTCAGCGACCAACCCGAACATCAGCCCATCGTGAAACACACCGGCGCCGCCAAACATACGCTTTACCGTGATGGGGCCGAACTCGCTGAACACTTCGTCGAGATAGGCGGCAAACTCGCTCACGCCATGCCTCACTTGCAACACTGCCAGAGATACAGACAATACCGCATCATTCTAGTGCCGCGCGCATTATCTTGAAATTGACTGACAGAACAGACCGTCGCCGTCGCCTAGTCGTCTCGCATCGCTATTGCCTGCACTTTCACTCTGGCATCGAACGGCAGTCGGGCAGCCTCATAAATCGTCCGAGCCGGTGGCGGCGAGAACAACTGGTCATACAGTGTGTTGACGTCGGCAACGTCATCCAGATCAGCAAATGCGATATCGACGTACACAATGTCGGCGGATGTGAAGCCAGCTGCGGCGGCAATGCGAAAGACCAATTCGAAAGCGCGCGCCGCCTCATCGCGTGCGCTGGCGCGCCGGTAGCCATCCTCGTAGACGCTCAGCTGACCCGAGATATGACACGTATTGCCCACCACCACAGCATGGGAGATTGGCGATGGTGATGATGGAACGCCGTCAACATCCCGGATAAAACGTCGCGCCATTTGTCAGAGGTCTCGTTTTACTGGCTGATCGCGATGCTGGTCAAGCGCAGGCCGCTGCATCATCAGGTCCGCACTCTGCAGATCGCGAGTCGACGCCGGCATGATTTGAAGGGCCAAAAGATCCGCGTAGTTCAAAATCACCGGGTACCGGTCAGGTACGGCAGCAAACATCATCGCAATCTCTGGTTAACAGTATGCAATCAGCCTATGCGTTAGCGTTGCGTTGCGCAATGCGCGTCGCAGCCGACTGTCGCCGCGCTCGGCGCCTCCACATCTGCAGTAGAGACAAAAGTCTCCCAAGCAACACCTGACGGGTCGTGCAACCAACTCTTGTCGGACTGCGCATAGCAACACTGGGTCTCGCCTTCATGCTGAACACCAAGTCCTTCGCGCTCAAACTGTGCGCGCAGCGCGGACATCTCTTCGGGCGCATCCACCTGCAGGCCCAGATGGTCAACGCCACGTGTTGCGGTGTGTGTCGAAATCGCGAAGTTGATGCGTGGATCATCCAGCATCCATTTCGCATAGTCGTCTTTCACTTTGTCCGGCGCGGTATCGAATAGCGATGAATAGAACTGGATGCCCTGTTGCAAGTCGTCGATGCCAATATGTATATGGAGCCTTTTCATAACAACGTTCCTCGTCAGTGTTTATGCCGGCACTGATGCCGCGGGCGCAGAAAGTTCAATCGTGCAGCAACCGTCTGTCTCGCTTTCGCGAACACGCGCCATGTCAGCGCTGCAGCAGTCGCGAATCAGAAACCCCAAAAGATCCCGCATGGCCGGAAAATTCGCCGCATAGATTACTGAACGGCCTTGCTTATGTGAGGTGACGATATTGGCCTGGGTCAGATGGCGCAGGTGAAACGACAATGTATTGTGCGGCACATCGAGATGCGCACTCAGGCTTCCGGCCGCGAGACCATCAGGCCCTGCCTTGACCAGCAATCGAAATGCCTTGAGCCGGGTTTCCTGGGCCAATGCATCGAGCATCGGGATGACTGCATTAATTTCCATATGTCTAGACTAATAGACATATAAGGATTTGTCCAGCGTTATCGACATATTGATGTTTAGCGACGCGACATAATCAGAAGCTGGCTCGGCGCCCAGCGTTCGAGCGAACGATTATTGGCTCATGGTCGCGAGCCATTTGTCGTCTGATCCCTCTTCGACGTCGGTGAACAAGGGTGTGGACAGATAGCGCTCGCCAGTATCGGGCAACATCGCGAGAATAACCGAGCCAGTGGGCGCCGAATCGGCGACTATCATCGCGGCAGCCAAGGTCCCACCGGCAGATATGCCACAGAAAATGCCCTCGTTGTGTGCCAGGTTCTTAGCGGTCGCAATCGATTGCTCGTCGGTTACTGGTATGAGTTCGTCAAAGATGTCGCGATTCAGCACGTCTGGAATGAAATCCGGCGTCCAGCCCTGGATCTTGTGGGGGCTCCACTCTTGGCCGGCCAACAACTGCGCGGCGCTAGGTTCAGTCGCCACGATTTTGAGGTCAGGTCGCGCCGTCTTGAGCATCTCGCCTGCGCCCGTCATCGTCCCGCCGGTGCCATAACCGGTGACCCAATAGTCGAGTCGCCGCCCGGCAAAGTCCGACAGAATCTCGGGCCCCGTGGTCGAGCGGTGGAATTCTGGATTCGCCGGGTTAGTGAACTGACTGGCCCAGAACCAGCCATGTTCCTCGGCGAGCTCCTTGGCGCGCTTGACCATGCCCGTCCCCTTTTCCGCAGCGGGCGTCAGTATCACCTTGGCACCCAGGCCGCGCATCACTTTACGACGCTCGATGGAGAAGGACTCCGCCATTGTTGCCACGAACGGGTAACCGCGTGCGGCGCAAACCATGGCCAGGGCTACGCCCGTATTCCCGGATGTGGCCTCCACAACGGTCTGGCCCGGTTTCAGCACACCACGTTTCTCCGCATCAATAATGATCCCGTAAGCCAGCCGGTCCTTGACCGATGCCATGGGGTTGAAGGACTCAACCTTGACGTACATATCGACGTGGTCCGGCGCGATCCGGTTGAGTTTGACGACCGGGGTGTTACCGATCGTGTCAAGAATACTGTCGTAAATCATGGTGGAGCTCCTCAGTGCCAATCCAACGTCGAATAACTACAGACACGTCGACCAGCAATTACATTACGGTTCGAGACAGCGCCGGGAGTAGACAACTTCCATGGGCAACCCGCGCTCATCCCTGAGCGGTTGCGGTGGCAACGTGGCCAGATCCGCCTGATGTGAAGCTGTCACTGCACCTACCAGCGCGTCCAGAATATCATCGTCAGCCAGGCTTGCACGCTTTGGATAGCGCGCCCTGGTGGTCGCGACGATTTGCGGCGCGTCCGGGAGACAGCGGGTCAGTATTTCGAGGCGCAACGCTTGGCCTTGCTCTGTCTTCTTTTTGAATGACAACTCGCGGCCTCCATTGAGGGCTGAGAACGCGACCTCCGGGTGCATTTCACGCACTGGCGCTAAGGGGTACTGCGCCAAAAACTCATCGACTTGCCGAATCTTCGATGAGATATGCCAGCTCTGCTTGCTCAGACGTTTGCCGAGCAGCTGCTCATTGATATCACACGCCCCAAGATAACTGTCGGCATACAACGACTGGCGCGCCGGCGCCGGAAAGACACTGGATGCTGCTGATCCTAACCAACGCCGCGCAGCACGATCACAACCGCGGTCCGGTTGTTGCCGAGAAGGCAGCCCGATCGGTATGTCAACCAGCGCTAAGCTGGCGCTGCCTAAACGGCCGCCGAGTTCGCTAAACTCGGTTAACAGCAAGACCTCGCAGCGACCCGCCTTGTCAAGGCCGATAGCGATCCAGCCGGCTCGACACCCGTCAACCCCGTAATACACAGGCTGGCAAACCGTCAGCCTGCGTTAGCACTTTGCGTCTTCGCCATAAACTGCTGCAGCTTGGCCATCGCCGGCATCATGTTGCCGCGCAACTTTGCCAGAATGGCCTGCTTCTCCGTGTCGTCCTTGTCCACATCGGCAACGAGTTGGCTGAAACCATCAAGGCGATTGTCACGCAACCAGGCACGTAATGCCTTGTCCTGTGACCAGCGATACTGGTTCATCATGAATGCAGCGGTCATGTGCACCCAGTCTGTGATGTGGTTTGGCAACGGTACGACTTGGCATAGCTCCTGCTTGACGGCCTCGTCATCATAGGCAGCCTCAACATGGGCAATGAATGCCGCGCTGAACACGGGCTGGTACGAGCGCACTGTCTGCGGCGTAATCGTATCGCCCTCGAAAACCGGTTTCATGACGAGGTTCGGTATGGCACTTGCCGAGCAGTCGACGTGAACTTGGCCCGGGCCCGTCGGGATCTCGCCTTCGTCCAGGACAATCCGATCAGACTCGATCGCGCTGACGCGGCCAAGTCGAACGATATTCTTGATGCGGCGCAACGCATCGAGCTCCAGCTCACTAACGGTCGCACCGTGGAACATTTTGGGCCGTACGTCCTGATCGATTCGGACCATAACGCCGGCCGCCTCCAGGCGATCAAACAAGTCCTCGATGGACTCAGCTTGTGCGATCGCCTCCATTTGCGCCGCCTGAGCGCCCATGGCCACGTTAAAGAACTCTGGCGATGACTGCGTGTTGCGACGGTTCAGCATCCAGGCGTCTCGGGGCATGATCCAGCGAATCGTATCGGGATCCACGCCGTTTTCGAGCAACCACAAGCAAGCGTCGACACCGGTCTTACCGCCCCCAATCACGACATAGCCGTCAGCAGGCGCTGCCAGGGCGGGCAAGCCATTCAGCGGCATGAATCGCACGCCATCAGCAATCGAGAAACCCGGCGTATGCGTCGAAGGCACACTAGTCTTCAGGTAGGTCGCATCAACCGTCTTGCGCCGCGCATTGACGCGGTGTCGCTCGCCCGTGAGCAACGATACGAACTCGCCGTCGCCCAGATATTCGCACATTGGAAAATAGCGAACCCGGCCGGACGGCAAAAATTGATGACGCATCACTTCATCGAAGTAGGCGCTGACTTCAGCACCAGTTGCCAGCTCGCCCAATCCCTTGTTTAGACCGACCGCATCTTTGCGCCCCTTGCTCAACTCTTTGGAACTCACGCCATAGAACGATGAGGGTTGGTGCAACGTAACGAACGAATAGGCGTCGTTCCAATGCCCACCCGGCTTGTGGTGGCGGTCCACAATAACCATGTCTGCATCGGATTCGTGAAGCAATACATCCGCGAACGCCATCCCAACGGCGCCGCTGCCAACGATCAGGTAGTCAGTATCAAGTTGCGAGTCACTCATTGCGCAGTCCCGTGTTTGCTGAACGCAGTCGAATTGCTGCGCCAGAGCGTTATACCATGCGCGACGGTGACCGTCAGGTTCCGGCAGGCTATTGCGACGCGTGTATGGTAGCTTTCCCGCATCACGTTCAATTCGGCTGTAGGGGGCGATTCATGAATACCATTCGCAGCACCAAGCACGTCTGTGTTGTCGCGATATTGCTATGCCTGACGAACACTGCTCTCGCTGAGGGTCAGCGAGGCTTCTCCTTAAGCGCAGGGATCGGCATCAGTACGATAGAGGATACTGACGACGGCGAGCGATTTGACGGCGAATCGACTGGCTTCGGCCTAGATGTGGATTACCGATTCTCCGACCATTTCGCAGCTGGCCTTGGCATATTCTCACTGGGCAAAGACACGCTGCCGTTTAACGGCGCTGACACGACGATCAAGGTTGATGGCACGACGATCTTTGCGCGCGCGATTTTGCCGGTGTCCGAGCGCGTCGACCTCTACGGCCGCCTCGGTTACGCGGTCTACTCCGTTCGAATCACACCTGGCGGCAGCCTGGCCGATCTGTTTGGCGAAAACGCCACCGAAGCGGGCATTGGTGTTGACGTTCTCTTCACCGAGAAGCTCGCGGTTCGTGGCGAAGGGCGTTTCCTCAACGGGCCCAGCGAGGAACAAGGCAGCCTGATTACGGTTGGCTTCAGTTATCGGTTCTGACGGACTTGCCGATTCGTGATCATTGTTGGGGCGGACATCGGAGTCGCCTGGTTTGGTGTAACCGGCGTTGGCGTTGACCCGCACTTGCAGTCGCGTAGACTGACAGCATGAGCAATAACTCAACCGCACTGATAACTGGTGCATCCGCAGGCATCGGAGAACAACTCGCGCATGTCTTTGCCGAGTATGGCCACAACCTGATTCTGGTCGCCCGCCGGCAGGCGCAACTTGACGCACTTGCACAGGAGCTGCGTGACCAGCACCGCATCGAGGTTAAGGTTATTGCTGCAGACCTCGCGGCTGATGGCGCAGTCTCCGCTTTAGCAGAGTCGCTGGCCGGCATACCGGTCGATATTCTCGTGAACAATGCAGGCGTGCTCAGCAGCGGTAGCTTCAAGCATATGCCCGACGACGGCATCGACAATATGCTGCGGCTCAACGTCTTGTCGCTAACGCGTCTGTGCCGGCAGTTCATCCAGCCAATGGTCGACCGTGGGCAGGGGCGCGTGCTGAACGTTGCCTCAATCGCCGCGTTTCAGTCCGTGCCGAATCTGGCAGTCTACGCGGCAACCAAGGCCTACGTATTGAACTTGAGCGAGGCGCTATCCGTCGAGCTGGCGGATAAGGGAGTCACGGTAACAACACTGTGCCCAGGGTATACCGATACGGCTATGTTGCGCGGTCCGGTCGCATCAGGGTCAGCAAAGATCGCTGAGTTTACGATTTTGTCGCCGGAACGAGTTGCGCGTGATGGCTACAAGGCGTGCATGGCGGGAGATGCCATCAAGGTGCCAGGCATTGGTTATGCAGCGGCAATGGCAACGTCGCGACTGATTCCGCGGTGGGTATTGCGCCGCATCGCCAAAATGGCAACCGGCGCACCAAGTCGCTAGCATCGCGACCGAGTGCGCCGGTTATTCTCTAGGCGTCGGGGGCTGGGACAGGTGCAGGTGCCGCACGGTTACCGATAAGCGGCAAACGATCACGGTGGCGAATGACCAGCGCCAGCAGGCAGCTCCACGCTATCACCGCCATGATAAACAGTAAGGGATCGCCACCTTCGGCGGCGCCGGGGAACTCCACCGCAACGCCAAGCGGCGTGAACAAGTGGAAGAATATCGCGCCACTCAAGATGCCCAGTCCAAACAGCGCACCCCAATGGCGTGTCGCCGGAATGATTAGCAAGATGCTCGCGATCAGTTCTGCGATACCAACGCCATACGCACCGAAGTCGGCGAACGGTTGCGCGATTGCGTCCAGTCCGATATCCGCAAACCACGCGCCAATCGTATCGAAGATATAGACAGTCTCAGCTGCACCTGAAAACTTGAATGGCAATGACTGCAGAAAAACGAAGACCGGCACAATCACCAGCAACAATGGAAGAAACTTTTTCATGATGTATTCCCTGAAGTAAATCGAAGCGCGACACGCTGTATTGTTGAATTGTGGCCAACGCGCCGCATGTTGTGTCGGAAAATAAGACCGACGCCAGTCGGAATTTATTGCCAGACTTTCACGATTTCCTCACAGCAATAATCAATCGCCGCAATTGATACGCTCAATTAGTGGCCGTATGCTACCAATCAAACCCGCATAAAACCGAGGCTTCCGGCCGATGCCGGTGGCGGCTTTGCACTCTCACGCGTGACGACTCGCGCCAACACCACACCTTGCCGAACGGATAGCGTGGTCGGCCTGCGACAGGCCGACCACGCATAGTGATCAGGGTGCTTCGGGGAACAACTGCTCAGCCAGATAGGTGTATTCCAATGCCGTTCGCTTGGCGCGCTCTTTCTGGTTGGCAGCAGCCGAGTGACCGCCGTCAATGTTCTCGTAATAGAGGAATGGTTTCTCGGCAGCCTCAAAAAGCTTCGCCATCTTGCGCGCATGTCCGGGATGCACGCGATCATCCTTGGTGGAAGTCACGAAGAATGGTGTCGGATAGTCCGCATCCGCATCGAAATTTTGATACGGCGAGATGGTCTCGAGGAAGGCGCGCTCTTCCGGCACATCCGGGTCACCATACTCATCGACCCACGATGCGCCCGCGAGCAACTTGTGATAGCGCAGCATATCGAGGAGGGGCACCTGCACGACAACCGCATTCCACAGATCCGGGCGCTGCGTCATCATGACGCCCATCAGCAAGCCGCCGTTGGAGCCGCCCATGATGCCAAGGCGTTCCGTTGAGGTAATACCCTTATCGATAATGTCCTCGCCAACCGCAATAAAGTCATCATAGATGCGTTGACGATTGCCTTTCAGCCCAGCCTGGTGCCATGCCGGACCAAACTCGCCACCGCCGCGAATATTTGCCAACACGTAAGCACCGCCGCGCTCGAGCCACATGCGGCCCATCCCGCCGGAATAGCTCGGCCTCAAAGAAACTTCGAAACCGCCATAGCCGTACAATAGCGTCGGCGTGCTGCCGTCAAACTCGATGTCGTCGCGATGCACCACGAAATACGGCACACGCGTCCCGTCCTTCGAGGTCGCTTCGAACTGCTGCACGGCAAGACCGTTGGTATCGAATTTCGCGGGCAGTGACTTGAGCGGCGATACCTCTCGACTGGTTGCGTCAAACTTGAGCAGCGAATCAGGCGTCAGGAATCCTTCATAGTTCAGGAATACAACATCACTGTCGCGATCCGCAAAAGCAATGCCCGCCTGGCCTGTGCCGGGCAGATCAATCGCACTGGTGCTCCAACCCTCATCGCCACGCTCGAGCAACAAGATCTTGCTGGCGACATTGTCATTGATGGACAAGAGCGCTGCGCCCTTGGCCGTGGCTACACCGTTAACCGCCTGGCGCTCGTTAGCACGGAACACCAGCTCAACCGGCGGCAGTTCACCACTGACCAGAAACGCATCAAGTTCAAACGCGACAAGATCGCCCAATTTGAACGATGCGTTTTGCGCCTCGATGTTCCAGTCCTCTTGCAATGTGACAAACTGATAGCCCTTGTACTGATCGCCCAGCGAAGCTTTGGCCGGGACAGGGAACGCGAGTGGCTCATCGCCCGTCGTCAGCCAATAGGTGCTGGTGAAAAACGTGTCTGCCTCAACCGCGCCATAGATCATGCGCCCATCGTCGAGCTCGGCCGACCAGGGCCAAACGCCAACGTCGGATTGCTGTCCGGCAAACACTTCGCGTGCTGCACTCAATGGCTCGCCGCGTTTCCAAAGGCGCACACTGCTGGGGTAGCCAGACGCCGTCAATGTGCTGCCATCGCCGCCCCAATCCGTGCCGACCAACACGGTGTCATGATCAATCCACGCAATCGCCTGCTTCGCCTCCGGTGTTAAAAAGCCATCTTCAACGAATTGCTTGGTAGTCAGATCGAATTCGCGAATTTCAACCGCATCTTTACCGCCGTCCGACAGCGACACCAGGCAAAGAGTCTTTTCCGCGCCTTGAGGCTTGAAGCAGTTGGCGCCTTTGTAAACCCAGTTCTTGCCCTCGTCTTCGGCCAGCTGATCGAAATCAATCACGGTTTCCCACTCGGGATCGTCAGTCTCGTAACTGCCCAGCGATGTGCGACGCCACAGACCACGCACATTGGTCGCATCCTGCCAGAAGTTGTAGACCAGGCCATCGCGTAACACGCCATAGGGAATCCGCTCGTCCGATGTGGCCAGGTCCAGCGCCTTGTCGTAGTTGTCCTGATACAGGCCGCTGGCCTCTATTTGCGACAACGACATCTCGTTTTGCTCGCGCACCCACGCGAGCGCCTGCTCACCGTCGACCTCTTCCATCCAGAGGTACGGGTCTACTTGCGAATCTGTCGCGCTATCGTTTGTTGGTTGCTCGTCTGCGATCACTGAATCACTTGCCTCTTTGTTGGTGTCAGCATCCTTGCCGCAAGCGGCAAGCAGCGCCATACACGCGATCAATAGAAAACGCATGGATTATCTCCGTCAAAACCATTCAACGCACAACAATACCTGCTTTTACGGCGTTACAGGTACGGTATCTTCTCGAATCAGAAAGCCAAATCCTTCGAAGTCGTAGGTCACCGTGCCTTCCCATGCCGGCGTCGCTGCAACCTCACCTGCCATGACGCGGTCAAACGCCTGCAATGCCTCGGTCAGTTGGGAGGGGGCGACCCAGGGCGTATTGTGGGCGGGCAGCAGGGCTTTGAGATCCGGCACCAATGCCGCCATTGCCGCGAGTGAGGCACGATACGCTGCAAAGTCCGTCTCAGGTGCATACAGCCAGATTGGGCCTGCGTAGAAACTGTCGCCGGTCCACAACAGGCCCGCATCGCGATCAATTAGCACAATGGAGTCATCGGTATGGCCAGGTGTGCGCATGACTTCCAACGCACGCCCGCCAAGATCGAATACCTCTCCATCGACCACTTGAGCGGCAATCGCGAACGGCTTGATATGGTGCGACTCGGCAGTCACGCCAGCCGGTAATCCTTTGCACAACGCGGCGCCCGAAACCTCCAAAGCAACCCCGGTATTGTCGACGCCTGCGCTGCGCACAATCGAAAAGTCTGTCCGCACCGAGCGAACATCATCGAACTGGGCATTGCCGCCAATGTGGTCATAGTGACTGTGCGAGTTAAGCACGACGATGGGCCTGTCTGTGATTGCGGTAATGACGCTGGCGATATCGCCGATGCCGTTACCTGTATCAAACAGCAGCGCCCGCTCAGTACCTACGATGAGGTATGAGATCACTTCCTGCCATTGAAACGGCTCATAGATTGCGAAGACTCCCGACGTGATTTCGTAGACTTCAAACCAGTCGTTGCTCTGGGGCAGTTTGTCGAGTTCAGCATAGGCGGGGCGGGGCAGCCTGTCACAGAAGCTAGCCAGGGATGACGCTGCCTGGTCGGCGTGCGCAGGCACGAATGACAACGCGGCTGCCATACCAAGTGTCCAGTTTCTCAGTCGCATGGTCAGTCTCTCGTTGCCAGCTCGAAAAGGTGGAGCATATGCTGCAATACGAACGATAGCACTCATCATGATCAGGTTCAGGTGAGCGAGGCTGGCCAGAACCCTATTCGGCATGCGGCGACGTGGGTGCGGATCGACACCAACAGCGCGACCGAAGCGTCGTCGCATCACCGATGCCGCGCGCAGCATAAACGAAAACGGCGGCTGCGGGAACAAACCCGTAGCCGCCGCATGGTGTTGCGCGCCTGAGCCCGTTACTCGGAAATCAGTCGCGGCGTCAGCAACATGATCAGCTCTTTTTTGGCGTCTACCGTGTAATACGATGTGAACAACCTGCCCAGCCCTGGTATCTGGCTCAATACGGGAATTTGTCGGCTGGCCTCTGTCTGCTGTGACTGAATCAAACCGCCGATAACAATCGTATCGCCGCTACGCGCACGCACTAGTGACGACGCCTGGCTAATATCAAGGTTAGGCGCCGTTGACTGAACGACGCCGTTATCATCCAGCACCTCGCTGACACTGGACACGCGCGTGACCACAGGCGACACATCCAATGTGATCCAGCCGTCAGCCGAGATTTGTGGGGTGATGGACAGCACAATCCCTTCGGTAACCACTTGCGGTACATCCGTTGCAAAGGTCTGCGAGCCGGCGGCGGTCGTGTCCGTGCTTTGTTCTTTACGAAAGAACGTCCTGTCGGTACCGACTTTGATCAGCGCCGACTGATTGTTCAGCGTGCGGATATGCGGCTGCGACACAATGTCGACCTTGCCCTGCTCCTGCAGCGCTTGTACGACGGCTGAGATCTCGTTTAGGCCATTCTCAATGTTCTGGTAGCCAAGGTCGACCGACGGTGGCAGAGCGGTAAGGCCACCTGCCGGGCTCAAAATAATGGTCGACAGGTTACCCTGCACGAACTCGCCATCGCCATTGCGCACCAGCCGCGACCAATCGACCCCCAGGCTGGCATCATCATTCAGCGCCACCTCGACAATTTTCACCTGGATATCGACCTGGCGATAGATCGCCTGATTCAACTGCTCGATATAGGTACCAATCTCGCGCACCCTGCGATGCTGGTCTGTCACTTGCACCGTTCCGGCAAGTCGGTTGATAACGATACGACCTTCTTCTGAAGTCAGTACGCTTAGCTGCTCCTCGAGTTCGAGCCAGAAATCGACTTTATCTGACTGCTGGATCTGCATGGAGCCGGCTGTACTATCGTCGCCGCTTCCGCCACCACCACCCAGTGTGTCCACACTGGCACTGGAGCTGACCTGTGCCTGGCTGCTACCGGACCCACTGCGCACAAGCCGGATGTAATCGATCGTGAATACCTTGGTCTGCCACGATTTGACGAAGACGATATTGCCGCGGCGCTCCCAAAAGTAGCCGTTGGCACCAAGCATCGACTCCATCACTTCGGCAAACGGGAGATCCGTCAACTCGACATTGACCGTGCCGGTCACGTCGGGCTCAACCACGATGTTCAGGCCATACGCCTTACCAAACACCTTGCACGCTTGCGCAATGGGCAAGTCGCGTGCGACGAAACTGTATAGCGGTTCGGGGTCTTCTGACACGACGGGCTCTGGTTCCGCGGCTGGCGCGGGGGCCGGTGGCGGTGCCTGCAGCCACAACGAGTCACGCACGTCACGCTCCTCTGAGTAGTCGCGCGGTGCGGTGGGCGGGGTAACGCAACCTGACACCAGGCTGCAAGCCAACAGTGTCGTCGCGAGGATTCCGTTCTGCGAAGTTAAGCGTTTCATGGTTTCACCATCACATCCTGTGACTGTTTGTTTTGAAGATTGGTCAGTGTCACTGACTGTCGCGCAACGGCTACCAACTGGTGGCCATTGAAGCTCTCGCCTACGCGCCTGATCTCACCGTCGATGACGGCATACTGGTGTGTTTCAGAATTGACGATCGCCGATACTGTGGGTCGCCAAGTCGCGCTTGATTTTGCTGTATTGCCGGCGGCCACGATCTTTCGCTGCACTTGTTCAGCCACTGCCGGCGCAAGCGTTGCATAAGGTACGAATGGGTCGCGACCAGGTGTTTCGTTCCAAAACAAGTCGGCCACTTTGATGCGCTTAAGATCATGCTGGGCACTATCAAACTGCAAGCCTTGCTCGGCGGTATCGATGCCTGTCTCTGATGCAATGTCTGCTTCATCGTAATAATCCGCATCATCGAACACGACTGGCGCATCGAAGCCTGAATTGCCTTCGAGCACCAATGGCACCAAGCGTTTGTACGCGAACACCAGCGCAAACAAAGCCAGGCCGCCGATAATCCACTTATTATTCAGCATTGCCCGGCTCCACCTTGATGCGGCCATGCACCCACACACGCAGTGTAGCGTTCACACTTGTCGCGCCCTGACCCTCACCTTCCAGCGACGCCTCGGCAATCTCGACGTACCACAACGTGCTCACCAGTCGTTTCAGGAATTCGAGTACATGCAGGTAGGTTTGTGTTGCGTCGGCGGGCGAACGCAATGACACGACGACGGGCACTTCCAGCATGTCCTCAATTTTCGACACGCGACCAGCACCCAACGTATAGCTGAATTCCAGACCCAGCTGTCTTGCAAAGTCGCCTTTCTCACGCAGCCAATCGGCCAGGCTACGATAGTCAACGAACACGCGGCGCTGGTCCGCGGTAGTCACGCTGTCCTCGAGTGATTTCATTTTCTCGGCGGACCATTGCGCGCGAACCTGCATCAGCTCGGTCTCCAGTTGCCCAAGCTCGGTCAATGCCATGACGCTATCGTCAATGTGGTCAATTCGCCAGTAGAGCGATACAACGAGCAATGCAAAGCTAAGCAACCAAACCATCGCGAAACCGACCTGATACCGCCGGCTTGCATAAATCTTGTAAACCAGCGAGTTAAGCGTACGCTGGAAACGAATATGCGGCGCAACCACGCGCTCACGCTCACGCTCGATTAAGCGACGTTCAAAATCAGACTGCTCGCTGACTTCTGACAGCCCGGGACCCGGCATGTCTTCTGACAAGCGCAACTCCATCAGCCGATCATCCAGCTTATGGATCGCCGATGAGTTCAACGGAATCTCATTCGGGTCATAGTCTTTGCGTAGTGTGGTCATCTGAACTGGCCGCGAATCTCAAATCCAATGTTGCCCGTCTGCGTTGCAAAGCCCTGCTCGAGCTGCTTCATCCAGGCGTCTTCCCATGACACGGTAACGGCCGTATTCCAGGGATCTTGAGCCAGCTGCTTCTGGAAATCGGCCAATAACGGTGCGACATCGCCTAGCGAACGATCGCTCATGCCACGCAAGGTCAGATTCCAGCCGTCTCTACCGCGAACGATCTCGGCATTGGTCAACACCAAACCGGCGGGCAACAAATCTCCGAGATGGCTCAAGAACAGGGCTGGTAAATTGAACGCATCAACGCTCAGAATATCGAGCTTGCTCTTCTCAAGATTCATTAGCTCGACTTCGTTGTTCAGGCGCAGCAATTCGTCATTTTTCTCGCTGATCTGTTGTTGCGCGCTCAGCGTGTCGAAGCGGTTGGCGAGGATCGTGCCTTCAACCAGGATACTGATGGTGATTGCCGCTAGGGCAAAGACAGCCGCCATCATGATGCCGGCGCGCATGAAGGTCTTGCCGGTGATCGAACTACGTGCCAACAGTGGGATAAAGTTGCTCGCGAGGCCTTGCGGCAACGCCACAACCTGCTGCAGCCAAAAGTCTGGGTCAGCCGCCCGCGGCTCGAATGTCATGGTTGCGTCGACCCGCTCATTCAAACTCGCATTGGCAAACTCGGCGTTCTCGCCGATGACCCAGGCTTGGGTGATAGCGCCACCAATACGCTGCTTCGCATAACCAATGGTGCGATTAATGTCGACAATCAGTCGCTCATTCGACGACGGCTCCCATGGGTAGCTGAGCTCACGTACAAACAGGATCTCGCCGTCATCACTCGACACCAGCATCTGCGTGCGATCGTCAAACAGCGCAACCAGCAGCAGCGCGTTTTCCGTCTCCACCTCTAGCGACGGCACAAACTCGGACATGACCTCAGTGAGCGGCACCATGAGTTTGGGCAGTAAGTAGAACTCCTCGCAGATCCGCATCACGGCATCGAGGACGTACTTGGGCATGAGGTGCAACAACACACCGCTGACGCCAGCACGATCGACCGGATGTGCGCGCCATGCTGCAGCCCCATCGAATCCCTTGTTGGTCTCTACGTGTCGCTGCAGATACTTGTTCAAATCACGCCTTGAAAGCGGCGGGATCTCAATGAATTCGTGCGTATGCAGATCATCTTCGTAGGCAATCGCGACGGAGCCACCGCGGCTGACATCGACATGATGCGTCGCTTGATGCATCGCTTCGCTTAAACTCGCCAGGTCATTGACCGGGGTTGGCGACTTCCAGCTCTGGACGATCTGATCACCCTTAAACTTGGCAATACGAAACTCACCGTACGCCCATTCGATGCCATAATCGATGCTCATAGCGTATCCCAGATATTCAGTGTGCCGACTGCGTTGTAACGCAAGCTTGTATCGCCCGTCACAATCTGTGCACTGTTAAGGCTACCGCTTGGGTAAGGGCCAGCGAACAGCTGCAGTTGCGTGCCATCGATGACGTAGCGCAACGCCAACCCGTCGCTGGCACCGGATGCCGCGGCAACCGGTGATTGTGCCTGGCTGTTCAGCGAGTAGCCTGGTAGCACGGGCGTGCCGTTAGCCATCAGCACGCGGTGAAAAAGACCGCTCCAGTTAAGCCTGACGATCTTCAGATCATTGCTTTCTTCAAGTGACGCACCTGGTACCTGATTCCAGATCTCATTGAACCTTGCCGCCGTATTGGGCTGGTTTGGCACATTGCCTTTCAGGTTGGATATCAACATGACGCGCGGTGAGTTCGGTGCGCTGGTAAGGCCCGTAGTTTGTGTATAACCATTAAACGCACTACCACTGGCCGACAAAAACGCCGGATCCAGATACACAAAGCGCTGATGGCCACGGCGGTTACTCAGCACATCGGCTGTCGGTGTCGCACTGACACTGGCAATGGCCGTGCTCCAGCTCGCAGCGCTGCGATCCGGTATACGCCCGGTCGTGCGTACATAGCGCGTCAAGTCTTCGGCCAGCTGCTCGAGACTCTCCTGCTCAGCGGCCGCATAGGCCCGATCAATACCGTCAATCAAACTGGGCGCCAACACCGCAGATAGGATCGCGAGAATGGCCATAACAGCGATCATCTCCATCAAGGTGAATCCTCTCTGGCGCTGTTGCCGGCCTCTGTTAAGGTTCGTCTCCATCAGCTCAGCCCTGATACCAATGCAAACATCGGCAGGAACAGTGCCCCTGCGATCAAACCAACGATCACTACCAGTGTCAGCGTGATCATTGGCTCGAGGATCGAGAACACGCGCTTGATTTGTCGCGGTATCTCCGCATCGAACCGGTCCGCAATCTGCTGCAAGGTGGTATCCAGTCGGCCGGCGTCTTCGCCGACAATGATCATGCGCAACGTGAGCGAAGACACCACGGCATGTTCGCGCAACGCATCACTGATACGCCCACCGCCCTGTACCGTGTTAGCGGCATCGTTGATTGCAGCATCCATGACAAGATTCTTGCTGATGCCGCGCGACAGGCGCAGCGCATCAAGAATCGGTACACCAGCTTTCAGCATCAACGCCAGGTTGTGTACGAATTGCGATTGAACCAACAGCGATTGGATACGCCCGAACACTGGGATTCTCAATTTCATCCTGTCGATTTGCATTGCGATGGCCGGATGTGTCGACCTGACCGTACGCACGAATACCACCGCTGCGACGATCGCGAGTATGATCGCCCACCAGAATTGCTGGGCAAACTCACCAATGGCCACAACGCCGCGTGTCAACGCAGGCAGTTCGATATCCAGCTCGGAGAAAATCGATGCGAAACTTGGGACAACGAAGACGAACATCAGTCCAATGAGCCCGGCGACAGCGCTAATGATCATCAACGGATAGATGCTGGCCTGTTTAATGTCGGCCATGATGCGTTCGATCCAGTCCAGGTGCTCGGCAAGATCTTCGAAGGTATTGATCAGATTGCCGCCATGCTCGCCAGCCTGCACAAGGTTGCACAGCTGATCGTTGAATACGGTCGGATAGTTGCGCAAGCTGCTGGAGACATCATTACCGGCTTGGACGTTGATACTGATATCTTCCAGAATACGCCGCAGCGCAGGGTGCACGGTCTCCTCTGCCATCGCCGCAAGTGCATCGGCAACGGGGATGCCAGCCGTCAGCAGCGATGTCATACCCATAAAGAAGTCGATGAGCTCACGCCGAGGCACTTTGTCGGTGCGTTTGCGCCGCTTGCTCGGTGACTGCACACGCGAATCAATCAACCAGTAGCCAATCTCGCGCAGCCGACGCTCAAGCGCCAGCTCATCATCGGCAACCATCGTGCCATCCGACACATGGCCAGCCTTGTTGACGGAATGGTAGGCAAACTCAGGCATGATCTGCTAGCGGACGACCCGCAAGACCTCCTCAATCGTCGTTGTACCTGCCGCCGCCTTTTGCAGCCCATTCTCGAGCATGGGGACCATGCCGGCGGCTTTGGCCAGTTCCTTGATTTCGGCGGCGGTAGCCCCCTGAATGATCGGGGCGTGAAATCGCTCGTCGATCGTGAGCAGCTCATAGATCGCCATCCTGCCCCGATAACCCGTCTGGTTGCATTCACTGCACCCGGCGCCCTTGTGGAGCTCGCGGATGCCATCGGCAACGCCGGCAACGCCTGCTTGATCAAGCACGGCTTGGACATCGCGCACCGGCTCCTTGCAGTTACTGCAAATCTTGCGCACCAAGCGTTGCGCGACAATCGCTGACAGCGCCGGCGGCAACATGTAGCGGTCGACGCCCATGTCGACCAGGCGTGGGATCACGCCAATGGCGTCGTTCGTATGCAACGTGGACAGCACCAGGTGACCGGTCAAGGCTGCGCGGGTCGCAAGCTGCGCGGTTTCTAGGTCACGAATCTCGCCGATCAAGATGACGTCGGGATCCTGACGCAGCAAAGCGCGAAGGCCCGACGCAAAGTCCATGCCGATTTCCGGTTTAACCTGCGTCTGTCGAATGTTGCCCAGTGAGTACTCGACCGGGTCCTCGAGCGTAAACACGCTACGCACTTCTGATTCGACGAGTTGCAAGGCACTGTACAACGTCGTGGTCTTACCGCTACCGGTCGGCCCGGTCACCAGAACCATGCCGTACGGCATGCTGATCAAGTCCTCAACGTGCTGCTGATCGTCATTGGAGAAACCGAGATCGCGCATGGTCATCGAGGTATTGCTGGAATCAAGGATACGCAGCACCACACTCTCACCACTGTTGGTCGGCAATGTGGAGACTCGCAGATCGACATAGCTCTGGCCGTAGTCAAATCGAATCCGACCATCCTGAGGCACGCGCTTCTCGGTGATATTGAGGTTTGCGATCAGCTTAAGCCGCGCAGTCAATGCCGGCTGAATCAGTTTCGGAATCAACACTTCCTGGCGCAGTACACCGTCGATGCGCATGCGAATACGGACCACGGTCTCAGCAGGCTCAACGTGGATATCCGTGGCAGTCAATTTGATACCGAGCGAAATGATTTGATCCACCAGGCGTACCAGCGGCGATTCGTTTGCAGCCTCGTCCTCGGCATCAAGATTGCCGCCGAGCATGATTTGATCGATCGTATCGGCGATCGACCTGCCTTGCGCGTAATGTCGCGCGATAGCATCAAGAATCTCGCCCTCGGGCGCCGTAACAACATTGATGGTCTTGCCGGTTTCACGCTCGAGAAAGTCAATCGCAATGACGTTGAACGCATCGGCAAATGCTGTCGTTAACGTGTCATCGGTTAGTGCCAGCGGCATCAGCTTGTAACGTTTGGCCGTCTCATAGGAGACCAACGACAATACAGACTCATCGATGTCTGCATGGCGGACATCAACAACTTCGGTTTGCGCCTCGCTTGCCAACGTCTCGGTGATGACCTGTGCGGACACAAAGCCCAGTTCGATCAGCACCTTGCCCAGCAGCTTGCCACTGCGCTTTTGTTCGCGCAGTGCAAGATCCAGCTGAGCCTGGGTCAGGAAGCCGGCTGCCATCAATCGACTGCCAAGGGTCATCTTTGATCGATTGACCTTGGCAATCTTGGACGTCAGCGAACTCCAGTAGGCCCCGCCCTGTTCTGCATTCACACTCATTGCGGCAGACAGTCAGTAGTTAGTTACGTGACAGGAAGATAATCAACCGGCGTTGGTCATTACCGTTGCGGCCGTAGCGTTTCACTCGACCAGCGCGATTCCAGGCAGCGCTGCCGCTGTCGACATCGCCATCACCATCCAGAATGTCGCTGATCTTGCGTGCATCTGCCTCAGAGACATTGTCAATTCGCATCACGGATACCCCAGAGGTGTCAATCGTGCCGTCACCATCCAGGTCAAACTGGTAGTTGGCGTTAGTGGTGCTGATGATCGAGCGATAGCCGCCTTCCTGGAATGGGTTCTCGAATTCTTTTTCGATGTAGGGGCCGGCCCAGCCGCCGATCGGGTTGTTCGTGCGGTTAGTGAGCAACAAGCTGCGGCCATCGCGTGTGTCGGTCGGGATATGTGTTGGGAATTGCCCGGTGTCCTCGTAGTAGCGAGCCACAGAGGTGCGCAGGACATTCACATCTTCAACGAATGCTGTCACGCGTGCGCTGCGGATGGCGTCAAAGATCATCGGCGTGGCCATTGAGGCCAAAATGGCGATAACCGCCACAACGCCAATCATTTCCATCAGCGTAAAACCGGCTTGATGCTGCTTCATTGTCATCACTCCAAGTGAAAATTTTGTTCGTTCAGCTTGAGTGTCGGCCGGATGCCAATGATCTTTAGGTTTGTATAGCGGTTCTGTGCGGCTGTTACATCGTGACTTTGCTACATCGCAGCATTTGCGCCGCAACGCCGATCATCGGGACTCCCTCGGAAATTTATCTTTTGCATGTAAAAACAGTATTTTACACCGCAACCTCGCGCAACCCAGGTGATGCAGAAGCAAATGCTAATTGATGTGAGTGGCGAGCTCTTGGCCAAGTCGGACGAGGCGCAGCTGGCCGTTAAGACAATCAATCTCGGTGATCGATGCATTGTCTGGCGTGAAGCAAACGGTCTGCGAGCGACCGGTGATGCCGCTTACCACGGCATTGATCAGTAGAAAATGGGTGAACACCGCGATGTCGGATTGGACCGCGGCGAGTCTTGCAATCGCAGTATCGCGCCAGGACCGTAAAGCGTCAGGCTGCGTATCCCATTCTGCGGCCATGAAATCACTTAGCCACGCACGCCTGTCACTGAGCGCAGCTGGTCCGGGTACCTCACTGAATGCCGGGTCTATCGCCACCTCGTGATCAAGCGTTTGCGCCAGTGGTGCAGCCGTTTCGCGCGCGCGCCGCATTGGGCTGGAGATGACAGATAGCGCGTCCGGTTTCAGCATGCCAGCTAACTGACTTGCAACCATCGCTGCCTGTTGCCGTCCTCTTTGACTGAGCCCTGGATCAGCATCCTCTCCCCACGCAGCGTCGGCTTCGCCGTGCCGCACGAGCAGGATACGTCGCCGGCTAATGCGCCGTCTCCGCCCGCGGCACTGCCGTGATACCGACATCATGACGCGGGAACGCGCTGGCATCGATAGTCTCCTGATAACCGTGCCAGGCGGCATGGCCAATGACGGGTAACAGCACGGTCATGCCGATAAAAGCGGTCGCGAAACCCACCATGACCAGCAAGACGATCAACGCCAGCCAGAACATCATGGTCAGCTTGTTGCGCAGCACGGCATTGATGGAGGTGATGACCGCAGTGACAGCATCGACTTTACGATGCATGATCATCGGCAGTGAAAACGCGCTAGCTGAGAACGTGATCGTCGCAAACACGGCACCGACCGCCGTTCCAATACCAAGAAAAGTCAGTAGTTCACGAAAATCGGGCTCGGCCTGAACCGGAAAAAAAATAGACACCATGGCGCCCGCTCGCGCCCAGACGAGGAACACGACCAGTAACACAATGGCGAAGGTCAACTCGTTGCCAAGATGGCGCTTAATGCCTGCGCGTATGGCGCGTTTTAGTGAAACGGATTGCTCACGCTCTAGCTGCGCGCTAATGGCATACAATCCAATGCACGTGAGCGGCGCCAGAAAAATGAACCCACCCAGCATGGCAAACAAGAACCAGAAGCTGCCGTAGCGCCACGCGAGAAAACATACCAATGCGATCGTGGCGCTCATAAAAATGCCATACCCCAGGCTCTGAGGTACGGCACGTTTGAAGTCGGCGAATCCGAGACGCAACCAGCGTAACGGCGCGAGAAACGGCACGTCACGACAAGGCGCCACAAATGGCATGGTGTCAGAATCGTAAGACTGCTCGGCCATCACGCCCCCAGCACGGCTTTGCACACCCCACCATAATGATGCGGTTGCCCGCTCGATTCAATTCAGAATGTGAGCATATCGGCCAGCGACGCAACACCCACACCTTCGTCGGGGTTCCAGCTGCGATTCTGAGAAAGAAACGATCGCTCGTCGAGCTCGATCAAGCCAATCATCGTCTCGGCCACAATACGCGCGCCGACCGGACCCAGCCCTTCAGCCTTGTCAAAGTGACCCGGCGTTGTCTCACGCCCGACCTTCTCCGCCTCAAGCAATAGGTACAGCCAAAGCGGCGTGCCGCTGGACAAGTCCGCCGACACCTTCTTCGCAAGCATGGTTGCGGCTTTGCTCACCTTGGCAATCTCCGCGTCGTTACGCCCCATCACCATGGCGACGTTTTCGCCGGAGGGTAGCTGGAACGCCTGGCCACGCAACAGGTTGCGTGTTGCAAGTGATTGGATGCCAGGAGGCGCAATGAACGGCAGCTTCAGTAAGTCTGATGCCAGCTTGCCGTCGAGTTTTTCGGCGCGTTGAATGCTCCGACCCTCATTCGTATCGACCAACTCCTTCCAGTCAACGATGCCTTTATTGCTGGATAGCGGCGCAAAGCCCTCGCCCAGCACGCCACCAAACAATGCAAGCGCAGGTTTGGACTTCTTAATCTGCACCTTTTGCGGAATCATTGAGTGGCCGAACCGATAGGCCGCGACCGAGAACTCGACAGGTATGAATGGATCATTGTGCTCAGCGCAATAAAGGTTTCGGCCGTTGCCGAGGATATCGCTGACCACGGCACGCCCACAGAGCGTTGGCAGAAAGTCGTGGATTATGACCCACTGGTAGTGCCACATGGTCGTACGGCGCGCTTCCTCAAACAGCTCGGCACCGGAATATTTGGATGCCAATGCGTCAACAACCTTGTTATGGAAACGCAGCATCGCAAGCTGCAATTGCGACAATACGCGGTTCTCATCATTGCGAGGGTCGCCAATAATTGCCGTGCCATGCGACGAGCGGGGCAGGTCTTGCTTAGCCAAGTTTGCCGGCTGACTGATCGCCGTGCCATCGGCGCCCGTCAGTAGTTTGAT
>JBCCCC010000030.1:0-25237 GCA_039033695.1 Pseudomonadota bacterium | reverse complement strand
TCCGCGAGGCACGCGCATTTGGGTTTGCGGATCATTGTCTACAGGAATCTCGACGAGATCACGCGAAAGGTTCGGGATATTGCTCGTTGACGCAATGCGATTGACGCCCAGTGCAGATCGAGGCGATCCCTGATTGGCACACCCCCAAAGACCAGGCCCAATCGCCAACACACCGGAGGCTGCGAGCGAACGCTGAAGAAAGCGGCGACGTGATTCAGCGTGAGCTGATGGGTTATTGGCGTTCGTCATCGGTATCTCACATCCAGAGGTTGAAGTCATTGTAGTCGCAGTGCGTAAACTAGCGTAATCGCACGTAAGGTTGCTACCGTTGCCGCAATAAAGAGACTGCCGGCCAGGTTTCGGATTAAAAGACCAGCCGCGAGTCACTACCGGCAGTTATGTAGACGCGCGTACACGCAAAAAAAGGCGGCGACGTTTGTCAACGCCACCGCCAGCTTTGAGATTGCTTGTCTATCCTGCGCTTTCGCGGGCTAGCCGCGCGAGTTCAAGATAGCGTCTACCCAATTACAAGTCGTAACGATCCAGTGTCATGACCTTGGTCCATGCATCCACGAAATCGGTGACCATTCTCTGCTCGCCGCCATTGGCTGCATAGACTTCGGCGATGGCTCGTAACTCGGCATTCGAACCGAACACGAGGTCAACCGGCGTAGCCGTATACTTGAGTTCCCCGGATGCGCGGTCGCGGCCTTCGTAGACGCCGGCGGTCTCCGCACGCGACCATTTGGTCGACATATCCAGCAAATTGACAAAGAAATCATTGCTGAGCGTGCCTGGTTGATCGGTGAAGACACCATGCGCCGTGCCACCCGCATTGGCATCCAGGGCCCGCAAGCCACCAACCAATACCGTCATCTCCGGCACCGTTAGCGTCAACAGATTAGCGCGATCCACCAGCATATCCGCGGGCGAGCGATAGTTGCCTGCACCGAAATAGTTACGGAACCCGTCGGCAGTGGGCTCAAGCACCGCGAACGAGTCAACGTCGGTCTGTGCTTGCGTCGCATCCATACGACCAGGCACGAACGGCACCTCAACATCATAGCCGCCGGCTTTCGCCGCTTGCTCGACAGCTGCCGTACCGGCCAGCACGATCAAGTCTGCCAGCGACACGCGCTTGTTGTCGTTTTGCTTGCGATTGAAACTCGACTGGATGCGTTCCAGACGCTTGATCACCTTGGCAGTCGTCTTAGGATCATTGGCTTCCCAGTCTTTCTGAGGCGCGAGACGCAAGCGCGCACCATTGGCGCCACCACGTCGATCCGTACCCCGGAATGACGCCGCAGATGCCCACGCCGTGCGAATGAGTTCGGAGCCGGTCAAGCCTGCATCGAGCAATTGCGCTTTGAGGTCAGCGATATCCGCGTTATCAATCAACTCATGATCGACAGCTGGAATCGGATCCTGCCACAACAGTGTGTCAGCGGGTACGTCGCTACCGAGGTAGCGTGCACGTGGACCCATGTCACGGTGCGTCAACTTGTACCAGGCTTTGGCGAACGCGAGTTCAAACTCTTTCGGGTCTTCCTGGAATCGCTTCGAGATCTTGCGGTACTCAGGGTCGAACTTGAGTGACAGGTCTGTCGTGAACATGATTGGCGCATGGCGCTTGGACTCATCAAATGCATCGGGCACCAGGTTCGCCGCCGCGCCGTCCGCAGGTATCCATTGGATGGCGCCAGCCGGACTGCGTGTTTGCACCCATTCAAAGGCAAACAGGTTGTCCAGGTATTGCGTAGTCCACTGGATGGGGTTCACTGACCAAGCGCCTTCGAGTCCGCTAGTGATGGTGTCACCCGCGTTGCCAGAACCACACTTGTTCTGCCATCCAAAGCCTTGCGCTTCAACCGCCTCGGCGGCCGGTTCCGGACCGACACAGTCTGCAGGTTTAGCCGCACCATGCGCTTTACCGAATGTGTGACCACCGGCAATCAACGCAACCGTTTCCTCGTCGTTCATTGCCATACGGCCAAACGTCTCGCGGATGTCCTTGGCAGCCAACAACGGATCGGGGTTGCCATTAGGGCCTTCTGGGTTCACGTAGATCAGGCCCATCTGAACGGCGGCCAACGGTCGTGCAAGCTCACGATCGCCGCTGTAGCGCTCGTCGGCAAGGAACTCGTTTTCAGGCCCCCAGAACACGAGGTCTGCTTCCCAGTCATCTTCGCGACCACCGGCAAATCCATAGGTGCTAAAGCCCATCGATTCAAGTGCAACGTTACCCGTCAACACCATCAAGTCCGCCCACGACAGGCTGCTACCGTATTTTTGCTTAATGGGCCAGAGCAAGCGGCGCGCTTTATCAAGGTTGGCATTGTCCGGCCAACTGTTGAGTGGCTCGAGTCGCTGCTGTCCGCCAGCTGCGCCGCCGCGGCCATCAGCGACGCGATAGGTGCCCGCACTGTGCCATGCCATGCGAATAAAGAAGGGACCATAGTGGCCATAGTCAGCTGGCCACCAATCCTGTGATGTGGTCATCAACGCTTCGATATCAGCTTTTACCGCGTCCAGATCTAACGCCTGGAACGCAGAAGCGTAATCAAACTCGGCGCCCATCGGATCAGACTCGATCGCATGCTGACGTAGCGGTGCAAGGTTGAGCTGTTCTGGCCACCAGAACTGGTTGGTCTTGGCCTCACCGGCCAGCGCCGCATCTGGCGCCGTTGCAGACGCAATCGCAAGCAATGCGCCAGCAAACAGAGAAATAGATTTCTTGAGCATCATCGTTTTACCCCCAACGGAAAACAAAACACAACGTTTCGGAACTTGGATTAAAACCTAAACATCCGAAGCAGCGGATTGAAATTGCTAATTGCCGCAATAGGCTTTAGCTATGGCATGCGGATGGCCTTGGCGTGTTGCGCCGCAGCATCCGCAGGATACGGCGGATGCCACGTGGTGGCGTTGCGCTTGGCGTGGTGTCTGCCGCGATCAGACAAGCGCAAGACGCGCGCACCTTCGCAGCGTTCGTGCTTTGCGCTGATGGGTGTATATTGAATGCAACTCAACCGCCGAGGATTCGGCAAGGAGCGTTAGAGATGCGTCGACTGCGATTGCTCGCGATCACGGCCCTGTTGCCGTTATGTGCCCTGGCCAATGATGACAACGCCTGCCTGGACGGCGAGACGGCGGCATTCGGTCGCTATGTTGGGGACTGGAAGATAACCGACGAGGCGCTCGCGCCCGATGGTAGCGGATGGAGCGATGGCAAAGGCGCCAGATGGATATTCGAGTGCATCGGCGACGGCGCGGCCGTGCAAGACTTCTGGATGCCTAACACAGGTGGGTGGGGCACTAACCTGAGAACCTACAATCCCGACAGCCAGTCATGGGAAATTGTCTGGGCCGCAACGGGGCAAAAAGGCCTGATGCACATTTCAGCCAAACTTCAGGAAGACGGCCGCATCATTATGGACATTCTGCGGCCGGCGCAGGACCCGCTGCGACGCATCATCTTTTTTCCACCCGACACTGACGGCTGGTCTTGGGCGCAGCAATTCTCGATGGACGGTGGCGAGACCTGGTTCGATGTCTATCGCATTCGGGCGACAGTTTACGAGCCTTGATAACCAAACTCCCAATACAAAAAAAGGCCATCCCGTTGGGATGACCTTCTTTTGTATGGCGCGCCTGGAAGGATTGATTCAGATCGGCTTGCGCCGAACCTCACCCCTGCGGGGCGCCTGCGGCGTCTAAATTGCTAGCGCAATTTATCAAACCTGGGTGCTTCTCACCTGCCTCCAGACTCCCAATACAAAAAAAGGCCATCCCGTTGGGATGACCTTTTTTTGTATGGCGCGCCTGGAAGGATTCGAACCTCCGACCGCCTGGTTCGTAGCCATCTATTTGGCGAATCGCGCGGAGTCTGAAGGAGTCTCGAATAGTCGCTAACCGACTGTTTTAATTGAACAATTATTGTGGCCCGTGATCGCGGATGATCTAATCTCGTCTGAAGAAATCGCTGCAGAAATGCACTCCCGGCGGCACTCCCGCCCAGACGAACCATAAGGCCAGCCAATGAAGACCCTCACCGACCGTGGTATCCGTGCGCTAAAAGCTCGCGGCTATCCATATCGCATTTTCGACAAGCAGACCAAAGGTCTCCACATACAAGTTACGAAGAACGGCCAGCACAACTGGTGCCTGCGCTACGAGCACGCCGGACAGCGCCGCTTCATGAAGATCGGTACATACCCAGCGACTAGTATCGCCGATGCCCGAAGAAGGGCCACGGAGAGCCTCGGGAAGGCAGAGGCAGGTATCGATCCGGCCACCGAGGGCACTCGCGGCCAAGAGATACCTACGGTCGAGTCGATGCTACGTGCATACCTTGCCGAGCGAACAGACAGCGGCGTGAAGACCGTATACTTCATCGAGCAGGCATTCGACAAGAACGTACTGCCATACATTGGCGACCGCAAATGCCCGGAGATCACCGCCGACGATATCACCATACTGCTACGCCGAATCATCCAACGTGGTAGCAAGACCATGGCCCGGCGCGTGCAGCAGTTCTTGCATGCGGCATTCGAGTACGGGGTCAAAGCGAACAACAATCCCAACATTTTGGAACGCGGCGTCAACTACGGCTTGAATGGTGTGAATCCAGTGACAGCGACCCAGATCGTGAAGATTGGTCGGCGTGCCGAAAACCACTACCCGTCAATGGAAGAACTCGCCATCGCATGGCACAAGATCGCCGAGCATTCCGGACCTGAGATGACAGGGGCGCTGCGCTTCCACATCGCTATGGGTGGTCAGCGTGTAACCGAGACGCTATTCGCTCGCTGGGACTGGTTACAGAACGTCAACGGCCACCCGTGCCTGTGCGTACCCGATACGAAGACCGGAATACCGCACACGATACCGCTGGGCCAGCACGCACAGGCAGTGATAGCGGAGATGCGCCAGCACACCGGCAACTGTGAAGTCATCTTCCCGCAACGTAATGCGGTAACGATTCCAATGAAGCCGACCGCGATGTCAGCGGCAGTACGTAAACTGCGGAAGCGGTACGAAATGTCAGATTGGACACCGAAGCAGGTACGACGCACCTTCAAGACTGTCATGAGCGATGCCGGTGTCGATATCCGCGACCTGGATATCTGGCAGAACCATGGGCAGCGGCAGACAGTAAGTCAGCGCCACTACCTGAGAGCAACGCATATCGAGCGCAAGCTCAACGTCATGAAGGAGTGGGACAGCCAATTGTCGAAAGTGCTCTAAGCTATCTCCTCGCGTTCAAATTCATATCGCGACGTAGAGGAGCACTATTTATATAGCGTGACGAAGTCAGCGGCATTTTTCCCTTCGAACACCGTATTGGCCATCGGCCGTCCCCCACCGACGCAAAATCATTGCAACGGAAGCTCACCAATTCTCATCCCTTGCGCGCAGAGCGCAAAAGCGAGTCCAATGAAAACCGCAGTCGATGGACGTCTGAACGGACGAGCAGATCGACTATCTCTACCAGAAGTCGAGAGGCCGAGACTAGCGACTCAACTGAAATGCCGTCTAAATCAACTCGCCCCGTATGGACCGCATTGTTCCGCAATTGATATAGCAACATAAAGCGACCTTTCGCCGGCAAAATGTACTTTTGCCAGGTGCTGTCCCCGAATAACCATGGGCCTAGCTTCTTGCCAATATAAGAGGTGAACGGAATCTTAGCGAGATCCCTTAACCCATCTTCCGGCACATGCTTGCGAAGCCTGTACTCCAACAATTGCACACAAGCTGCTTCCATAGCGATGGCTGAGAAAATCACCGCGTTCATCACATCGCCCTTCTTCACCGCATCTCGCGCATAGACTTGTAGCTTGAACTCTATCGGGGCCTCTTTCCCGTTGTGCATCCAGTCAATACAGGCTTGCCACTCCGAAGAGGACAACTTAAGGCCAGTGCTTGGCGGCAAGACAACTCGCGCTGTGCCGGAAAAAAGCCCGTCACCCTCATACTCAAATATTGGAAATGGATCCATCAAACGTTGTAGCGGAATAGCACTCCCAATCTCATCGCCAGCTTGGAAATAGCCCAGTGTTTGCCGAAAATAGTCCTGAAGCCTGACTTGTAGCTTGCGCGCGCGATCAACTCCGTCAACACCACCTACATCCGCAGGATCCAAGTGGACAATGACCAATAGCGCTATTGGCTTTATCGCAACTATCGGATCGACACCTACGGTACTTTGAATCCAGCGCGTGGCGTGGTTTTCAGGCGGAAGCTCGCGCCAGCCCGGGGATGGGACGCCAATCCATAAATTGGTTTCATCGTAATCAATGCTAAATGAACGCCCCGCCTTTTCGAACGGTAGGCAGAGACCTGAAACGTTAACACCGAATTTGTATGTCCGCAGCTTCGCGCTGTCAGTCTTCATACTACTCCCACGGAGGCAGTGAGTCCTCGAAACCGCTAACGTCCATTCGCCGTATGAAACGATAGAAATGGCGTAGGGCGCCAAGTAACAGTGTAGCATTTCCGACTTGTACCACCGCTCAAACTAGCGACTTCAGCACTGATGGTCTTGCGTTAGCCTTTCACTTCAAAATGGCATCCAACGCCGACGGTATCACCCGGTGCGAACGTCGCTAGACGCTTGTCAGTGCGTGTTTGATCTTCGGCAAGGCGCGATAGGTTTTGCATAGTCGCTTCGAGCGCATTCAGCCAGCCATCCCCCTGTTCGCGACCGACTAAACCTAGTAAGAAATATACGCGATCTATATGATTCGGAAGCAGCCTATCAACAATATTGATCACCTCCACGACCTCGGGGTTTTCATCGGCAAACCGGTTGTAGAGCAACCGTACTAAACGACCATCAGCCTCAAGGCTCTCATGCGCACGCAAGTCCGTGTCATTTGGTTTACTCATGTCATTCACCCAATTCACGGTAGACGTGTTCCGATTTGACTTCGCGTTCGGCCTGTCGCCGGGACGCCGCAAGGTCCATGGGAACATCAGTGCGTGAGACCAATTCTTCAGTGCGACGGGCGATCGCTTCATCGCGACGTCGCCGTAGCGCAGCCCTTTTGTCATCTGCAAACTTCTGGAAGCGTTCCTGCTGTTCCGCTTGCACGCGTTCGACCATAGCCGTTGTCTGAATCTCGGCTTGATCAGCGTCAACTAGGCCTTGCTGGAGCCGCTGCGCTGTTAGCGTATCGCCGTTCTTGATAGCAGTTGCAATGCGATCTCTGATTTCATCACGTGTGTTTCGTTCCGGCGTCTGGGAAATAGCGATAGTGTTCGCTTTCACCAGGAGATTTTGAAGCTTGAGTGATTCCTCACCAGTGACGCCACTTTGTGTTGCGGCATCGAGGATCTTGGTAATGAGCAATTGCGCGTCGGCGGGAGTCAGTTTATCGACGTCCGTCGCCAGCAACTCATGAATCCTAATTCGTAAGTCGGTAGACATTGTATTCACCATTGGTAATCGAAAAGAGGTGGAAGGCACCTCGAACGATTACCGGTGAATATCTTCACGTGTGCCGGTTAGCCGAGGAACCTTCCAAGGAAATTCCAACACGCCCGGCGGGCGGCCACAACGGGGTTCTCGACGTAGTCAGACGCCCTCAGACTACTCGCCACTGATCGAGATTCTCGCCTGACATCTCAGCTTTCCGTCGCTCAATTCTCTCCCATAAAGATCGCTTCGATCGCACGTATCCCTCAAGCCCCCCGTAGCCAACAAACCCTATATTCGCAAACAACTCTACCGGGTCCGCAAAGGTGATCGAATCGTCATTCGGATCGCGCCACCACGCAAAACCAAACACTACAGCAACGGATGCTATCTCGAGTGGAACTGCGTTAATGCCACTAGCACCCGTTGACGCACCTGAGAAGTAGTCCGCAGTTAGAAGACCGTCGCGACCCGAATGCAAAACTTCAGAAAAATTTGTACGAGTATCATCTTCGTGGACGTTCAAAATGACGGTGTGGTCAACCTCGGAGACTGACTCCTTGAGTTTGTGATAGCTATTGATTGTTCGTGCCATTCTCAACCACAGTAAACGATCTGGAATGGGAACCTGGTCATGATCAGGGCTTTTAGTCGTGAGTAGGTCGA
The DNA here is from genome assembly GCA_039033695.1 of Pseudomonadota bacterium. Classification (GTDB taxonomy): domain Bacteria; phylum Pseudomonadota; class Gammaproteobacteria; order Steroidobacterales; family Woeseiaceae; genus CALBPI01. Next base: position 17,151 of record JBCCCC010000030.1, on the reverse strand, counting down.
AACTCTTATCCAGCAACGAGCGACACTCATTCATTGCTAACTCGGAGCGCCGATACTCTTCGTCTCTGTCCGCCTTACTCGAGTTGTATCGATAAACAAGAATAGCCATTGCAGAAGCTATAGACACTGCCACTGCGGCGAGAGCATTAAAGGCGTACTCATGTTCCGGCTTTACATTCTTAAAAACGATCACCGCCAGTATGGTTGCGAGCACGCAGAACAATACCAGGATCATTCCTGACAAGTATCGGTCAGCAAAAGTGTCTCGCTCGTTCATTGTGCAAGTGTAGCACTCGACTCTCGGATATCGTTGACCGTGTAACCTGAAACGTCCCCGATGCGCGCCGCGCCGCCGGGTGTACCCCCTATCTCCGCCAGAAGCGCGGGGGTATGCACGAGACGCCGCCACAGACCGCGCGACCGGCGCGCTGGGGACGAACCAGCGCGCCGGGACCGGAGCGACGCATCCATCGATATAGCCCGCGCCACGGGAGTGCTTCCGGGAGTGCATAGCGCCCTTTCATTCGATAATTGTGCGGGACTTTCGCGTGTGTTTTCCTTTTTCCTGGCCGCCTTTTTGGGCGGCTTTTTCGATTCCGCGATATGGAATCGAGAAACGCACGCGGCAAACGGGCCATCGCTCTTGAAGCGGACCGCAGCGCCAATCAATCACTCGAAGGAGAATGACGATGCAAGATCAGCAAGCCAACCAACAGCAAACAGCTAACCCGGTCTCGGATGTAAACGCGAGCGATCCGGCTCCGCGAAAGGCACTCAGCAAGATGAAGAAATACCGGCGCACATACACCAAGAGCGAGTCGGCAAACGGCAACCCTACACAGCACAGCGGAGACGATATCGCGATCTTACTAGCCGGGTGTACACCGCAAGAAGTCATGCAGGCGGCGGACCTGCTTCTGGGAACAGACATCGGGACTATAGAGGCTCGCTATGCGCACCTAAACCCCGGCCACGCACGCATGTCGACGGGCAATGCAATCCGCAGACTCGTGCGCGATGGAACGCTCAGCGTGGACGACGTGGCCGATGCCCTAGCCCGCGTGTAGCGATGCCAAATAACAGGAGAGAGAACATGCACGCACGAGCAATGGATACCGCAGAACACACAATCACCGAAGCGGAACTGCGCTCCGCTGCAGCACAGGCAGCCGAGTTCCTGAGGAATGGCCACAAATCCGGTAGCGGCCTAGTTGGCCGACTAATCAATGCGGCCATCGAGCGCGGCGAGACATACGAGAGCGTCGGGTGTGAACCTGCAGATGGCTATGACCTTGCGTTCTATGCCACAGAAATCGTCGACGAGATCATCGAGGATGGCGACGACCCCGACACCCGTCTCAGATAGCCAGCCGAGCCACGCGGTAGTATCTCCCTGGGCCTCGAGCACCGGACCCGCTATGATGGTAGCGGGTGCCGGGTGCGGCCGAGGGAGAGCCACGGAGAGCCTCTGCAAGGCGCGGCGTACGAAGTTCTCTAATCCGAATCCGGCGAGCCATCCTGGCGTTCCTCGTACTCGGCCTCAATGACGTTACCAGTGCCGGGTGAAGCAAGCCGCAACGGAGTTACGTTAGAAGCCGTATTGACGTGCTCCTGATCCTTGTCAGCGATACCGAGCGCAGCCAAATTAATGTTCAGTGTCACGTTCTGCGGACCTTCGCGTGCGACTCGCTCTTTACCGTTGATCAACGCAATAGCTAGCCTGTCCGACATACCATGTCTGATAGGCCGACCTGTCGCGTCCTCCTCATAACCCGATTCTGTTTCTGGGTCCGGTTTAAGATAACCCGTTGCACGCGAGTACGCAGAACCGATCATGTTCTCGTGCGCCTCCTCAATGATCTTGTTTAGCTCGATGCAGAACCTTGAGTCGGTGTTTCGCCAACGCCGATAGGTGCTGATTGAAACGTCTGCTTGTTTGCAAGCAATGGTCGGACTCAAGCAACGCTCGAAAATTGCCAGCCAGCGCTCTTTGACTGCCCACGACTCTTCGCGCAGTTTCACCTGTGCGTCGATCATGTTGCTGAAGCGCTCATGCTCCTCCCGTTTTAGACGCTCGATGTGATCGTCCGAGATCAATTGCAAATAACTCATGACGAGACCTCCAATAAATGTGTAAAGCGAGGTGGGGGTACCGACCCTACCGAACCTACCGACCTTCTCGAGATATCGGACGAGAGGACGTCCAATAGGGGGAAAGAATTCTCTCTCCCTATCTCTTCTTCCTGACCCAGAAAAAAGGTCGGTAGGGTCGGTACATTCGGTCTGGCCCCGGACGACGCGGCCTCTGGAGTACCGACCTTCGCGAATGTACCGACCTTCAGGTCGGTCCTCGATATCTCGCTGGGCCCATCCTTGCGTATCGAGACCGCCTCGACCAGCCTCTCGACTTGCAACAAAGCCGCCGTCCCGACCTGAAGGTCGGTACTCGCAATACGAAGGTCGGTACACCTCGGGCATATTCCGAAATCAATATTGGAGGTCATCTTGCTACCTCCCATGCGGCCTCGGAATCACCGATAAAGGCGGTATCGAGACCGAAGAATTCGGCAAATTGCTCGACCATCGTGGCCCGCTCTTGCAGCACCACCAGTCGCACCTTCGTCTGGCCCGCAACGGTTGCACGAGGCCATTCGCGCTGCCCGCCTTTGGCATCTGGGAACACCTTCAGGTAACGCATCCAGAACGATGTCTCGCCGAGTGGCTTCGTTGACTGTTCCTTACAGTGCAGCTTGTACAACGAATACATCTCGCTCTTAATCAAACACAGACCATGGTCCGAGTGTTCATGCCTACTCATCTCTGGTAACTCGCCCTTCGCTAGAAAGTGTTGGATGAACTCAAACAATGGACTGGTTGATTTGGCGGACAGCGCCCGTTGCTCAAGCAGTGCCTGTGTCTCGAACGCATGTCGCAGGTTGCTGGTTACCTTCCGGTTCAACAGAAAGTGCAGCAGCGCCTCATAGCCGCCGTTCTCAAGCTGTTTGTACATCGGGGCAAAGTACGCCGAGTCGTTGCTGTGCGTTCCCGGCACATCAATCACTGTCCAGCGCCTAGATCCTGGTCCAGCAGGGATCACCCACTCCGAGTTCGACGCGATAATCAGATGCGCATGATTGGTGTACTGCACAGCATCGATTCCCTTGCGCTCGGCCATAAGCCTGCGCTCGGTCACCAGACCCTTCAGCTTGCCATCGGTCTTCTTGTTACCGCCCCAAGTAACCTCGTCCGCGAACACGACTACAGCATCAATCATGTGCGCATTGAAGTTCCCGGTAAGGTGCGACTCGTCAATGAGATGAATCGCGTGGGGACCAAATAGCTTGCAGATCGCATTAGCCAACGTTCCCTTACCGCAGCCCTCGGTGCCGCGCATCACTATGGCAGTCCCTTTCGGATTGGCCGGGTCCTGCACAAGATCCGCCAGCCAATCCAGCACCCAGTCCGCCAACGCAGCATCGCCGCCGCAAATCACATTCGATATGTGATCTAGGAACAGGCCGCAGTCGCCCTGCTTCGGTGTGTATGCGAATCCCGCCCATGTGTTGAACACGCCCTTCGGAACATCACCAGTGGGGTATAGCCCAAGTCCGTTTTCGTACACGCGCCTATTGGGGTTGTCCATCCACAACTTGGATAGCGGCACCTGCTTTTCACCGAACGGAAATCGCTCTGCTTGCAGCAGTCCCTTGAATGTCTGCTCGTACAGAAGATCGTAGCGCGGCGTGTTGGGTGTTCGGTCGCGCCGCTCTCGCAGCACCCGGCCCTGCCCACCGATCACCATGTAGGCGAATTGCTGGTTAAGTTTCTCGATAGCCAGCCTCAACGGACTCACGCCAAGATCGCCGGAGTCGGGTTGCCAACCGGACTTGTTGGCGTAGTGGAACAGCGTCCCGACCGTTACGCCACCGCCCCTGAACCCTCGCCAGCGGTTCGTGCATTCATCGGCACGGTACCTGTCACCCCGGCGCGACCACTCGTCCCATAGTCTTAGCGAATCACTCGACTGGTCATTCGCGTGCAGTGCCATGCCAATACGTACCCACTCGTCGTATGGCAGCGAGTTCGGATCAATGCTGTCCAGCATCCGCTGCACCTGATCGAGCGGCACCGGCTGATTAAGGTCATCGGCACCGACATTTTCATTACCACGCGCGGACTTCGTCGGCCGCTGCTCACCAAATGCATCGACAAACCATTTCGGTATCGGTGGTCGTGCAGCAGCCTGCGGGTGTACTTGCCAGCTGTACTGGGCGAGGCTGCCATCGCGCCGCTTGACTACAGACGGGTATACAAGAGCGAATGACCTGTACTCCGATGCACCGCCACCTAGAACTTCAAGTCCAGACTCGTTTCGTCCAGATGTCTGGACTATCGGGGTCAGCTTGCGTGAGAAGGCAATGGTATGCTCGAAGAAGTGGTGCTCGCCATCATTCGGCGTTATCGCCCAAGGGTGATCGGGGAAAGGCTCATGGCTCGCGACAAGGTCGCTAAGCGCAGCCACACCATCACCTTTGCCGTGACGGTCGGCATCAATACATGTCGTACCGATGCCATGCTGTGCACCACAGGCGATCCCGAGATTAGCTCCGGCGAATCGACCCTTATCAGGGTCAAACCATTCATTGATGGTGACCGGCGATTTACTTGCTGCATTGGCATTCATGCCCATGCCAGCGAAGCCTTTGCCAAGTCGTTTTACCGGCAGGACTGCATAGCCCAAGCCGACGAGAAGAATCGCCTCACGATGAACACGACGTTTCCAATCGAGCGAGTTGTCTATCGCCTCTTGGTAATCGTCGTCTGTCGCATGGCGGTCATTACCCACAGATGAGTGGATAGGAATTGCGGTTTCCATTTCCACCACCTCACGCTGCGCTCTCATCACGCGATTCATGGAATTGATTCGGTATCGGATTGCCGAACTCGCCGTCAACGAACCACCTCCAAGTACCATGGCGATCAACTTTGATCGCCGGACTATCAGGCGAAGCTACTCCGATGGACACCAGGACTTGATGCTCGCTCCATCGACGTATAGGCATATGGATTATGGGTGGCACTAGCAAATTGTCGCGTGCCATGCCACAGATGGTATCACGTGAGATACCTAGCAGATTTGAAACCCCCTGAAGGGTTAGAAGCTTTGATTGACTCATTTCATGTCTCCATTAAGTGGAATTTAATGAATACGGCAGAAAAGAGTCTGAGAGATTCACCTAAGGATAAGCGAAAGAAACAACACAGAACCCTAGTCGCCATATTCATGGAACTAGATCGGTTAAATGTCATCTCATCGCCATCCAACAGGCTAATTGGGAGCTTTTCTTCGAAGTGGTACTTCGAAAGGCTATTTAGTCAAATATTTACCCTAGCGAGACAAGATTTTTTGCTAATAACTGTCTGTATCGATAAACCTTCCTTTCGATGCTCTCGAGCTGAAGACGATCCTCGGCCCATGACCATCCCAGTACATCATGGGCGATCATCTCGGGTCAATGGCGACGATGGAACACACGACGCTCCCCGACGCGATGCGACGATTAGCGACTCCAGAGGCCCCGAACGACGCGGGCTCTGGATCATACGTCTCTGGAACATAGTTTATGAGACGACCATGCGCGGCCCAATATCGAGCGGTCCCGACGCGCGGCGGCTGGGCGGCTGAGTGAGAACAGACATCAGTGTCTTGGTATAGCGTGTTTGTTGGCATTCTTGATCGATAACACTCAATATCCATTGAACCCAGAATTCAGTGAGGCAACGTCATGAAGTACTGCGTTTGCATACATGCTTTGGGTAGATTCCCAGAGATAGAACTGGACGAAGAACAATTCGATGCTATCGGACTAGCGGTGGAAACGCTATCCGAAGCACGGTCTTTCGAAGAAAAGCTTGAGCTACTGTTAGCAAACTATGTCGACATAGAAACAGAAGCCCTGCGAATCGCCACGGACTTGATGGTTCGAGGTTTCCGTGGGTATGAACAAAGCTATGATGCCCGGCTTTCAATCAACCGCAGAGTAATAAGTTTGCTCACGACGGCTCGACTGTACATCGACTCAGTAAGTCGCCACATTGGCTGTATTATGGGAACGAACTTCAACAAGAAACGTGTAAAGGAAAAGTTTTCGCATCACTACGACAAGACGTTTGACTACAGATTCATGGAAGCGCTGAGAAACTCCGTCCAGCATCACGCGATACCATGTGACTCTTTTAGCTTCCCGATGATGCGCGATGAATCAGATGAGTCGGAGCCGATACTCTATTCATTCGATGCCTATGTACTCAAAATGGAATTGAAAAAGGACAAGAAGTTCAAGAAGAGCATTTTAGACGAGATGCCTGACAAAGTTGACATTTGTCAGGCATCACGAGAGTACATTGATGCGGTAATGGCAGTGCACATAGAGCTTCGAGACCTAATCGAAGACGAGGTCGGCCGCGCCAGAGAGCTGGTCCAAGATTATCGCAACAAGTACCGATCTCTATACGAAGGTAAGAACCCCATTGGACTAAAAGCTATTTGCCGTAACGATGACGGAACTCCCTCACACACGATTGACCTGCTACTAGATTGGGATAACCAGCGTGCAAGGCTTGCTAAATTGAACCGTCGGAGGGGGCAATTGGCTAGAGCAGTAGTATTGAGTAGGACGAAACGTAAGGACTAGCAGGTGATAATTCCACCGAACTGACAGATCAAAGAACTGCCCCAGATAACCAAGTTTGCGGCTACTGAAGGGACGCAGGGTAAACGCGGGCGACTGAATCGGCCCACCTCAGATAAACCGACGTTGCTACTCTGGCACCTCGTACGCAGGAACATCAAGACGTTCTACGACCTTGTACGTGCCGAACGCAAGGCGAGACTGCCATACGCGCACGCCTAGATATTCTGGAGCAAGAAGCGTGTCGAAATCAGAGGGGCGCAATTCTGAACGATGACCAAGAACAATCTCACGAAGTCGACCAACTTTCCTGAGATAGAAAAAATCTAGGCCACCAGACTGGTACGTATCGGCAAGATCCATTACGACCCGGACTTCCTGCTCGTACTTCCAATTAATGAACTTTGTACTTGTCAGGCAAGCGCCGACCGAAGGATCAATTCTGCGGCCATCGTGATCATCTATGAATTTTGGTTCCACCCGAGCACGCGAATACTGAATCTCCAGTGCGTTCTCGTCTTCCACATCGAAACCCATTGCTGCTCCACGATGTTTGTCAGCGTAATGGCTCCAGAGTACCGGATCGCTGCAGTTCTTCGAGAAACAAATTAGTCCGAAGCGACGGTCAAATTCACTTTTGGTAGCGTTCGCCGCATCACGCACGTCTGGGCGAGACAAATCTAGCGCTAACATCTCGAACGGATCATTCAGGTCACGATAACGGGAGACTTTCATCCGATGATTTCGGAGATTATCGATGGCGTATTCAAGGGGGATAAAGTGATACACGCGCATCGTTGCGGCCTCCATTCCATCCAACCTCTAGCACTCCCGGCGGCACTCCCGTTAGGGAGGACCATAACGCCGGGGGCGAGAGAATGGCGCGCCTGGAAGGATTCGAACCTCCGACCGCCTGGTTCGTAGCCAGGTACTCTATCCAACTGAGCTACAGGCGCATTTCATTCCCCTTGCGGGGACGCGGATTATACGAGGCGTGGTGGGCAATTGCTACCAATGCTCGCTTCGGATCATCAACATTTCGATTGAGCGAGAATCGAAAGTGGCGGAGAGAGAGGGATTCGAACCCTCGATGGGCTATTAACCCATACTCCCTTAGCAGGGGAGCGCTTTCGACCACTCAGCCATCTCTCCGCGCGATTTCCGCCGGGCGGCTAAATCTAGCCACCGCGGGCGCGAAAGTGTATGCCAGATGGCGCGACGGGTAAAGCCGCGACAGGCATCTGAGTGCATTCTTTTGGCAATTCCTTTGACACTGCGAACGCGCAGCGATTCAGATCAGGACTGCTCCTCATTGTCGCCGCCAGACTCAGTCTGGATGCGATCGTAGATTTCCTGACGGTGCACGGATACGTCTTTCGGCGCATTAATGCCCAGCCGGATCTGGTTTCCCTTAACGCCAAGAACGGTCACTGACACGTCCTCACCAATAACGACGGCCTCACCCACACGACGGGTCAGAATCAACATTCGTTTTCCTCTCCAAAGTTGGCCCGCTGAGTATCCTGCTCATGCGAACTGTTTGGTGCGCCCGTATGCCGGCTTCAGAACCGTCACGATACCAAGCAACCCCTTTTATAGCCGCCGGCGATTCTATCTCGATGTGTTTGGACACATTCTCGTTAACCGCGCCGGACGACTTGCACACGCCCCGGGAGTTCGTAGCAACCCCTTTACGAGCGCGGCAATTACACCGCAAGCACCATCAGAATGCAAAAAAATAGGCCGAAAATTAGGCGCAGAGATGCGACGTAACCGCTTGTTAATTATGGGAATTTTTTCCCCTACGTGTGCGCCGAGCGAGCTGCCATTAGTCTGGCCATGAACCGGCCGTCTTGGTCATTGTAGCTTAGCAACCCAATCGAATACAGAAGCCAATGATTTCTCAAGGTTTTCCGGCTGGCTACCGCCAGCTTGAGCGAAGTCCGGCCGCCCGCCTCCCTTTCCGCCAACCCCAGCGGCGACATGCTTGACCAAATCGCCGGCCTTGATTATGTCCAATAAGGGCTTCGACACACCCACCGCGAGACGCACTTTTTGGTCCTCTACAGCGCCAAGAACAACGACACTTCGCGCACCCAGCCGGTCACGGAAGGAATCAACAGCATCGCGCAAGGACTTGGCATCAACGCCATCGAGACGTGCAGACAGGACCTTGATGTCCCCTACATCTTTCGCTTGTTGCAGCAGGTCAGTGGCGCCGCCACCAGCCAGCTTGCGACGCAGGTCGGCGAGTTCCTTCTCTAAAGCCTTGGTGCGTTCGATAACCTGGCCGACCTTCTGTACTGCCTCGTCACGCGACGCGCGTACAAGGCTCGCGACCTCGTTGAGCGCGGTCTGAGTGCGCCGGACAGACGCCAGTGCCACCTTGCCAGTCACCGCCTCGATACGACGGACACCGGCTGCAACACCACTTTCACTCGTCACGTGAAACAGGCCAATGTCGCCGGTACGCCCGACGTGAGTGCCACCACATAGCTCCATGGAGAAATCCCCGAGGCGCAAGACGCGGACGTCGTTGTCGTATTTCTCACCGAACAGCGCAATAGCGCCCGCCTCTACCGCGGCGTCATACGCCATTTCGCGTGTTTCGGCTGGATGGTTGGCTCTGATCTCATCATTGACCAGGTCTTCAATCTGTCGCAATTCATCAGCGGTCACGGGCGCATAGTGCGCGAAATCAAACCGCAGTTTGTGCTCATCTACCAACGAGCCTTTCTGAGCAACATGATCGCCGAGTATCGAGCGAAGTGCTGCATGCATCAGATGCGTGGCCGAGTGGTTGAGGCGAATCTCCTGGCGCCGTTGCTCGTCGACTTGCGCTATGACGCGCGCTGAGACCTCAAGCTCACCTTGAGTGAGCTCACCAATGTGCAAGTGTGCCTTCGCGCTCTTCTGGGTATCGACAACGTCGAATCGTGCTGTCTCGCTCGCAATAACCCCGGTATCGCCAACCTGGCCGCCGCTCTCGGCATAAAACGGTGTGCTCTCAAGCACGACGATCCCAGCCTGGCCGGCTGTCATTCGATCAACCGGCTGACCATCAACAAACAAGGCGACGACCGGAATGGCATCGTCCTCGGATTTCTCGTAACCGGAGAACGCCGTGACGGCGTCGACAGTTACGGACTTGCTATCGACAGCACCGAATTTGCTAGCGGCTTGTGCTCGGCGGCGTTGTTGGCCCATCGCGGCCTCAAAACCGGCCTCGTCGATGGTCAAGTCGCGCTCCCGCGCGATGTCGGCTGTGAGATCCATGGGGAACCCGTAGGTATCGTACAGCTTGAATACCAACTCGCCTGGCAGCACATTGCCGTCAAGCGCTGCGATAGCCGCCTCGAGCATGCCCATCCCCTGCTCAATGGTCTGCGCAAATCGCTGCTCCTCCTGCAGCAACACGCGCTCGGTATGCGCGGCGGCACGCGCGAGCTCGGGATAAGCCTCGCCCATCTCCGTAACCAATGCAGTAACCAGCGAGTGGAAGAATGGCTCGCGTTGCCCAAGCATATAACCGTGGCGAACTGCTCGACGAATAATCCGGCGCAACACATAGCCGCGGCCTTCGTTTGACGGCAACACGCCATCGGTGACCAAGAACGCGCATGCTCGAATGTGGTCGGCGATCACGCGCAATGAGGCGTTCTCGCTCACCGGTACGCCGACGGCGGAAGCCACGGCATCAATGAGCCGCACGAACAAGTCCGTCTCGTAAATACTGTGAACACCCTGCAGCACGGCGGATACGCGCTCGAGCCCCATGCCGGTATCAACCGACGGCTTGGGTAAGTCTGTCAATTTGCCCGACACGTCACGATCAAACTGCATGAACACGAGATTCCATATCTCAACGTAGCGATCACCATCTTCATCGGGTGACCCCGGTGGACCGCCAGCGACCGCCTCGCCGTGATCATAGAAAATCTCGCTGCAAGGTCCGCACGGGCCGGTATCGCCCATTTGCCAAAAATTGTCCTTCTCGTCGAGCCGCGAGAGTCGATCGCGCGGCACGCCGATCTCATCGATCCATATGGCCGCTGCTTCGTCGTCTTCACGAAAAACTGTAACCCAGAGCTTTTCCTTGGGGATCTCTAGCACCTCGGTGCAAAACGTCCACGCAAAACGAATAGCTTCACGCTTGAAATAGTCGCCGAAACTGAAATTGCCCAGCATCTCAAAGAACGTGAGGTGGCGGGCGGTGTAGCCGACGTTCTCCAAATCGTTATGCTTGCCACCCGCACGTACGCACCGCTGGGACGTCGTCGCCCGCTGGTAGCTACGCTGATCCTGCCCCAGAAATACATCCTTGAACTGCACCATGCCAGCATTGGTAAACAGCAACGTCGGGTCGTTACCCGGCACCAACGGGGAGCTGGCAACAACCTCGTGAGATTGTTGCTCGAAGTACGACAGAAACGCCTCGCGCAGCTGTCTGCTGGTTAGTTCTTTCATGATGATCCCGTTACCAATACTGGCGCAGCAGCAAAGCTGCCCGCCACGCCGGGATTATTTCACAGCTGCGCAGACGGCAATAGTAGTCAATGCCAGAGTTTGCACGCCGAACGGCCAGTATCAGCGGCTAAGCAGTCGCCGGGTCGTCCGGTCGAAATGCGGCTTGGACATGCTCACTCGAAAACCCGCGGTAGGCCAGAAACCGCATTTGCCGCGCCTTGTCCTTAAAATCCGCCGGGAACGATTGGCCGTATTTCGATAAGCGAACTTCTCTGGCCCGCGCTAGCCAGTCAAATGGCGCCTCAGCCAATGCGTTTGAGACAATCGCAGTCGCTACGCCTTTGTCTGACAATTCAGCGCGAATTCGCACGGGACCCTTGCCTTGGCGATAGCGGCTCGCGATAAACGCCTCGACGAACCGCGCATCACACTGCAACCGCTCCTCGACCAGTCGATCCAATGTGTCAGCGACCGTTTGGCCATCGAAACCCGCGTCCGCCAACTTGCGCTCGAGCTCGGCGCGGCTGTGTTCGCGGCGAGCCAGCGCATCCATTGCGCGCTTGCGGCATCGCGCAGGCGACAGCGGATCCTGCTTACTGAATTCCAGCATCAAAAATCACGTGGGGCCATCGCCCCGCGCCGGCGAAGTCGAACTCAGGCCTCTTCAAGCGTCGGGTTATCATCTGCCTCAGCATTGTCGCCACTGATCGGTGGCATCAGCACGGCCCGAATTCGCGCGTCGATATCCTCTGCAATCTCCGGGTTAGTACGCAAGTATTCGCGCACGTTTTCCTTGCCTTGGCCTATGCGGTCGCCGTTGTAGCTGTACCAGGAGCCCGCCTTGTCGACGATGCTGTTGGCAACACCAAGGTCGATCAACTCACCCTCGCGTGAAATACCCTCGCCATACAGGATCTCGAACTCGGCAATCTTAAATGGTGGCGATACCTTGTTCTTGACGACCTTGACGCGTGTCTGGTTGCCCACAACTTCGTCGCCCTTCTTGATAGCGCCAATGCGACGTATATCCAGCCGAACCGACGAATAGAATTTGAGGGCGTTGCCGCCCGTCGTGGTTTCCGGGCTACCAAACATGACCCCGATTTTCATGCGAATCTGGTTAATGAAAATCACCATCGCATTTGAGCGTTTGATATTACCGGTCAACTTGCGCAGTGCCTGCGACATCAATCGCGCCTGCAGACCAACATGGGTATCGCCCATTTCACCCTCGATCTCGGCTTTTGGCGTCAACGCCGCAACCGAGTCGACGACAATGATATCGACTGCACCTGAACGCACCAGCATGTCAGTGATTTCCAGCGCCTGTTCGCCCGTATCCGGCTGCGATACGAGCAAATCATCGACATTGACGCCGAGCTTTTGCGCGTACTGCGGGTCCAGTGCGTGCTCTGCATCGACAAATGCCGCGGTGCCGCCTGCCTTCTGTGCCTCAGCAATGACCTGCAGCGTCAGGGTAGTCTTACCCGACGACTCGGGCCCGTAGATTTCTACCACACGCCCTTTCGGCAGGCCGCCGATGCCGAGCGCGACATCCAGTCCGATCGAGCCGGTTGATATTGCCTGAACGTTCTTGGCCGCGGAGCCATCGCCCAGGCGCATGACAGAACCCTTGCCGAATTGCTTTTCGATCTGACCCAGCGCTGCCGACAGCGCCTTCTTTTTGTTGTCGTCCATGGTGTACCCTGATGTTGAAGTTAAAAAGTATTATAAAATAATGACTTAAGATTATTCTCGCTGCCCTGGAACCACCGATGGCACTACTGGACAACCACTGTATGTATAAACAGATTATTGCATAATCTGTGGATTTGTACAGTCCTTCGTATCTGGCCTGTTTTCAGTATTTATCGAGCTGACACAGCGTGGGCTGTCCGGTATGCCTACTACGGCTGGCCACGCATTGAGCTTTCGCAGGCAACCTACTGACCCGCATTAACTTTCATATGGCCAACCGCGGCTCACAAGAGCTGCTGGCGCTCCAGGTACTGGTTTAGCTTCGCCAGCGACCAATGCACGGTTTTCTCGCGCACCTCATTCCGGTCTCCGCTGAACCGCTGCATTTGCGCAAATGTCTCGGATTGCCCGCTCCAGGCGCACCAGACCGTGCCAACGGGTTTGTCAGCGCTTCCCCCGCCTGGTCCCGCGATACCGCTCACTGCAACACCGAAATCAGCGCCAGACAGCATTCTCACGCCGTCTGCCATCTCCCGAACCACGGCTTCGCTGACGGCACCGTAAGACGCAAGCGTTGCGTGTCTGACACCGAGTAGTTTCTGTTTCGCCGCATTGCTGTACGACACCACCCCAAACCCAAACCAACCGGAACTGCCGGCAACGTCTGTGAGCGTTTTGGCAATCCAGCCGCCAGTGCATGACTCAGCGGTTGCGACAGATTTGTCCAGCGCAACCAATCGCCGCGCCAGCTCAGCGACCTCATGATCTGTTCTTGCCGCAGTGGGCAAGCCCAGTAACGAGTATGTCCCTGTCATTCAATCTCCCCAGCCAATACGTCATACAGCGCGGCGTGGCGCTGTACCATCACCGCCACCGAGAATTCGGCGAGCACGCGCTGGCGGGCATTTTGCCCCATTTGCCGGTGCAAGTCGGCATCGTCGAGTAGCCGGCTGATCGCCGCTGCCAGCGCGACCTTATCGCCTGGCGCCACCAGCAGGCCTGTATGCTCGTGCGCGACCGCCTGCTCGACGCCACCCGCTGCGAACCCCACTACCGGCACTTCGGCAGCGGCCGCCTCCAATAAACTGACGCCCAAACCCTCCATCAGCGCAGGATGCACGACCAGCCTGACCGAGGGCAAAAACTCGGCAAGATCGGCACGAAAACCCGCGAAAATCACGTGACGTTGCAAGCCCGCATCGGCGACAGCTTGCTTAAGTTGGGCCTGCAGCGCACCACGCCCCAGAAATACGACCGTCAGATTTGGGAACTTGGATAACAGACTCGGCAGTGCGTCAATCAGGTACCGATGTCCTTTACGCTCGATGAGTTGCGCAATCACTGCAATCACCGGCCCGGGAAATGGCTTTCCCGTCAGACACGTGCCGATGTCGGCACGCGCTGGGGGCGCATAGGCTACGGCGTCCACCGAACTGTTGATCGTCAACAATGCATCGGCGGGTACACCAGACTGCAGCAATACGCCGGCAATGGCCTCACTGATACAGATGATGCGCGCGTAACGTCGGCGCATCAGCATACGCAGCCAGCGATCAGGCGGATTGTCGATGCGTCGCGACAAAATCACCGGTATGCCCGCCAACGCCGCCGCAACGGGCCCCAGCCAGTCTGCACCGCGCCGGCTGTGTACGTGCAGAAGATCAACATTGCGCTTGCGCAGCAAGCCACGCAGCCGCCACGCGAAGGCAATATCATGCTCACCGGCAAAACGTACTGCACAAACCGGCTGCCCGGCAGCCTCTGCCCACTGCGCAAGGTCGCTTCCGGCCGGTGTAATCAACAAGTGTTCGTGGTGATCCTCATGCAGACCTTCCAGCACGTAGCGAACCTGCTCCGCGCCCCCGTAGGCATGACGACCCAATTCAAGATGGGCAATCTTCAATGTCAGCTGCGCCCCAACCGGTGAAACAGCGCACATCCTGCCACGTTCGACTTCATCTGCACATCCGGCTAGCATGCTCGGCCTTCGTTTTTGTTTGCGATACGCGAGCGCCATGGCCGATTTCTCACAACACACGCCGATGATGCGCCAATATCTAGGGATCAAGGCCAAGCATCCGGACACGCTGCTGTTTTACAGAATGGGCGATTTCTATGAGCTGTTCTTTGACGATGCGAAGCGCGCGGCCAGCCTCATCGACATTACGCTCACGCAACGTGGCAAGTCTAACGGCCAACCCATCCCGATGGCCGGCGTCCCCTACCACGCGGCCGACAACTATCTGGCCCGCCTCGTGCGTCAGGGCGAATCCGTGGCCATCTGCGAGCAAGTCGGCGATCCGGCCACCAGCAAGGGGCCAGTTGCCCGCGAAGTGGTCCGCATTGTCACGCCAGGCACGCTGACGGACGAATCTCTAATGGAAGGCGCGCGCGAGAGTTTTGTGGCCGCAGCGCTGCGCTATCGTGGACAAATAGGAGTAGCCTGGCTGGATCTTGCCGGCGGACGTTTTGAGCTGACGGAAGTCGCTGACGACGCTGACGCTCTGGCCGCGGAAATAGAGCGTCTGCGGCCGGCCGAGTTGTTGTTCGACGAACACGATGAGGCGTTTTTCGCGCCCCTGCTACCGCACTGGCGCGCGCTGCACGGCCGCGCCACGGGTAGCTGGCATTTTGACCTGGAGAGCGCCGAACGCCTGTTGTGTGAGCAGTTTGGCACTAAGGACCTCGCTGGATTTGGTGTTGGCAATGCTAGCGCGGCAATTGGGGCGGCCGGGGCCTTGCTCGAATACGCGCGCCACACCCAACAAGGCGCGCTGCCGCACATCCGCGGGATGGCGTGGGAGCAGCAAGACGATGGTTTGCAACTCGATGCCACGACGCGGCGCAACCTGGAGCTTGAATACAGCCTGTCGGGCAATGACAAGCTGACACTGGCCGGCATCATGGATCAATGCCGCACAGCGATGGGCAGCCGTTTGCTGCGCCGCTGGATCCAGCGCCCATTGCGTGACAACGCACAGCTTGGTGCTCGGCACGACGCCATCGATGCACTGCTCGGCAGCGACGCACGCCGCGCGGCAGGCAAGCTACTCGCGGATGTGGGTGATCTTGAGCGCATCCTGTCGCGCGTCGCGCTGCGTTCGGCGCGACCGCGTGACCTTGCACAACTGGGTGCTGGACTGGCAATGGTTCCCGACATTGTGAATACACTGGCCGATACCGATGCCGCGCTGGTTCGCGAACTGGTTAACCGGCTCGGCAACCATGATGAAACCTGTGCGCTGTTGCAGCGTGCGATCACGGACAACCCGCCAATGCTGATCCGTGACGGTGGTGTGATTCGCGAAGGCTACGATACGACACTTGATGAGTATCGTGCCTTGCGCGATAACGCCAATGCCTTCCTGACCGAGCTTGAGCTGCGCGAACGAGAAGCCACCGGCATTAGCACACTGAAGGTTGGCTACAATCGCGTGCACGGCTATTACATCGAGATCAGCAAGGCACAAAGCGAGCGCGCACCGGCAGCCTACACGCGACGGCAAACGCTAAAGGGTGCTGAGCGGTACATAACGGAAGAGCTAAAGTCGTTCGAAGACAAGATTCTGTCGGCCAAGGACAAGGCGCTGGCGCGCGAGAAAGCGCTGTTCGATGCGCTGCTCGAAACACTGAATGCCACGCTTGCGACGCTGCAGCAATGCGCTCGCGCGCTTGCCGAAATCGATGTCATCACCAACCTGACAGAACGGGCCGAGCGCCTGTCGCTGACCCGGCCAACGCTCGTTGACGAACCGATCATCGACATCGAAGCCGGCCGCCACCTGGTGGTCGAGCAAGTGCTGGATAGCGCTTTTATTGCCAACGATGTCGACATGCATGCGCAGCGCAAGCTGCTTATCATCACCGGTCCAAACATGGGTGGTAAGTCGACGTATATGCGCCAAACCGCATTGCTCGTCATCCTCGCTCGCATGGGCAGCTTCGTCGCTGCCCGCCGAATGCGCCTGGGTCCGATTGATCGTGTCTTCACGCGTATTGGCGCCAGTGACGATCTTGCTGGCGGACGGTCAACATTCATGGTGGAGATGACGGAAACCGCTAACATTCTGAACAACGCCAGCGAGCACAGCCTGGTGTTGATGGACGAAATCGGACGTGGCACCAGCACATTTGATGGATTGTCACTGGCGTGGGCCGCCGCGCATCACATTGGCAACGTCAGTCGTGCGTTTACACTGTTTGCGACCCACTACTTCGAGTTAACGGGGTTGCCACAAGAGATGCCGCATTGCGCCAACGTTCACCTCGATGCCACTGAACACGGCAAGTCGCT
>JBCCCC010000029.1:0-25760 GCA_039033695.1 Pseudomonadota bacterium | reverse complement strand
CTGCGCGCGCGCCATGCCAGACCAACGGCAACCCGGTACAATGTCGGGGGCTGCGGGTAATGCCGGCAGGGAAAACCAATGAACTCGAAAAGGACGCCTCCCGGGACATGAAAGACTTTGACCAGAATCTGCAACGCGTGCGGGATTTCTTGACGGGGTTGCAACGCGACATCACCAGTCGGGTTGAGACCCTCGATGGCAAGGCAACCTTTAATACCGATGCATGGCAACGTGAAGAAGGCGGCGGCGGTGTCTCAAAGGTGCTGGTTAACGGCGGCCTGATGGAGCAGGCGGGCGTTGGCTTCTCTCATGTCATGGGGGCAGCGCTGCCGCCCAGTGCCACCAAAGCAAGGCCCGAGCTGGCAGGCCGGCGCTTTGAGGCCATGGGGGTCTCGCTGGTCTTTCATCCGCATAATCCGCATGTCCCGACGACCCATGCTAACGTTCGCATGTTTGCGGCGCTGGCCGACAACGCCGAGCCCGTTTGGTGGTTCGGCGGCGGCTTCGACTTGACACCATTCTATCCGGTTGCCGAGGACGTTCGGGCGTGGCATAAGACAGCACTCAAGGCATGCGAGCCGTTTGGCGACGACGTCTACCCGCGCTACAAGAAATGGTGCGACGAGTATTTTTACTTGCCCCATCGTGGCGAGACGCGCGGTGTCGGCGGCCTGTTTTTTGACGACCTGAACGAGCCCGGCTTCGAGGATAGCTTCGCATTCATGCGCAGCGTCGGCGAGCACTTCATGGCCGCCTATGAGCCTGTCGTCCAGCGTCGACGAGATGACGCCTATACCGCGGAGCAACGGGATTTTCAGCTCTATCGCCGTGGCCGCTATGTCGAGTTCAATCTCGTCTACGACCGTGGCACGTTGTTTGGCCTGCAGTCTGGCGGCCGCACCGAATCCATCCTGATGTCGCTGCCGCCGCAGGTGCGTTGGGAGTATGGCTGGCAGGCCGAGCCAGGCAGCCCGGAAGCCGCGCTAACCGAAGAGTGGCTCAAACCACGCGACTGGCTCACGGAACTGGCATGAGCGACGCGAGGCTCAGACCTTTTCATCTGGCAATACCGGTGGCAGAACTCGATGCCACCGGCAGGTTTTATACCGAAACGCTCGGTTGCGATGTGGGGCGAACCGCCGAGCGCTGGCTGGATCTGGACTTCTTTGGTCACCAGGTGACCTTGCATGTCGTTGATGAAGCTGACAGCGTGCGAACGAATGTCGTCGACGGTGACGCTGTACCCGCGCGCCATTTTGGCGTTATTCTGTCTCCTGCCGACTGGCACACACTGGCGCAGAAGCTGGAGTCGGAGGGCGCGGATTTCCTGATCAAACCGCGAACCCGGTTTGCGGGCGAACCCGGTGAGCAGTCGACACTTTTTGTGCGTGATCCGTCTGGCAACGCACTTGAATTCAAGAGTTTTGCTGACGATAAGCAGATATTCGCAACATCATGAAACCACAATCACCACCAGTCTGCCGCCCGCCATCGCGGCTGGCCACATTGTCCGAGCTGCGCGCCCCGCTGGATGCGTTCACGTTGCTATGGCAGTTGCCAACGCTGTTGCACGCGCCGCGCGGCGACGGCCGGCCAATCGTACTCGCACCTGGCTTTCGGGCCGATGAGTCGTCTATGTGGCCGTTGAAACGATTTCTACGCAGGATTGGTTACGACGCCTACGACTGGTCGCTGGGTCGCAACCAGGGCGATGTCGAGAGGCAAACCGCGGCACTATGCAGGCGTGTCGATACACTCTTTGACGACTGCGGCCAGGAGCCGGTTACCTTGATCGGATGGAGCCTTGGCGGCGTTGTGGCGCGTGAAGTCGCGCGCCTCAGACCAGAAACCGTACGTGAAGTTATTACGATGGGTACGCCGATCATCGGCGGGCCCAAGTACACGGCCGTAGGGGCTCGCTATGCGCGTGAGCGCGGTCTGGAGATGGACATGTTCGAGGCCGAGGTTCACGAACGCAACAGCATCGGCATCACGCAACCGGTCACATCCATCTACAGCAAACTTGATGGCGTGGTGGGCTGGGAAGCCTCAGTCGACGTTTACAACGACCAGGCGCGCAATATCCCAGTGCTCAGCTCTCACTTCGGCTTGGGCGTTAACGCGACGGTGTGGCGTCGCATAGCAGATATCCTCGCCGCCAGCGAATAGCCTCACGTGGCAACGGCATTGTTGCCACTGCAGCGCGCTTTTCTGTGGAATAATTCGCCTATGACACGCGCCTCGTTCTTGTTCTGCTACTTACTTGCGTTTGCGGCTCTGACCGCCAGCGCAGCGGAACCCGAGCGACTCAATGGGGCCCTGTTGCCGACTGAGACTGCCCAATCGGTCCTGGCGGATGGCCGCAGCATCTGGATTGTCCAACTACGCTCACCCGGCGCGATGGCGCGCGCTATGCCCGCACGTAGCGGCAACGCCTTGGCACAGAAAGCAGCCCCCGATGGACTACGGTTTGACCGCAAGAACAGCGCGGTCGCGGGCGCCGCCAGTGCAATCGCGGATGAGCAAGGGCGCTTGCTGGTGCGCGCCGGCGTGCAAGCCGAAGTGCTGCATAGCTACCGGTTTGCATTAAATGGTTTTGCCGCGAAGATGACGGCCATTGATGCCGCACGATTGCGGGCATTGCCGGCGGTCGCCGAGGTCTATGCCGATCATGAGCGGCGCGTTGCCACCAATGCCAGTCCGAATTTTCTGGGGCTGTTTGATCGCGAGGATGGTCTGATCAGCGCCAAGGGGCTTTCCGGGGAAGGCGTAACCATTGGCATCATTGACAGTGGCATCACGCCGGACAGTGTCAGCTTTGAGGATACGCGCCCCGCAGATTCGCCACGAGCTTGCCGCTCGTCCTGGGGGCAAAATTCATTGCTCGGTCGCTGGCTCTGCCGGAGTTATCGCCGCAAGGCAGCCGTCGCATTGTTTGAACCACCGGAGGACTGGGCTGGCGCATGCATCGCCGGCGAAGCGTTTGCCGACACCGACTGCAATAACAAGCTGATCGGCGCGCGCTACTATTCGGCCGGCTCGGCAGCGGTCGGTGACTTCGATAGCGGTGAGTTCTTGTCGGCCAGAGACGCTGACGGGCATGGCACGCACATTGCCTCAACCGCTGCCGGCAACCGCGTCGATGCGACAATCAATGGCTCACGCGTTGCCACAATCCGTGGCATCGCACCAGGTGCGCGCATTGCCGCCTACAAAGCGTGTTGGTTACGTCCGGGAGCCACCCGTGCCACATGTGCCGTATCGGACCTGGTTCAGGCTATTGATGACGCGGTGGCAGATGGCGTTGACATCATCAATTACTCCATTGGCAACCTGGACCCGACCGTCTCCAACGCAGACGACGTCGCGTTACTCAATGCCACCAAGGCCGGTGTCCTCGCCGTCGTTGCTGCGGGCAATGATGGGCCGATGCTGGGCACGATAGGCTCACCCGCTGGATCACCGTGGGCGTTGAGCGTCGCCGCCTCAAGCAGGGATGGTGGCCGCTTTGTGGAAGCGACTGAGGTCACGGCCCCTGCCCGACTGGCGGCTCGCTATGCTAGCCGCGAGGCCGACTTCACACCGGCATTGCGCGAAGTCGGCAGCGTCAGTGGCACATTGATCGCCGCAGACGATGACGACACGGCTGTCGATATTCCGAGTAACGCCGGTACGATCACCGATGCATGCCAGGCGCTCGTCAATGCCGATGAAATGGATGGCAATATTGCGTTCGTGCGACGCGGCGGCTGCGACTTCGACGTCAAGGTGACCAATGCACAGAACGCGGGCGCGACCGCAGTGATGGTGTTTAGCAATTTCGGCGCGCCGATCCGCATGCTGGGTGATAGTACGGACATCTCGATACCCGCAGTAATGATTGGTCAGGCTGACGGACAACTGCTGCTGGACGCACTGAATGAAAATGAGACGATCACGGTAACGCTGGCCAATGGTCTGTTCCTCACCGAAGCGGAGCAAGCCAACGTCGTGGGTAATTTCTCATCACGTGGGCCCTCCAGCGGCGCGCCGAGCATTCTCAAACCCGACGTCAGCGCACCCGGCGTGAATATTCTGGCCGCAATTTCGCCGGACGTTGCGAACGGCACCAGTGGTCAGCGTTTCGGCTATCTGACGGGCACTTCAATGGCAGCCCCGCATGTCGCGGGTGCCGCGGCGTTGCTGCGTGAAGCTAACCCGGAGTGGACGCCCAGCATGCTGCGCTCTGCACTAATGACCAGTGCACGACAGGATTTGACACAAGACGATGGTGTCACCGCGGCTAACCCGTTTGATCGCGGTGCCGGACACATCCAACCCAATCTGGCTGCTGAGCCAGGACTGGTCTATGCCACTAGTGACGACGAGTACGATGCCTTTACCTGCGCTGTTGAAGGATTCCCGATCGATAGCGACCGCTGTGAGCAGCTGCGTAGCAGTGGTCTCGACGACGATCCTTCTGCGCTCAATCAACCGGCGATTGCCGTTGCCCGTCTGACGCAAGGTAAGACGATACGCCGCACCGTGACAGCAACCGAGGATGGCACCTGGCAAGCGCAATTGTTCCTGCCGGAAGGCTTCACGGGCAGCGTGACGCCGGCCAGCCTTACCCTTTCGCGTGGCCAGTCGGCCAGTTTTGATGTGGCGATCGCCAGCACGGGCAGCAACCCGGACTTCTGGTACTTTGGCGCACTCGAGTGGTCCGGCGATGAGCGCACCGTTAGAAGCCCAATCGCATTCCGACCGGTTTTGATCGACGCACCAGATGAGGTCAGTGGCGCAGGCGGCACCAGCAACGTCGACTTTCCAGTGCGTTTTGGTTATACCGGCGATTACACGGCAACCTTGTTTGGTCTCAACGCGGCGACAGTCACCAACGATGTCGTTGCCAACGATCCATCGCGCAGCTTCAGTCGTCGCACCAGCAATGGCGTCACCGCTTTTTCACTCAACGTACCGGTCAATCAGTTGTACTTAAGGCTATCGCTTTTCAATACAGATACGGATGGCGATGATGACCTTGATCTGTATGTTTACTACTGCCCAACGCCCGAGCGATGTGAGCTGGTCGGCGAAAGCACGGGTGAGACGTCGGATGAACAAGTCGATATCGCAGGACCCACAGCTGGCCGCTATGAGGTGTTCGTGCACGGTTTTGAGACCGACGAATTGGCTGGCGGCAGCGGCACGGCGTTTGCATTGAGCACCTGGCTAATCGGCAATGCTGACCAGCCAGGGAATGCAGCTGTCGATGCGCCCAGCTTTGTTGGCGCGGGCGGTACTGAGACCCTCGTGGCACGCTGGCAGAATCTTCCGATCGATCAACGCTACCTCGGCCTGATTGTGCATAGTACGGCCGACGGACCGACCGCCTTGACCGTGCTGCGCGTGACCAACTGACGCCTAGGCTAGTGCGGCACAGGCGGCATGGCGCGGACAGTCGACAAGGTGGTCGTTAACCATACCCACTGCCTGCATATAGGCGTACATGGTAGTGGAGCCCACAAACTTGAAGCCACGCTTGCGCAGATCCTTGCTTAGTGCGTCCGATATTGCAGACGTCGCCGGGCACTCGGACTGGCGCTGCCATTGGTTCTGTACCGGGCTGCCGTCGACGAAATCCCATAGATAAGCGGCGAAGCTGCCGCGTGACTGCTGAAGCGCCAGGAACTCGCGCGCGTTTTGGATAGCAGCCGCGATCTTTGCGCGGTTACGGACGATGCCAGCGTCCTGGCGCAACCGCTCAGCATCAGCGTCATCAAACCGGGCAACCTGCTCCGGATCGAACCCGGCGAACAATCGCGCATAGCCGGCGCGCTTGTGCAGAATGGTCGACCATGACAAACCGGCCTGCGCAGTCTCCAGCACCAGAAACTCAAACAGCACGTGATCGTCACGGACTGGCACGCCCCACTCAGTATCGTGATAGGCAATATACGCATCGCTAACACCCAATGCCCATGGGCAGGCATTGTTCGTGGTTGTAGTGTCTTGGGTCATATTGGGCTCCGGCTGACGGTAACCCTTAGCTTAACGCTCGCAGACACGATCGAGCGACGGTGGATAGCCGGTAATTCACCGCGAAACACCACAGCGCGGAGCTGCCTAGATGTCAAACGCCAGTGATTCCTGGGTTTGCTGGCGCACTGACTCAACGCTCGCCGCGTCACGGCCGATAATCGCGACGCTGCCGCCACCTTCAACAGGCACAATCACGCCTTCCAGGCCATTGCGCATGATCGAAATCGGCCCATCGACTTTTTCGTTTGGCAACACCAGGACGGTCACTGGTCCATCGGCCCCTTGCACAACCAGATGCGGTACGAGCTGGCCATTAATCAGGCAGCTCTTGGCATAGCTCACGAGCGGCGCATCTGTCTGCATGCTGGCACCAGCTGGCGACAGTACGCTCGTTAACCGAGTACGGGGTACGCTGTTGTAGTTGACCCGCATCGCGCCCATTTCCGGCGCCAGGTGATCAATCAACTCGGCTGTGAGGTTCTCGATGTGTGCCTCGTCGACCGCCGGTTGTCGCAGCACGAGCACGGCCGCCAGAGCGACGCTGGCAGCGACAGCCAACCAGACTGGTGCTGGCGGGCGGCGACGGCGCGATTCCAGGTCAACAACCTTGTCTGTATTGGCGCTTGCGGCGGATACCGATTCTAGAGATGGCATATCGGGCATTTCGCTGGTGACCGACTCGGGTACCGGTACGGCCATAGCGGCCGAGAGCTGCTGCTCCATTTTTTTCGCGCGTGCCAACAGCTTGGCACACGGGGGGCATTCCGCTGCGTGTTCGCGACGAGCATCGTTGTCCTTGAGCGGAGTCGCCAGGACATCGTGTTCGAATTGTTCACAGTTCATCGTCATTATCTATTGCTCGTTTGCCGTGCGCGGCTTAGCCGTCACCCAGATCAAAATTCTCAATCAGCTTCTTGCGGGCCCGGTGCAGGCGGGTCAGCACCGCGCCATCAGTCAATCCCATGATGCTCGCTATCTCTTTGGTCGAATGGCCCATCAGTACCTGCAGTGCCAGCGGCTCCCGATAGTCCTCTTCGAGCGCGAAAATCGCCTGCCTCAGGTCATCGCTATCCGTGTCGTCCTCGGTCGCGAGCTGCATGGTTGGCGCACCGACCAATTCATCAATATCCACCGTCTCTAGTCGCTTGCGCTCGAAGAACCGCGCATTTTCGCGCCGGACGATCGTCAGCAGCCATGGCTTCGCTGCCTGATCCTCACGCAGTGACTCCAGCGACTTCCAAGCCCTCAGCATCGCGTCCTGAACCACGTCCTCAGCCAACTGCGGATCGCGACTCAACCAGTATGCGTAGCGATACAGGTCGGTACGATGCTCACCAACCAATCGGTTGAAGCGCATCTGGCGTTTCATGTCGGAAGCTTTGCCTTGCATCTACAGACCCTGCGGTGTCGCAAATTATTGCGACTAAATCGAAAATATTTTACCGATGCGCCAGAATGACCCAGCATCGGCTGACCCCAGTGGGCTACTTTACTTGGACAGCGTGCCGGAATATAGCCAAAATCCCCAGGGAGTGGTGAAAGGTAACCTGCGATGCACAACGACAAGACTCCTGGATTCCCCCTGACGCGGATGCGCCGCCGGCGCCGGCACGGCTGGCTGCGAGAAATGATCGCTGAGCATCGCTTGTCCAGCGCTGATTTCATCTACCCAGTCTTTATGACGGAAGGCGAGGCGCATGAAGAGCCAGTCGCCTCGATGCCGGGCGTCAAGCGGCGCAGCATCGATCGGCTGATTGCGCATTTGGCCGAGGTGGTCGACGCCGGCATACCTTCTGTAGTGTTGTTTCCCGTCATTGATGCGGCCAGGAAAAGCGAAGACGGCATTGAGTGCCACAATGATGACGGCCTGGTGCCACGGACGATCCAGGCCATCAAAGCGGCTTACCCCGATCTCGGCGTCATCACCGATGTCGCCCTGGACCCGTATACGACCCACGGTCAGGACGGCATCATTGACGCACAAGGCTACGTGCTGAACGACGTCACGGTATCGATGCTCGAACGCCAGGCAGCATGCCACGCGCGCGCGGGCGCCGACATCGTTGCGCCGTCTGACATGATGGACGGTCGTATTGGCGATATTCGACGTGCGCTCGAGGTCGGCGGCCATTTCAACACGCTGATCCTCTCGTATGCCGCGAAGTATGCCTCCTCCTTTTACGGGCCGTTTCGTGATGCCGTCGGATCTGCCGGCAATCTTGGCGGTGGCGGCAAACACAGCTATCAGATGGACCCGGCCAACGGCCGCGAAGCGCTGCGCGAGGTTGAGCTGGATATCAACGAAGGTGCCGACCTTGTCATGGTCAAACCCGCAATGCCCTATCTCGATGTGGTGAGACGCGTCAAAGACGCTTTTGAGATCCCCGTGTTGGCCTACCAGGTCAGTGGTGAGTACGCGATGCTGAAGGCTGCATCTCAGAATGGCTGGCTGGATGAGCGCGACACCATGCTCGAAGCACTGCTGTCGATCAAGCGCGCGGGGGCCAGTGCTATCTTGAGTTATGCTTCAATCGATGCAGCTCGATGGCTAAACGAGTAAACTCGGGCCTGTCGCAGGATGCGTTCTACTAATAACAACAGGGGGGCAGCGCTTAGTGAATGACGAAACCGCTATTCTTGATCGTTACGGCGTGATCGGCTACCCGGTGGCTCATTCCAAGTCGCCAACCATCCACAAGTTGTTCGCCGAACAGACAGACCAACATCTGAGCTACGAGCTGCTCGAGGTGCCGCCTTCCAAACTTGAACAAGCGGTGCGGCAGTTTCAGCGTAGCGGCGGTCGCGGGTTGAATATCACGGTGCCACACAAAGCCCGGGCAACGCGCCTGGTTGATGAACTGTCCGAAGAGGCCAGTATTGCTGGCGCCGTGAATACGTTGAAGATCGACGGTGATCGTGTCGTCGGGCACAACACCGACGGCATTGGGCTGGTCCGGGACCTTGTGGATAACTGGCAAATGGGGCTTACGGGCAAACGCTTGCTCATCCTTGGGGCTGGCGGCGCCACACAAGGCATTCTGGGTCCGTTACTTGAGCTCGAGCCGCGGCAGACCACGATCGCCAACCGCACGGTCAGCAAGGCCAGCGCTCTGGCCAACCACTTTGGCGCACTGGGCGACGTCGAGGCCAAGCGCTTCGTCGACATCAAAAACGTTGAGCCATATGACCTGATCATCAACGCGACATCTGCCGGCCTGGGCGGCGAGACACCGCCGTTCCCGCGTGATGCTGTCGACAGCAGGCGCACAGCCTGCTACGACCTGTCCTATGCCTTCAGCGTGACGCCATTCATCGCCTGGGCCAAGCAGGTGGATGCTGCGAAGACACGTTCTGGCTGGGGCATGCTGATCGAGCAGGCGGCAGAGTCTTTCCATATCTGGCGCGGAATACGCCCTGACTCCGCTGCTGTTATCAAGCAACTGCCCGTCAATTAGCCGCTAAGAAGTTAGACGAAACAGGCCTTTGTCCCGGTTTTTGACCCGATTTCGTCGGATGTCGCGGCATTGCGACACTTATGTCTCACTTTTTTGCATCCGATTCGCGTCACCTGTCGAACCCATGCTCGTCCTTTTGACTAATCTCAAAACCGAGGAGCGATATCAACATGTGGACACGAATTCTTTCTGCGGCTGTCGCAGTGTCATCTCTGACCCTGGCAGGCTGCGACATTTTTGATGATGACGACGATGACAACCCGCTGGTAACCCCAGCGAGTCTTCGCGTTTTACATGCGTCGCCGGATGCACCGGCTGTGAACGTGCTGGTTGACGGTGCGGTAACGATCGCCGGCGCAGACTACAAAGCGGGCACCGCATTCTCAAACCTGACCCCGGGCTCATACTCGGTACAGGTCGATGGCATCGTACCGGGTGGTACAACGCCGGTCATTGGCCCTGTTGATCTCGACCTCGAGTCGGGCATTCGTTACACCGTGATTGCGACGGGCGAAGTTGCCAATATTGCCCCACAGATTATTGCAGCACCGTTTGAATCAGTGCCGGCAGGTTCTGTGCGCGCCACGGTGGTGCATGCCGCCCCGAACGCACCGGAAGTCACGGTATTCGTGACCGCACCTGGTACTGATCTATCCGGCGAAGCGCCGCTTGGCACGTTCTCATTTGGCGGCACCCTCGGGCCCGCAGAGATACCGAATGGCGACTACCAGATTCGTGTAACGCTGAATGACGATGTCATTTACGACAGTGGTACGGTGACTCTGGCCGATGGGGCCGAGCTGGTTATTGCCGCAGTCGAGACGGCAACGCCTACCGAAGCGGCAGAATCTCCGATCAGCCTGATCGTACTGGATGGAAACGGCGCGGCAGAAATTGCCGACATCGATACACCGACGGGTTTCCGCGTTATCCACAATTCACCGGATGCACCTGCGGTTGACGTCGTCGTTAACGATGACTTCGACAACCCCATTCTCGAAGACGTGCCATACACCGCATTCAGTGACTTCATTAACGTACCGGCCGCCACCTATAACGTGAAAGTCACCGCCGCAAACGCACCCGGCACGATCGTTATTGATGCTGACGTACCGCTGGACGCTGGCCAAGAGTATTCGGTCTACGCCATCGATGAGCTGGCCAGCATTCGGCCGCAAGTTCTTGAGGATGATCGTCGCTCGGTCGCGACTGAGGCCAAAGTGCGCATTGTGCATGGCTCCCCAAGCGCCGGCCCGGTTGACATCGTTATCACGGCAGCAGACGGCTCAACCCAGGAATTCCAGGGCGTTGAGTTTGAGGCCGAAACCGGTTATCTCGCTTTGGCGGCCGGTAGCTACGATGTAGCTGTCTCGGTGGCGGGAACCACGACGGTCGCGATTGCTGCCCCGATTACCGTTGAGGCTGGCGGCGTGTATACCGCGGTTGCCCGCGATCCGGAGCCAGGACAGACTGATTTTGGCCTGATCCTGTTGGACGACTTCAACGACTAGACGGCTGCTTCAATCAAGCTGTTGCCGACTATCGGCATGGCCGCCCCGCAGCCTCTGCGGGGCGGCCTTTTTCTAGCGCATGGTGACAAGCTCTTCAGCACTGGTCGGATGGATTGCCACGGTATCGTCAAAGTGGCGTTTGGTCGCCCCCATACGTATCGCCACGGCAAAGCCCTGCATCATCTCGTCGGCGCCATCGCCAATCACATGGCAGCCAACAATGCGTTGCTCCGCGCCTACCGTGATCAGCTTCATCGCCGAGCGAACCTTCTTGTCGCCGAGCGCATAGCGCATAGGAATGAACGATGAGGCGAAGACCGCCACCTCGTCGCCATACTGGTCACGCGCTTCGCGTTCAGTCAGTCCAACCGTACCAATCGGTGGGTGCGAAAAGATGACGGTAGCAATATCGCGATACTCAAGGTAGCGGTCAGTCATGCCGCCGTATAGCCGATCCGCAAGACGACGGCCGGCCGCAATCGCAACCGGCGTCAACGCAACTGCGCCCGTCACATCACCGAGCGCAAAGATATGCTCAACGTTGGTCGCCTGCCATTGGTCGACCGGGATGAAGCCGTCGTCATCCGCATTCACACCTGCTTTATGCAGTGCAAGATCGCTGACCGAAGGCGCGCGACCAACTGCCCAAATGACACAGTCAAAGCCACCGAAACGCTGACCATCCTTCGAATGCAAGGTCAGCCCATCACCGTCCCGGGTCAATTTCGATGGCACGAAATGCTCATGCACGTTGATACCATCCTCAGTCATGGCTGCGGTGAGCTCGCCGCGCAGCATGTCGTCAAAGCTACGCAGGACGCCATCGAAGCGCGTGAGAATGGTGGTTTCAGCACCCAGAGCGGCCAGCACGCCGCCGAGCTCGACGGACACATAGCCACTGCCAACCAAAGCCACGCGTTTTGGCATCGTTTCCAGCTCAAAGAAACCGTCGGAGGTAATGCCAAGATCGGCGCCGGGGATATCTGGAACGACCGGATAGCCGCCCGTTGCGATGACGATGTTGTCAGCCCGATATTGCCGGCCATTCACCTTGATGGTCCGGCTGTCGACGAACGACGCGCGGCCACGCACAACATCGATATCCTTGCGATCCAGATTGGAGGCATAGATACCGTTGAGGCGCTCGACATACGCGTCACGACGCTGTTTCAAGGCTAGCCAATCGTGCCCGGGCGGCGTGCCAGGGAAGCCATAACTCTCGGCCAAATGCCCATCGTGTGCGGCACTGCCGGCATACCACATGACCTTCTTGGGCACACAGCCTACATTGACGCAAGTGCCACCAAGGCGGCCAGATTCTACGACCATGGCAGTTGCGCCGTACTCAACGGCACGTTGCGCATGTGCGAGCCCGCCACTGCCGCCACCAATGACAATCAGATTATAATTTGTAGACAACTCGCTTCCTTCTTAATTGGGCATATATGAGCCGTAGATACCAAGCCACATGCTACACTTCAGGGTAATCTAGAGTTAGCGATATAACGGATGAACCGCCCAAAACCGCCTCTTAGCACCGCCTTCAAAGACCTGCCGGACTTCGAAAACATTTCGGCAGATCAGATCGAGCCGATAACCGATGCGCTGCTCGAGCGTTCACAAGCCGCTGTCGAGCGGCTAACGACCGGCATGCAGTATACCTTCGATGGGATGGTCGTCGCGCATGAGGAGTTGCGGCACGATCTGGCGCGCACCTGGTCTCCCATTTCACACCTGAATATGGTGTGTAACAGCGAAGCCTGGCAGCAAGCCTATCTTGAAGCGCTAGCCCGAATCACCGCCTTCTCATCAGAGCTCGGCCAGAACGCCGAAATCTACAAAGCTTTTGCCGAAATTCACACCGCATTGCCCGAGCACGCTGATACGGCCGAGCGCCAGGTGCTTGAGCATGCCTTGCGTGATTTTCGTTTGGCCGGGATCGCGCTGGACGACGCTGGCCAGGAGCGTTTCCGCGAGCTCATGCAGACGCTAAGCGCCAAGCAGGCGCAGTTCGCCAATCATGTGCAGCGGTGCGCCGACGAATGGCAATGGCATACCGAGTCGGGCAGCGCCGTCGCCGGTCTACCACAACCCGTGTTGCGCCAGGCACGTCAGGCCGCAGAAATCGCCGGCAAGCCCGGTTGGCTGTTTGGGCTGACACAGCCTGTCTATCAAGCCGTCATCATGCATGCCAGTGATCGCGACACGCGAGCGCGCTTCTACCGAGCATGGATGACACGCGCGTCCGACCAGGGCGATCATAGCGATGCATATGACAATACGGGCCTCATCAGCGATATCCTCGCCGCGCGCAGCGAACTCGCGCAACTGCTCGACTTTGACACCTACGCAGACTATTCGCTGGCCGCCAAAATGGCTGGCTCCGTGGATGAAGTCGTCGGCTTTCTGACCGACCTGTGCGGTCGGAGCAAGGCCACCGCCGAACGCGAGCTCAAAGAGCTGCGCATGCTCGCTGGCCACGACCTCGAGGCTTGGGACCTGGCCTACTACACCGAGCAGCTAAAGGAGCGCGCCTTTGCCATCTCCGATGAAGCCGTGCGTCCTTACTTCCCCGTTAGCCGCGTTATTGAAGGGCTGTTCGGCTTGGCCGGTCGCTTGTTTGGCATCTCGCTGCGGCAAGTCAGCGCTGTGTCCGTATGGCATGACGACGTGCAATTCATCGAGGTCAGCGATGCAGATGGCTCTCTGATAGGCGGCTTCTTCACCGACTTGTTCGCGCGCGCAGGCAAGCGCAGCGGCGCCTGGATCGACGAGTGCGTCGTGCGTAAAGCACTAGCTGGCTCCACATCGCTACCTGTCGGATATCTTGTCTGCAATTTCAATCCAGCCGAGGCCGATACCCCGTCGTTGCTCACGCATAACGATGTCGTGACGCTGTTCCATGAGTTCGGTCACATGCTGCACCACCTGTTGACGCGCGTTGACTACCCAAGCATCGCTGGTATCAACGGCGTGCCATGGGATGCTGTTGAGCTGCCGAGCCAGTTCATGGAGAACTTTGCCTGGCAGTACGACGTGCTGCGCGACTGCACCGCGCACCATGAAACCGGCGAGTCGCTACCGCAAGCGCTGTTCGACAAACTCTATGCCAGCCGCAATGTCGGTGCAGGACTGCAGATGCTGCGTCAACTTGAATTTGCATTGTTCGACTTTCGCTTGCACGCGCGGATCGATAGCGCCAACCCCGGCGTTATCGACGAGGTGTTACAAGAAACACGCGACATGGCCACGCTGATCCGGCCACCGGCATGGAACCGTTTCGCCAACGGATTCGCCCACATTTTTGCGGGTGGTTACGCCGCCGGTTACTACAGTTACAAATGGGCGGAGGTGCTTGCTGCTGACGCATTCTCAGCGTTCGCCGATGCAAATGACATCTTTGATCCAACAGTTGCAAAACGTTTCCGCGAACACATACTTGAAATTGGTGGTAGCCGAAACATCCATCACGCATTTGTTGAGTTTCGCGGACGCGAACCCAGCATCAACGCATTGCTGGTTAACAGTGGCATTATTGCGGCCTAGCAGCACGCCATATATGGGCAAACTACGCTGTTTCTGAGTAAACAGCTGAGACCAATACAAACCGCGCGTTTGTTTCGAGTACACTCACTGTCCAACAGTGCGCTGCCATAGAGCAAACAGCCAGTGATCCAGCATCCAGCTGAAACCAACACCGTGCCGCGATCCTTGCAGGATCGACGCAACAATTACGATGTGACCGATACGGTCAATGTATCCAGCATGGCTGATGTGCGCGATGCCGTTCGCGCCATATTCCTGGCGACCTATCCCGATGCCGCGTTTGATCGTATCTGGCTCGCGTTTCATGACTTCGAACGCCTGTTCACTGGCCGTTACCCCGGCTATCACGGCTGCGATACGACGTATCATGATGTGCAGCACACGTTGGATATGACGCTTGCCGTCGCCCGCCTGATTGCGGGTTATGAGGCGACCGCTGAACCTTCACTGCAACTCGGTCCGGCGCGTGCAGAGCTATCGTTGATCATCTCGCTGTTCCACGACGCCGGCTATATTCGCCATGAGGAACACGACGCCGACGTGCGCAACGGCGCTGAGTTCACACGCATACATGTGTCGAGAAGCGCCGATTTTCTGTCGAGCTATCTGCAGCGAGTTGGGCTGGGCCAAGCCATCGATGTCGCCATTCAACTGGTGCATTTCACGGGCTACGAGATCGACTTACGAAGACTCGACGTCGGCGATGCGAGGGATATTCGCAGTGGCTGTATTATTGGCACAGGCGACCTGCTGGCGCAGATGGCCGATCGCTGCTACCTCGAGAAATGCCGCGATCGGTTGTATGAAGAATTTGTCATCGGCGGCATTGCGCTACCGGTCGATCAGGATGGCAACAACCTTGTCCAATACGACTCTGGAGAGGACTTGCTACGCAAGACGCCCGAGTTTTTCCAGTCCGGTGCACGCAAACGACTCGATCAGGAATTTGACAAGACCTATCGATTCATCGAACCGCTATTCAATGGTCGCAACCCATACATCGAGTCGATCAATCGCAATATCCGTTATTTGCAGTGTGTTATTGAGACAAATAATTGGGCCGGCTTGCGACGCGATCCGCCTGTCTATGTCGCCGAGCCAGAAACTTCCGAGAGCATGCGCATCATGGTCAGCGAGCTGCGCGCCGCGGTGAGCGCCGACACCTCTCAGCAGGTGGCCTGAAACCCCCGACTATCGCACTCGCGCCCGGGTTACTGTTTATCTCGAATAAACGTCGGCCGCGCGTTGCTGGAACGTTGGTCGCAGTAGCGGTAGCCATCAAGATCAAACCCGGCAATGTCCGCGACTCGCTTGACCCGCTCGCGAATAAGCCAGCTCGCCATTGCGCCGCGGGCTTTCTTGGCGAAGAAGCTTAGAATCCGGTAATCGCCGCGGTTGTAGTCGAGAAAACGTGGGGCAATGACCGGGGCCGCCAGTGCGTCACTGTCGATCGCAGAAAAATACTCGTTCGACGCCAGGTTAATAAACGCTTTTGGCGAGCGGCTCGCGACGTCATCGTTCAATGCACGGGTCAGCTTTTGGCGCCAGAACGCATACAAATCCTTGCCACCCGGATTCTCGAGTCGCGTGCCCATTTCGAGCCGATATGGCTGCATCAGGTCAAGCGGGCGCAAGATGCCATACAAACCCGACAGGATCCGGATGCGCCGCTGCGCGTAGTTGAGATCACGTTTGTTGAATTGGTCGGCTTGCAGGCCCTGGTACACATCGCCTTTGAACGCGAGGATTGCTTCGCGCGTCGCTGCCGGGTCGGGCGATTTACGCCATGCCTGATATCGATCGACATTTAACTGGGCCAGCGGTTCTGACAGTTTCATAAGCCGGCGAACATCCGCAGGTGCTTGCGTTTTCAGCACACGAATCAGCTTTGCAGCATCGTTGCCAAACTGCGGCTCCGTTGCCGATTTGGGATCGGCTGGCGCTGAGAAATCCAGGGTCTTGGCAGGCGAGAGCAGAATGATCATGGCAGCAATAGGACCTATACGGCGGTTTTAGGTGTTTCAGTGAGATAACGCACAAACCGATTGCGTTCGTCGACGAGTATCGCGCACGGATCCAGCGGCCGATCGGTGAGCTCGAACGCCATAATGATGAGCTCCTCGCCTTCGCTGATCAGATGCGCGGCCGCACCGTTCATGCAAATGACACCGGAGTCTCTTTCTCCCGCAATGACGTAGGTCTCTAGTCGCGCGCCCGATGTGTTAGAGACCACGAGCACCTTTTCGTTCTCCCACAGGCCAGAACGCTCAATCAAACCGCTATCAATAGTGATACTGCCAACGTAATTGACATCCGCTTCAGTGACTCGCGCCTTGTGAATCTTTGACCGCATTACCCAACGCAAAATGTCTAACTCCTGACAAGGGCCGCCTGCGGCCAAATGGCCGGCGGGCGCCTGAATATTGATTGGCTAGCCAGAGGACCTGCGGGAATGAGCGTCGCAAGCCGGCTCCGGGCCTGAATTTGAGCCGTATTGTACGCGAATCGCTGCCAATACAGCAGTGTTTACCCTTTGCTATTGACCATTGCCACACTGCCAACAGACAGCGAACTGAACCTCATTGTCGGTGCCGCAAGCGCGACAAGTCCATGGATTGCCCTCCAGCGGCGTAGCCTGAACTTCGGCAATAATCTCAAGCGCCCGCTGCTCGTCCAGTGCATGACGAACCCACAGCTGCGGCCACACCTCGGTAAACGGCACCTCACCCAGCACACCGCCGAGGTTCTGATTGCGAATCTCGGTAGCGATTCCCTCGGCCTCCAGAACGTTGCGATAGTGCGCGACCGTTACCAGGTTGTCAGCGCTGAAAACTTTCTTCATCGGCGACGCAAGCTACCCAGAAACGCACCGGCATCCTGCTGCTGCTCAAGTACCTCGACCAATGCCGAGCCAACGATCGCGCCGTCCGCATGCTGGCAGATTCTCGCAACATCGTCAGGAGAGCGTATGCCGAAGCCGGCACATACTGGCAGTGCCGAATGCTCTCGGACGCGTTGTAAGTAGTCGCTGACTTCGTCGGGTAGGCCTTGCCCGCCGCCGGTAATGCCCGTCACCGTCACGGCATAAACGAAGCCGCGACTGTGCTCGCACAACAGCTGCAAACGC
Organism: Pseudomonadota bacterium; assembly: GCA_039033695.1. Classification (GTDB taxonomy): domain Bacteria; phylum Pseudomonadota; class Gammaproteobacteria; order Steroidobacterales; family Woeseiaceae; genus CALBPI01. The sequence goes on along the minus strand of JBCCCC010000029.1, from coordinate 8,100 downwards.
GCGTCAGGTGTTGCTGGGGTCACCAGCTGAATCAAGCCTACGCCTTCGACTTCCAACGCCTCACGAATCGGCGCTGATTCCTCGAATGGCAGATCGGGGACGATGAATCCACCGACGCCCGCGTGCCGGCAATCGCGTGCCAACGCCTCCAGACCATACGCCAGCATCGGGTTGAGGTATGACATCAAGACCAGCGGCGTATTGATCTGGTCCGCATGCGTGGCCAGCTCGCTAATGATCCAGTGCAGATTGACGCCATTTTGCAGCGCTTGATGGCTGGACCGTTGAATCGTCATGCCATCGGCCATTGGGTCGGAGAACGGCACACCGACCTCGATGACATCGGCATGCGGTGCAATGGATGTCAGCGTCTCGATAAAGCCGCCAAGCGTCGGATACCCGGCCGTAAAGAACGGTATCAGCGCGCCGCCATTTTGGGCGCCTCGGGTCAGTGCCTCGCGAATCTCTTCATGCCCCTGCATTGTGCGCCCTCGTCGTCGGATGTTGAGTCAGTGTTGGCATATCCTTGTCACCGCGACCAGAGTTACCGATCAACAGCGTCTTGCCGGGATTTTCCCGTGCCCAGTCACGCGCGCCGGCGAATGCATGGGCTGTCTCGAGAGCCGTCAAAATGCCCTCTTCCGCGCAACACTCATCCAGTGCGTCCAGTGCATCCTCATCGTTTGCGGCGATGTAACGAACACGCCCGATTGCTTGCAGGAATGCGTGCTCGGGACCAACACCAGAATAGTCGAGGCCCGCGGATACGGATTGCGTCTCCTGAACCTGGCCGTCATCGTCTTGCAGAATCATCGTATAACTGCCCTGCAGCACGCCAGGCGTACCAGTAGCCAACGTCGCGGCATTCTGGCCGAGCCCGCTACCAATGCCGCCTGCCTCAACACCGATAATCTCGACATCAGGATCGCCGAGAAACGCATGAAACAGCCCGATTGCATTTGAGCCACCACCGACACACGCGAAAACCGCATCGGGTAGCTTGCCCGTGCGATCCAGCAATTGTTCGCGAGACTCATTACCAATGCAGCGATGCAGCTCACGTACCAGGTAAGGGTATGGCGCGGGTCCGACTGCCGAGCCGAGCAGGTAATACGTCTCATGAGGGTCTGACACCCAGTCGCGTAATGCCTCGTCGATAGCTGCCCGCAGCGTCTTGTCGCCGGATTCGACGGCAACGACTTCTGCGCCTAACCTGCGCATTCGGTCCACATTCGGTGACTGGCGCGTGATATCTACCGCGCCCATGTACACCCGACAAGGCAGACCAACCCGCGCGCATGCGGCCGCCGACGCAACGCCGTGCTGACCTGCGCCCGTCTCTGCGACAATGCGTTTGACGCCGAGTCGTTTTGCCAACAACGCCTGGCCGATGGCATTGTTAATCTTGTGCGCGCCGGTATGCGCAAGATCCTCGCGTTTGAGCCAGACTTCGGCACCCCAAGCGCGACTCAAGCCCGGTGCATAAGTCAGTGCCGTCGGGCGCCCCACCCATTCGCGCAACTCACGCTTGAAGTCCGCCTGGTAGTCAGGATCGGGCAGAAACCGGCGCATGCCTTGATCCAACCGCTCGAGTGCCGGTACCAAGGTCTCAGGCACATAGCGCCCACCGAACGGACCGAACCGGCCGCGCGCATCGGGTAACTCCCCTGCCAACAACGCGGCCAACAAATCACGCTTCTCAGTTGGCGAAAAATCGATACTCATACTGCACTCTTTGGTTACGACTAGTTTGGATCATTGTTGCCGGCGGCAGCGCGCGCCACTGCCACAAACTCGACAATACGCTGCGGGTCTTTCACACCAGGTGCCAGCTCAACACCACTCGATACATCGACGCCCGCCGGACGAACGGCATCGATCGCTGCGGCCACATTGCCAGGCGCCAGCCCGCCGGCGAGCACGAGCTGGCCGATCTGCGCGGCTTTCGCCGCCAGACGCCAATCGGCTGTCTCTCCAGCGCCACTATTTGCACCTTCAAACAGGAATCGATCGGGCAGCGTTTTCAGGTCATCGATGGCCAGCTCACTATCTCGATACACCGGTAGCGCCGCGATGCCCGGCAACAACGTCAACGACGAAAGATCGCGTGCGTCGGTCTGCAGCAAGTCTGGTGACAGCCGGGCTTGCACCTCATGCGCCAACTCGGGCGACGGATGGCGCATCACGGCAACAATCCTTGCGCGACCACGTGCCAAGCCCGCGAGCAACAAGGCCTGCTCAATGCTCACCGCGCGTGGCGAATCCGCGAACACAAACCCTACCGCGTCTGCACCAGCATCTAAGGCTGCCGCCACAGCCTCGGCATTGGTGAGGCCACAGATCTTGACCCAAAGGCTCAACGGTCGCGCCCTGCGGCAACAAACTCACGCACGAGTCTGGCCGGCGATGCACTCTTCATGAGTGCGGTGCCAATCAGCGCCGCGCGGTATCCCCACTCGACCACGAGCCCAACATCTTCCGGCGTCTTCAGACCGCTTTCTGCAACACACACGACGCCATCGGGCAGTTGCGGCGCCAACGATCTGAGTCGATCCGAGTCAACGGCCAAGCTTCGAAGATTGCGCGTATTGATGCCAAGCATGAAGCGCCCATCGCTAATCATTTCGGCCACGGTCGAGCTGTCCAGCAACGCACAGGCACGCGCCAGGTCATCGCGATCGAAACATTCCAGCAGCACAAACAACCCTAACTGTCTGGCGCGGGCCAGCATATTGGTCAGTCGCGCGTTGTCGAGCATCGCCACAATCAGCAGCACGCCGCCAGCACCGGCCACGCGTGCCTCGACAATCTGATATTCATTGACCAGAAAGTCCTTACGCATTGCTGGCACGTTCATCGGCGCGAGTGTTTTCGCAACCAAGACCAGATGCTCTAACGTACCGGCAAATCGGTCAGGTTCAGTGAGAACCGATACCGCACAGGCTCCGCCACTCGCATAGTCGCTCGCCTGGACCGCACGATCGAGCGTCGCCTGATCCGCAAGCGCGCCCTCCGCCGGGGAGTTGGCCTTGATCTCTGCAATCACATCGAATTCCGTCGACAGCGCGAGCCGGGGCCCTTGCGACATCGACTCTGCGGCCATCATCAAGTCCGCGAAGCCGCGCACCTGTTCGGCCGCTTGCGCGCGTGCGCTACTGCTCTCGGCCATGGTTGCCAGAAAATCACTCACTCGAGAATTGCTCCATGCGCGCCAGCAGTTGCCGACCGCTACCATCATCGATTGCCGCCTGGGCAAGTGCGACCCCTTCGATCGGCGTGGCCGCGAGGCCCGCGACCTCGAGCACTAATGACGTACCCAGCAACAAGGCATCGCGGTGGGCTCCCGTATCTTCACCGCGCAGCACAGCTGCCAACGCAGCGGCATTTTCGTGCGCATCGCCCCCAGCCAGATCCTCCGCACGGCAGCGAGCCAGGCCGTAGTCCTCGGGCGTGCGCGTGACGCTCTGCACACTGCCCGGCCGCACATCATGAAGTGCAAACGGGCAGATCGGTGTCGCCTCGTCCCAGCCGTTGTCGCCGTGCACGACAAAAGCACGCTGAATGGGCAAACCGGCGAGCGCCTCGGCCATCAGCTGCGCAACATCCGCCCGGAACGCGCCGATCACCTGAAATGGCGTGGCGGCGGGGTTAGTGAGCGGCCCCAGTACATTGAAAACAGTGCGTACGCCCATCGCCTGGCGGATTGGCACAACCGCCTTCATGGCCGGGTGATAAGTGGGCGCAAACAAAAACGTGAAGCCCGTCTGCGCCAGACAGCGGCCGGCCCGCGCAGCATCCATTGCGATCGGTAGCCCAAGAGACTCCAGCACATCGGCACTACCCGATTTGCTAGAGACGGATCGATTGCCGTGTTTGACAACCATCGCACCTGCGGCGGCGGCAAGCAGTCCCGTACCGGTCGACAAATTGAAACTACCGGACCCGTCGCCGCCCGTGCCCACGGTATCCACGGTCGGCAGCTCAGCGTCGATGTCCGGCCGCAACGCGAGCTCGCGCATCACCCGTGCGAAACCGCGAATCTCGTCCGCAGTCTCGCCCTTGGCACGCAACGCCGCGAGCATTGCGCCAGCCATGGCCGGGGCAATACTGTCGTCGGCCATTGCACGCATCAGCGCCTCTGCCTGCGCCTCGGCTAGGTCATTGCCCGCCAGCAGTGCTTCCAGCTCAGTCTTGAACATTGGGCTCGTCATACCGGCACTCCCTCGCGCAAGAAATTTGCCATCAACGCATCGCCCTCAGGCGTCAACACGCTCTCTGGATGAAACTGCACGCCTTCGACCGACAATGTGGCGTGGCGCACAGCCATGATCTCACCACGCGACGTTCGCGCGGTCACGGCAAGACAGTCCGGCAGAGATTCTGCCTCGGCCGCCAAAGAATGGTAGCGACCAACCTGCAGTGGCTGCGACAATCCAGAAAACACGCCCATGCCATCGTGCTCGATATCGGATGTCTTGCCATGCATCAGGCGCTGCTCCCGCACAATCTGCCCACCAAAATGCTGCACGATGCTCTGGTGTCCAAGGCATACGCCCAGCAACGGCACGTTACCAGCGAAGGCATCGATCATTGCTAATGACAGACCGGCGTCTTCGGGCCGACCAGGACCGGGGGAAATCACGACATGCGTCGGCTCGAGCGCTAGGGCATCGGCAATGGCAAGCTTGTCGTTGCGATAAACATGCATCTCGGCGCCAAGCGCAGCGAACGCCTGCACGAGGTTGTAGGTAAATGAATCGTAGTTATCGATCATCAACACACGGGCATTGGCGAAGGCCGGCGACTGATTCATAAGCCTTCTCCAGCCAGCTGCAGCGCACGCCGCAGGATTGCACTCTTGGCCAGCACTTCGGCGTACTCTTTCTCTGGTTTGGAATCAGCAACAATGCCGGCGCCAGCCTGGAAACTGTATTTGCCATCGCGAAAGACCAAGGTGCGGATCGTGATTGCCTGATCCATATCGCCGCCGTTACCAAAATAGCCAACAGTGCCTGCATACAGACCGCGACCAACCGGTTCGAACTGGTCAATCAGCTGCATCGCGCGGACTTTGGGCGCGCCGACCAGGGTTCCGGCAGGAAATGCGGCGGCAAACAGGTCGAACGCGTCGCGATCCTCATCGAGCTCACCTTGCACACCACTCACGATATGCATCACATGGCTATAGCGTTCGATCGACATATAGGGCTCGACCTTGACGCTGCCGGCGCTGGCGACGCGACCCAGGTCGTTGCGTGCCAGATCGACCAGCATGACATGCTCGGCACGCTCCTTGGGATCCGCCAGCAACGTCGTGCTATTCGCCTGATCCTGCGCTTCGTCGGCGCCGCGCGGCAAGGTGCCAGCAATCGGGCGCAAAGATGCTTCGCGACCTGACAACCGGACCAGTGCTTCCGGTGACGAGCCGGCAACCTGCAAGTCACCGAAATCGCAAAAGAACATGTACGGCGACGGGTTCAACAGCCGGAGCGCTCGATAGACGTCAAACGGCGCGACGTCAGTCTGACCTTCAAAACATACCGATAGTACGATCTGGTAGATATTGCCATCCGCGATATGCTCGCGGGCAGCAGCGACTTTCTCGCAAAACGCTGCCTCGCTCATGCTGGCCGAGGCCTCACCAATGTCGGTAGGGGCCACCTCCGGATTCGGAATGCCGCCCCGCAGCCGCGCGATGATGTCTTCGCGCAGCGACGCTCGCGATTCTTCGTCCCCGGTGTGCAATAGCGCGACACGCCGGGTCAGATGATCGAACACGAGTAACGACTCGGTGGCCATATAAGCGGCTTCCGGGATCCGGGCTGGCCGTTGCGGGCCGTCAGGTAGATGCTCAAAGCGGCGCACGACATCGTACCCGGAAACGCCAACAAGGCCGCCTGTGAAAGGCAAACTGTCAATCTCCGGTTGCGGTCGCGGGGCTGCGGCAAGTACGTCGCGCAATGCGTCAAGAAATTGCGCCTGATCCTCGGGAACCGGCTGCGCTTTGGCGTCAACGAAGAAACCCTCGGCATCCAGACGCACGTCCAGCGCGTTGCCAAAGCCCAGGAACGAATAACGCGCCAGCCGCTGGCCCTGCTCCACGCTCTCCAGCAGATAGCGCGGCGCAAGGTCTGCGAGCTTGAGATACACGGACACGGGCGTGTCCAGATCGGCCAATATGTCAAAAGGTGCTTGCATCAGTTTTATCTATCTCGCCGGCCGATTGCGCGGCTATATCGTTCGTGTCTTCGCCTCACCTGGCACAAAAAAACCCGCCTTCGCATATGCGGAGACGGGTTCGCAGTCATTCTGGTCAATCAGCGCAAAGCCCTCTCCGGTTACCGGGAGCGCCACCACCACGCAATAACGTGTCCTTTTGCCATGACCATTAAGTTCATGCGGTGAGTATCACCATGCCAGTCGTAGCCGTCAAGTGCTGACCGCTCGAGTGCGCGTGTCTCAGTGTTGTACCCATGCGCGTCGCAGGCTGGCACAACCAGTGGCGCGGCCACCAGAGCTGATGATTGTTACAAACCGTACAGCATGGGCAAGACGATCGAGAAGCCCATCCACATGATGATCGTGAGTGGGATACCCACCCGCATGAAATCGGAGAACCGATAGCCGCCAGCGCTAAGCACCAGCAGATTGGTTTGGTAGCCAATGGGCGTCGCGTAGCTCATGTTTGCGCCGAAAAGTACGGCCAACACGAATGGTCGTGGATCGACACCCAGCTGTGTTGCAACGCTGATCGCAATCGGTGTACCGATCACCGCCGCAGCATTGTTAGACACAATATTGGTCAACACCGACATGATCAGCATGAAGCCGCTCAGGATTACGGGTATCGGCAGTGTTGCGGTCATCGAGACAAACAGCGTCGCCAGATAGTCCGCCGTGCCAGTGATCATCAATGCGTTACCCAATGCAAGACTAGCCACGATAATCATGATGACCGGCACGCTGAGCGCATCCACCACGTTCTCCCACGTCAGACAATGCGTCCAGAGCATGAGCCCAACACCAATCAGCGCACTAACCGAGATCGGCAAGATGCCGAACGCGGCGGTCGCGATCACAAACCCCATGATGCTCAACGCCCGCTTCGCGCGATGCGTATGCGGCAGCTCAGTCGTACCGTCGAGCACCAGCATGGTGCCGTTCTCTTTGAGCGCATCGATGGACTTTGCTGAACCTTGCACCAGCAGTACGTCACCGGCTCGCAACCGGATTGAACCAATATCCTGAGTAACCCGGGAGCTCGGTACGCGCGCACGGTGCAGTGCCAGCGGCAACATACCAAAGGTCGATGGGAATCCGACGGCATCCAGAGACCGTCTGTGCAGCAGCGAACCGCGCGTAACAACGACTTCAGCCAACTGTTGGCCCGGCGCGCCCAGAGGCATCTCATCCTTATCGCCCAGTGACTCGCCATCGCCGCTAAACAACTGCGTGCCCAGCTCTCTCTCATAGTCCTTGAGTTGCTCAGCTGTGTCTTTGACGTACAGACGATCGCCGGCCTGCAGCGTCAATGACGGCAACTTGGCGAGAAACAATGACTCGCCGCGCTGAATCTTGTCGATCCGGATACGCCCACCAGTCTTGGCTCGCACCTCGGACAATGAGCGCCCCACCGGGAAACTGCCGTTAATGATATTGAGTTGGGCGGAGAACACGCGCGGTGAGGTATCAGACAATGGCGGATCGCGCTGCGGAATCAGTCGCGGCGCGACCAGCCACAAAAACAAGATACCAACGCCGCCAACAATGGCGACCGGCAACGTAAAATCAAACAAGCCAAACGACTCAAGCCCAAGGTCGACAGCCAAGCCAACCACGAGCAGATTGGTTGAGGTACCGATCGTCGTCGCCATACCACCGATAATGGTCGACAAACCCATCGGCATCAGGATGCCGGAGACTGGCAGCTTAGCGCGCATCGAAACACCAACGAGGATTGGCAGCAGCAACACCACAATGGGTGTGTTGTTCAGGAAGGCGCTGAGGACCGCCCCGACCACCAATGTGGCCAGCATGGCCAGTGCAGGTCGGATCGTCCACGCCTTGGCGATAATACCTGCCAGCGGCTGCAGCGCACCG
>JBCCCC010000028.1:0-25917 GCA_039033695.1 Pseudomonadota bacterium | reverse complement strand
GTCGCGGCGGGGTATTGGTATGCCGGTCACAGGTTTCGCGCACTCTCCTGATGATACCGGCGACTTGCTGCAAATGACCGGCGGGGCACCCGTGGTGATCAAGCTGCTCGAAGGCACGCAGGGCGTCGGTGTGGTACTTGCCGAGACGACCAAGGCCGCGTCCAGTGTTATTGAGGCGTTTCGTGGCATCAATGCGAACATACTTGTGCAGGAATTTATCAAGGAAGCCGGCGGCGCGGATATTCGCTGCTTCGTGGTTGGCGGCAAAGTCGTTGCAGCCATGAAACGACAGGCCAAGGAGGGTGAATTTCGGTCAAACCTGCACCGCGGCGGAACAGCAAAGCTGGTGCGCATCACACCCGAGGAACGGTCGACGGTCGTGCGCGCAGCCAAGATCATGGGCTTGAATGTCGCCGGCGTTGATATCCTGCGTGCCAACCATGGTCCGGTCGTCATGGAGGTCAACTCGTCACCGGGGCTGGAAGGTATCGAGGCGGCAACCGACAAGGATATCGCCGGCATGATTATCGAGTTTATCGAGAAGAACGCCCGGCACGGTCGCACGAGAACCAAAGGCAGTGGCTGACAAGCGCAAGCGCAACACTCGCGTCGTTACGCTGGGTGATGCCGAAATACAGCCCGGTCAACGGCGTTCGGTTGAGTTGCCCGTCACTGATTTGTATACGCATACCGGCATGAGCATGCCGGTCGAGGTGATCAACGGTCGACTTGATGGCCCGACGCTATTTGTCTGTGCGGCGATTCATGGCGACGAAATCAACGGTGTTGAGATCGTCCGTCGATTGCTGGCTTCGAAATCGCTGAGTCGACTGCGCGGCACGCTGATTGCGATTCCCATCGTGAACGTTCTTGGTTTCCTGAATCTATCGCGCTACCTCCCGGACAGGCGCGATCTGAATCGCTCGTTCCCTGGCAGTCAGCGCGGGTCTGCGGCCAGTCGGCTTGCATATATTTTTTGTGAGCAGATCGTGCGTCAGGCTGATTTTGGTATCGACCTGCATACCGCTGCAGTACATCGGGCCAACCTGCCACAAATCCGCGCCCAACTGAACAACCCGGTCACTCGCGAGCTGGCCGATGCGTTCGCAGCGCCGGTGATCGTCGATGCCAGTCAGCGTGAGGGCTCGCTGCGCAGTTTCGCGATCAGTCGCGACATGCCCCTGCTGGTCTATGAGGCTGGTGAGGCGCTGCGCTTCGATGAGATGTCCATCCGCGCCGGCGTGCGCGGCGTGTTGCGCGTTATGCGTAAGATTGGCATGTTGCCTGGCAAGCCGCCCGCGCCCTTCGGCGACCCCGTTATCGCTCGTGACAGCGCTTGGGTGCGCGCACCGCAGAGCGGCATCGTGGTCTATCGGGCCAAGTTGGGCGCGCGAGTCAAAAAAGATGAAGTGGTTGCCACCTTGTCTGACCCGTTTGGCAACAACCTCTACGATGTCAGTTCACCACATCATGGTATTGTTATCGGGTCTGCTCAGTTACCGCTGGCCCACGAGGGCGATGCGCTATGTCACATCGCCGAATTTGAGGCGCCGGTGGCCGCGGAGCGCACGGTTGCGGCCTTCCAGGCACACCAACGAAACAACCCGGTCGGATAACCGAACGCGGGCGAATACACGTCAGGAGTAATGCATCATGACCAAGGTCAGCACAGGCGCATCGGTGGTTCGCAGCGAGGACGAACGGCTTGTTCGCGGGGAAGGGTGTTATCTGGATGATATTGATCTCCCAGCCTGCGCGGTGATGATGTTCTTTCGCTCGCCGTACGCTTCGGGTCGAATTACTGAGCTTGATCTGACCGATGCCCGTGACGTGAGTGGTGTTTTGGCGATCTATACGGCTGCCGATCTGGCTGCCGCGGGCGTCAAGGATCTGCCGGCATCGCCAGTGCCCGCGAGCAAGAAGCATCCGGGGCGCGCCTCGATCGCGCAACCGGTGCTTGCGAAGACGTTTGTGCGCTACGTCGGCGAGCCCGTGGCAGCCGTGGTCGCCGAAAGCAAAGCCGCGGCGCGCGATGCGTTAGAGCTCGTGATGTTCGACGTCGACGAATCCGTGCCGGCCAGCGATATTGCCGCTGCGCTTGCAGCGGATGCGAGCCTCGTGCATGAGGATGCGCCTGGCAACGTGCTGGGCGTTCTCGAACAAGGCGATGAGGACGCGACCAACAAGGCGTTTGCGGATGCGGATCAGATCATTCAGCTCGATATCGTCAACAACCGCCTGGCACCGAGCGCGATGGAACCACGCGGTTGCGCGGCAAGTTTTGATACCGACACGGGCGAATACACGTTGTATCAAGGTTGCCAGGGAGTGCATTCGCTGCGTGACCGCATCACGCAGAGTCTGCCGGTGGAGGCAGACAAGCTTCATGTCATTTGTCCTGATGTTGGTGGTGGCTTCGGGCTGAAGATGTTCCTGCAATGCGAGACGATTAACGTACTGCATGCGACCGCCACACTGGGGCGCCCGGTCAAATGGGTTGCCGAACGCGGTGAGAGTTTTCTGTCCGACTTGCACGGCCGTGATCATTTGACGCATGCGGAGCTCGCGGTAACTGAGCGCGGCGATTTTCTCGCCATGCGCGTACACATCAACTCGAATGTGGGGGCGTACCAGTCGCAGGCTGGTGCGTTGATCGCGTGGCTCGGCGCGTATATGACAACAGGTTGTTATCGCATTGCCAGCTGCTACACGAGCGTGCAGTTGGTGATGACCAATACGGTCCCGGTCGATGCCTATCGCGGCGCTGGCCGGCCCGAAGCGTTGTACCTGATCGAGCGGTTGGTTGATAAGGCGGCTCGCGAGCTCAAGCTGTTGCCTGATGCGATCAGACGGCGCAACTTCATCCCGAAAGATGCGTTTCCGTATCGTGTGCCAACGGGGCAGGTGTACGACTCCGGAGATTACGTCACACTGATGGACCAATGTCTTGAGCGAGCTGACTGGCGCGGCTTTCCGGCGCGCAAAGATGACGCCGAGCGGCGCGGTAAGCTGGCAGGCATTGGCCTTGCCTATTATGTTGAGATTTGTTCGGCGTACGGCGGCGAACGAACACACCTTGAAGTGACGCCTGAGGGAAGGCTGACCGCGCGCGTCGGGACACAGTCGACCGGGCAGGGTCACGAGACAAGTTACGCCCAGATCATCTCGGGTAAGCTCGGTATTGCACTGGATTTGATCGATGTGAAGCAGGGCGATACGCGAATCATTCCAACCGGCGAAGGCACGGGCGGCTCACGGTCAATGGCGATCGGTGGCTCGTCTCTGTCGACCACGGCTGGTGCAATGCTTGAACAAGGCCGTATGCTGGCAGCGGCAATGCTGTCCGAGCCACTGGATCAAGTCGAAGCCGTAGATGGTTGTTACGTCTCTCGCGTGAGCGGGCAGCAGGTATCTATTGCAGATGTTGCCCGTGAGAGTCATGCGCGCGACGCATTACCTGACGGCGTGCAGAAGGGCCTGGCGTCCAGCGAGAGCTTCACACCAGAGGCCGGTACGTTCCCGAATGGTTGCCATGTGTGCGAGGTCGAAGTTGATAGCCTGACCGGCACGGTCGAGATCGTCCGTTACACGGTTCAGGACGATGTCGGCAACGTGATTAATCCGCTGTTGTTGCAAGGTCAGATCATGGGCGGTGTTGCGCAAGGTCTCGGTCAGGCGATGATGGAGCGGGCCGTGTATGAGCCTGAGTCCGGGCAGTTGCTCAGCGCATCATTCCTCGATTACGCGATGCCGTTTGCTGCCGATATGCCGGACCTCGATTACGCCATGACACCGGTGCCATCGCCACGCAATCCTTTAGGTGTAAAAGGCGCGGGAGAGGCCGGGACGATTGGCGCACCGCCCGCGCTGGTGAACGCAGTGGTTGATGCATTGAGTGAGTTCGGCATTGAGCATATCGACATGCCGGTCACGCCAATGGCCGTTTGGCAAGCGCTAACCGGATCCATTGCCAAGGAGAAGCGCGAGGCGGCATAGCCCCGCTTCGCGTGTTGTACACTTGTCTGCGGCGACGGGCTCTGGCAGCCTGTAGGCAGGCATTGCGGAGTGTTGCGGATGATTCATCAGGTGCGCGGTCGACTAAACTTCACGGTGGCGGTTATTGCTGCGGCAGGGTTGATGTCCGGATGTGCCAGCAGCGGGCCAGGCGAGGACGCGCCACATCCTGCTACACAGATCGGTTTCTTCCTTGCGGAGACGATCGTGCATGGCTTCGAAGAGTCGAGAGACCGCAAGCGCTGTGTCGAGCGCGGTGATTCGCCGGCTGAATGCAAAGCGCGGATCGAGCGGGCGGCGCAAGACGAGGCGCAAGCCGAAGCGCTGCGTGCAGCGGCAGAAGCCCGACAAAGCCAGCGCAGAGCCAACGAGTTCGCACGCGCCGTTGCCGCGCGACTGGATGCCGGCCCACCGCCAGTGGACGTGCCCGTTGCCGAGCGCTCGATCATGTTCGCGTGGCAGCCGGATCAGTCAGATGGATTCGAGCTGCCCGATCCGCCTAGTCTAGACTCACGTCAGATCGAGGAATAACTCGTCGAGAAAGTTCGAGGCAGCTCGCCAGGAGCGACGGTCGGCAACGGCGTCGTAGACAGTACCATTCGCCGGGTCGTTGGCACCGGGAGCCGTAAACGCATGCATCGTGTTGCCGTAGGCGTGCAACTGCCAGTCGGCGTTGGCATCCGTGAGTTCCTGGCTGATCGCCAATACGTCCGAAGGCGTCGCCATCGGGTCATCCCACCCGTGCAACAGCAGTAGCTTGGCTTTAATACTTGGTGTTGGGATATTGTCCGGCGCCGAGAACAAGCCGTGGAAACTGACGGCGCCCAGAATGTCTGCACCGCTACGAGCCAAGTCGAGCGCACACAGCCCGCCAAAACAGTAGCCAAAAATCGCCGTCTTGGATGCATCGACCTGCGGCTGCTCGCAGAGTACGTCTAACGCGCGGGTTACACGCGCTTGCAGTTTGGCGCGGTCATCAATCAACGGCTGCATGTTGGCCGCATTCTCTTCGCGACTCGTGCCGAGCACGCCTTTGCCATACATGTCCAGCGCAAAACCCACGTACCCGGCGCCCGCCAATCGTTTGGCGATTTCACCATCCTGCGGCGAGCGCCCGGCCCAGTTCGGGCTAATCAGGACGCCAGGTCGCGGCGTGTCAAGACTGTCGTCCCAGGCCATTTCGGCCTGCAATGCATGACCGTCATGTTCGTAGTCGATCAGCGTGGTCTTGGTGCCCATCGTGCTGCCTTCCTGTTGCCGAAAACAGCAAGGTTAGCAAACTCTGTCGGTATCACTAAGCGCGCGCACGGGCGGTATGCAAGGCGATGTATCCAAGTATCAGTGAGCTGCTTAGCAGGAACGCCAGTGCTGCGGTCACGCCGGGATTCGCAAACGAAAAATTGCTGTGCGGTAACAGCGTCGGCCCGTAGAAGAACAACGTGAAGTGCGCGACCAACGCGATGGCAGATGCGCTCCAAATAAGTGTCAGCGGCAGTTGGCGCGACAGAACGCCGGCGAGCAGCGGCGGTGTTGCAGCCACGGCTAGTCCATAGACGCCGACCTGGCCGAACACGCCCAACAAGCGCGGTGGATTGACGTTGATGAAGTAAGCCGCGACCGCAATCAGCACCAGGACCACATGGCTTGCGCGCATGGCGAGGCGCATTTTCGCTTCCGGCGATAGCTGTTTTTGCAGGTCGCCAGGCAACAGATTTAGGACAAGATCGTTCGCGGTTATGGTGGCGAGCGATACCAGTAATCCGTCGAGTGTCGACATGGCAGCCGCAAGCAGTACGACCGCGATAATCGTGAACACCCATTCCGGGAACAGTGCCTGCAGATAGGCGGTCATCACCAGGTCCTGGCGAAACTGCCCGCTGGCCGGGTCAAGCAAAGCCTGTTCCGGCACAACCAGGTGCGCAAAGAAGCCAACGGTGACCAGTAACAAGAACAAAAAGAACACGACCGTAAACACGATGAGGTACTGGCGCACCTCGCGGTCGCTCTTCACGTACAGCGCCTTAGTCAGGATATGCGGCTGGCAGACAACAACGGCGCCAATAATGAAGCCGGCGATGTAGCTCGAAAACACGTCGTTGAATAGTGTCGCATTCGGGTTGATGAGCGATAGCAGGCCGGCGTCAGCCTCGGTAATGCGATCAATAACCGATCCAGGTTGTTGCCAGCCAACGTAGACCATCGATGCGATCACGAGCAGCGTTACACCGATCATCAGGCTGCCCTGTAGCATGTTGGTCAGCACGTGCGCATAGGTGCCGCCGATGAACACGTAACCCGTCACGAATGTCAGCGTGATGATGAGCGCTGTCTGGTTGCTGACGCCAAGCAGTGGTTGCATGACAATCGAAATGCCACCAACGAGCAGCACCACAAACGCGAATGACAATAGCGTCAACACCGAGAAATACAACGCGAACGCGCGCGAACCATAGCGTTTTCCAATCCAGTCGGGAATTGTCAACGCACCATTCTGAGCACCAATCCGACGAAATCGGAATGACAGGAAATACAGCATGGTGCAAAAGCCAATGCCGAGTCCGATCACCATGTGAAACCAGGCGCCCAAGCCGTCGACAAAAACGAAACCGGGGTTAATGATGAACGTGGCCGCCGATGCCGTGCTCGCGGCCAACGTGATACCCACGACAATCGGATGCAGGTCTCCGGTACCGATGGCAAAGCTACCGAAACCTTTCGTGCGTTTATGCCCCAGCCAGCCCAGCCATGCCGTGCCAGCGAGATAGATGGCAAACAGTGCCCAGGCCATCGTCACTTTAGGGGGCCTGCCAGTCTGTCGATCATCGTCTTGATGGCACGGATTTGTGCGCCGGATTGTCGTGCGTAGTCATCGCCGGTGTAGCCCCACCAGTCCCAGCATCCCAACGGGTTCAGCGGCACAAGCCGACTCGCAGCCACTTGAGGGTAGAGGATGACCAGGTCATTGCCATCGGCCCATTCGTTGTAGCCTGCGCCTTCAGCGATTGCGGCGCCGACAAATTCTGCGGACTGCTGACAACCATGAAACACAACATGCAACTTGCAGCGCTTGCGCGTGCATTGGTCGGGTACGTAAACAAAGCCCTCATCGAGAAACTCGGCGTCCTTGAAGTCGCTCTGATCGACACGGCGCAAAGTGCCGCTGGCAGTTTGACGCGGCTGCAGCGGGCCCAGCAGATGCTCCAACAACTGGCCCGCGGCATCATAATCACAGGCTTGCAGGTAGGGCGCTGCAAACGTGTCGCAAGCGCTGCCGTTGGACAGGGTGGGAATGCCGTGCGTGGCTGGCACGTCAAACACGCGGGCGATTTTGGTGGTACCTAGCGAGTCATAGAACCGCCCACTCGCGTCGACAATATCGCGGGCGACGACCGAATCGTTGCTCCCGTGGAACAGCCATACCGGGTCGTCGCGTAGATTGTCCAGCGAGTCTATCGCTTGATCCGCTGCCGCCGCGCGTGCGCTGCCTAGCGCTGTGTCGATTGTCAGACCATCGCCATTAATACACGGGCCTATGGCGCGCTGCATCGTGTTTTGCGCGCAATCATATGGCCCGCCGGCGATCATACCGGCGCCATTGACGATGCTACTGTGTGCGACATGCAGCTGTCCCGCCATATACGCACCCGACGAAATGCCGGACACGGTGATCGACTCAGGCACGATGATCGGCATGTTTGGGTCACTGGCAGAAGACGTATCGCCGTCTTTACTACCGCAACCAGCAATGAGCACACTCATGATGAGCAAGAGGAGCCGATTGGCGTTCATGACAGGTTCTCCAGGAATTGATCGATGGCGGTGAGGCTTTCAGGTTCGTCCAGCAGCGGGACATGGCCACGATTCGGAATTTCTGCGACCGCAAGATCGCGCTTGCGCGCTCGCATTTTGTCCACAGTTGCTGGCGCCAGAATATCCGACCGCGCACCGCGTATCAGCAATGTAGGTATGGACCGAAGGGCGTCATAAGCGTGCCACTGATCAACCGCGACAGCACCCACCTCCGCAAGCGCGCGCCCGATATTCGGGTCCGAATCCAGAACCGGTATACCGTCCGCGTTCTCGCGATAACCGCGGCGCGCCAGCCGCAGCCACGTGCTGTTATCGGTGATTTCCGGCAGCCCATGACCATAGACCATGCGCGCCTGTTCGGCGGCCTCTGTCCAGTTTCTTACCGGGCTGAGTTTGCCGACCTGGCGCTTGATGCGATCCAGCCCGACGGGGTCGATATCCGGTCCGACGTCATTCAGGACCACACCAGCGAGTCGCTGGGGTCTCTCGCCAGCCATGATCATCGCTATGAGTCCGCCCAATGACGTACCTACCACAACCACCTGATCAATCTGGAGCTTGTCCAGTAGTGACCAGACATCGTTGACGTAAGTCTGCGGGTGATAGTTGCGCCAATGCGGATCGTAGTCCGAGAAACCGCGGCCTCGAAGATCTGGCAAGATCACTGATCGCTTGTGCGCAAGATGTGCTGCCAGGTCTTCAAAGTCGCGACCGTTGCGCGTCAACCCGGGCAGGCAAATGACGGGTGCGAGCGCGGAATCGCACGACTCGATGCGGTAGTAAAGCTGCAGGCCGTCATGACTGAGATAGTGCAATCCGCTGCCCCGCTATAGTTGAAGGTCGCCGAAGTTCAATCGTAACTCGCGCTTGAGCACTTTGCCGTTGGGGTTGCGCGGCAACTCATCAATGAACCGTACTGCGGCAACGCGCTGCTGTTTGCCGACCCTTGCATTGATCCATGCTTGCAACGCGTCGGCCTCAATAGCGTTTTTCTGCACGACAATCGCAACCGGTGTCTCACCCCAGCGCTCGCTGGGCACGCCGATGACCGCAACTTCAGCGACGTCATCATGTTCGACGATATGTGCCTCGATGTCTGCCGGAAAAATATTTTGGCCACCGGAGATAATCATGTCCTTCTTGCGATCGACAAGGTACAAGAATCCATCGTCGTCGAGTTTGCCAATATCGCCTGTGCGAAGCCATTTGTTGCCAGCCTCGTCAATCCAGGTGCTGGCCGCATTTTCGTCCGGTCTATTGTGATAGCCGGCCATCATCAACGGGCCGCGACCGACAATCTCACCAGGTTGTCCATTGGCACAAAGATTGTCGTTGTTATCCAGAATTCGAATGTCCTGGCCGGGGCAAGGTAGACCGACTGATTCAGTTTTTCGGTGCATGTCCTCCGGTGAGAGAATCGTCACCAGCCCCTCGGTGAGCCCGTAGAGTTCCATGAATGCATTACCAAGTCCGGCGACAATGCGGCGTTTGTGTATCGGCGGCAACGGCGAGCCGCAGCACATCAGGCTGCGCAGTGAAGACAGGTCGTAGGTGTCGAAGTCATCCAATGCGAGCATGCGTTGCAATTGCACTGGCACCATCGTCGTGTGCGAAACACGTTGCGCCTGCATCAGTTCGAGACACGCCTTGGCGTCAAAGCGTCGCATGATGATCAGTGTGCCGCCGGCAAGTATGGTTGCCAGCATGGCAACCCAGCTGATATTTGAGTACAGCCCAAGCGAGCATAGAGTGCGCGCGCCACTATGATAACGCAGGCCAACGGCCATGTCGTAAGCCCATGCAGCGCGCGCGCGATGATCATGCACAATGCCTTTGGGCATGCCCGTGGTACCGGAGCTGTAAATGATGTTGCACTCATCATCGGCGGTGATTTTGATGTCGGTCGGCTCACTGCTAGCCGCGGACTGCCAATCGTCAAACGCGAGCCAATCAGGTTGCTGCTGGCCAACCAACACGTAGCGCTCGCCGATCGTGCTTGGCAGATCGTCGCGCAATCCGTCAATGCGTTGGCGATGCGCCGAAGACGCGAAGATCGCGCGTGCATCGCTATCGTTGACCATATTGGCAATGGCTTCGTCGCTGATCGACACATTTAAGGGTACGGCAACTGCGCCCGCGCGAATGATGCCGAACAGTGCAATGGCCATCTCGCTGCTGTTGTCCATCACAACCGCAACACGGTCCCCGGTACCCAGGCCGCCATGGCGCAGCGCACTCGCGACACGGTTGGTTGCAGCAGCGAAGTCGCGCCAGTTCAGTGTCGTGCCGTCGCAGATCAGCGCTGGCTTGTCGGCCAGCCAACGGCCGTTGTTGGTGATTACTTCAGGCAGCAACAATGGCTGCGGGTCAAACCATGTCATCTTGCGCCCCCGACACATTTCAACGACCGTTGAATACTATTTCAACGTTGGTTGAAAGACAAGGTTGCCTGCTAGACTAGGCAGTGACTCATGATTTCGGAACCCGCTTCATGGCATCCAGAGCCCATCCAACAAAAGAGCGCATCCTCGACGCGGCGGAGGAACTATTCGCCGGCGAGGGTTTTGCGAGCGTCACGGTGCGCCAGATCATGAAAAAAGCTAACGCTGATGTGGCACTTGCCTACTATCACTTTGATTCCAAGCGCGATTTGTTTGATGCTGTCCTGCTGCGCAGAGCTGAGCATTTAAACAAGATCCGCCTAGACGCGTTGCGCGAGGTCGAGGATCGGCATCCCGATGAGCCACCGTCGGTTGAAGAGATTATTGCGGCATTCACTAACCCCTTGCTGGAGCTGCTCGGCCGCGAGCACGAAGCCTGGCAACACTACTTCGCGTTGATCGCGCAGGTCAATAACTCGCCGGAGTGGGGTGGCGAGCTCATGACCCGTTACTTTGACCCCTTGGTCAATCGCTTTATCGAAGCGTTGCGCAAAGCTCTGCCAGATTGCGGCGAGGAAGAGATTTTCTGGTGCTATCACTTCCTTTCTGGCGCGCTGACCCTCACCTTCGCCGAAACCGGACGCCTCGATAACCTGTCTGAAGGTCGCTGCAGTTCGGCTGATATGGACAGCATCATGCAGCGTATGCCGGTCTTTCTGGCCGCCGGCTTCAAGTCTCTCTGCCAACCGAAACCCGCTAACTGAAGCCTTCTCAGCCGTTCTTGCGGACGGTACCGTCGTTTCCGCTTGTTTTTCAACCAACGTTGAAATAACATTAATTCAGCGTACGTTGAAATCGGCGTATTGCGACAGCCAATTAAAGGGGGGCTTGATATGCGATTAATCCATCGCTCTTTCGCTTTGATGTTGCCAACGTGCGTCGGTTTGACCGCGCTGATGTCACCGACGCCGGTGCTGGCACAGGGACAGGACGCCGTTGCGCTGGAAGAAATCGTGGTCACTGCACGTCGCAGAGAAGAGTCTCTGCAACAAGTTCCGGTTGCGGTTTCCGCGTTCAGCGGTGCACAGCTCGAAGAGCTCGGCGTCCAGGATATTGTTGCGCTGGCGCAGTCCACGCCGAACCTCACGCTCGAAGTCTCCAGGGCAACTAGTACGACATTGACGGCGTTCATTCGCGGAGTCGGTCAACAGGACCCGGTCGCCGGTTTCGAGGGCGGCGTTGGTCTTTACCTGGATGATGTCTATCTCGCCCGCCCGCAAGGCACAGTATTCGATGTCTACGATGTTGAGCGCATCGAGGTACTGCGCGGCCCCCAAGGCACGCTGTATGGTCGCAATACCATCGGCGGCGCGGTCAAGTATGTGACCAAGCGGCTGAGCGATCAGCCGGAAGGCAATATTCGCGTTAATGTTGGCAGCTATAACCAGCTCGATGGTGTCCTCACCGGCAGCATGCCGCTCAGTGACACATTCCGCATTGGCGGTACGATTGCATCCTTCAATCGCGATGGCTTTGGCACCAATCTAACCACCAATGATGAGCACTACGACAAGGCAATCGTAGCAGCGCGGTTTAGTGCCGAGTGGGAGCCGAGCGATTCCGTCTTCGTGCGTTTCGCGGCTGACTATAGCGATGATGACTCGAACCCCAAGTCCGGCCATCGCCTGGTCGATGCCAGCATCAGTGACGCACCTGTGCTCGACGATGTGTTCGATACCCGCGCGGGTGTCGAGTTGATTGCGTCATCAAACGCGGGTCTTCGCAACGAGGTGACGCAAGGTGGCTTCGGCCTGACCATCGACTGGGATATCAATGATCAGTTTGCATTCAAGTCCGTGACCGCATACCGCGAGGATGATACGGAGACGCTGATCGATTTCGATAGCCTGGCCAGCAATGATTTCGATGCGCCGGTAATCTACGAGAATGATCAATTCAGCCAGGAGTTCCAGCTGAACTACACAAACGATCGTTGGTCGGGCGTGTTTGGTGTTTACTACCTGCAGGCGACGGCGTTCAACGCGTTTGATGTTGTGTTGGGCAACCTTGGAGTCACGTCATTCACGCTTGGTGACGTTGATACCGACACCTGGGCTGCGTTCGCCGATGTCAGCTATGCGATCAATGATGAGTGGACACTCTCGGTTGGCGGTCGATTCTCCAGCGACGAGCGCAGTGTGACTATTACGCGCGAGTTATTCCTGGGCCTGGGCTCGCCGTACTTTGGCAACGATGCCGCGGTCTCCCTAACCGTGCCGGCGCCAGGGCTCGTGCCGACGTTTACCGGTAGCCGCACCGATGAGGACTTCAATCCGCGGATCAGCCTCAGTTATGCGCCGAGCGATGAGCACAACCTCTACGCTTCATTTAGCCAGGGCTTCAAGGGCGGCGGTTTTGATCCGCGCGGCGCCTACAATGTGCCCGGCGTGGACCAGGGCTTTGAACCGGAAACGGTCGACTCGATAGAGTTTGGTGCCAAGTCATTGTGGCTGGATAATCGGTTGAGCACGAACATCGCGGTGTTCTTCTCGGACTACGAGAATGTCCAGGTACCGGGCTCGATTGGTATTGATACGAACAACGACGGTGTCGATGACAGCTTCGCGGGCACGACCACGAATGCGGCCAAGGCCGAGATTTCCGGCATCGAAATTGAGGCGGCAGCGCAGTTTACTGACTCATTCAGCGGCAACTTCTCCCTGGGTTATATCGATCCGGAATTCAAGGAATGGATCGTTGATGGAGTCGATGTGTCGTCTGAGCGGGTCTTCCAGAACACACCGGACCTGATGTACAGCATTTCGTTGCGTCAGGAGTGGCCGCTCGAGATCCGCGGCATCGGCGGCGGTCTGGCGCTCATCGGTTCTGCATCGTATCGCGACGACACGAGCCAGTTTGAGATCCCCGTGCCATTGGTCGATCAGGAGTCGTTTACGCTGGTTGATGTCAGCCTGGTATGGACGTCCGACGATGCGAGCATTCAAGCGGGTATTCACGGCAGAAATCTGACGGACGAGGAGTACAAGGTGGCGGCGTATAACTTCCCGACCCTGGGTCTGGAAAACAATGTTTCCGCATTCTACGGCAACCCCTTGACGGTGACCGGCACGCTAAGCGTGCGCTTCTGATAGCCGTCTGGAAAAAACGCAGCTGGCTGCGTAGACTCACGTCTCCCCCAGTGAGTCACGTGGTCAGCTGCAACTCTTGATTGGTTCCCTCCGCAAGGCCCTTCGAGGCCTATCTAGCTGCACCCGCGGCTGTGCCCGCACCGGCGCCTTCGCCGTGCTGCTCGCGAGCGTTGTGACCCTGCTACCCGCAGGCGCCAACGAAGGCGACACGCAACACCCCGCTCGCGCGCCTGTCGACATCATCGATGCGATTCTGACTAGCGCTGGCGACCAGCCGGCAGGGCAGTTGCGTGAAGCGCTGCAGGTATTGCAGTCACTGAGAGAAACAGGCTCGCAAGATACGGTCTTGCTCGCGAAGACCTGCCTTGCGATTAGCATGGCGAGCTACATCAGCGGTGACCAGGCGTATGCACTGGATAACCTGGCGCCCTGTGTCACCGATGACGTGCGCCAGGCGGACGCCAGCATCTACATGCGTATGCGCTCATATCTGGCAAGTTTGATGATGCTGAACGGCAAGCGGGAAGAAAGCCTGGCCGAATACGCAGACCTGCTGTCGGGCGATAACAGCGATATTGACCCCTCGGCGATGCGGCGCGTGCGTGCTAACTATGCAACGGTTCTGTTCGAGGCGGGCAAGGTCATGACTGCCATCGAAGAGATGCAAGATATCGTTCAGGAGAGCCTCGATGCCAACGACCAACCGTTGATCGTCGGCATGGGTAACAACCTCGTCGTCGCACTCATTGAGCAGCGACTGTACGGCGCTGCCGATGCGTGGCTTACGCGCCTCGAGCCGGCTATTGCCGGCATTGAGGTTGGGTACGTGATTGTTTCCATGCGCTTGCATGACATGCAGTTGAAGGCGCTACGCGGCAATGCTGCGCAAGCTGTCGACGAGCTCTCCGCATTCGTTGCCAGCTCAAGTGTTGAGCAGGTGGGTTCAATCAACTACGGCAATGCCTACGAGTTTCTCGCCCAGGCACTTCTGGCCAACGGCCAGCCGCAACGCGCTCTGCAAGCCGCCCAGCAAGCCGCCGCGCTGCTTAGCGAGATGCCGGTCGAGACGATTGATGCCCGCATCATTCTTGCAAAGGCTTATGTGGCAAACGGCGAGTTCGAGAATGCGCTGGAGGAGCTCGATATCGTCGACACGGCCCCGCTCGACACGCCGATTCGTAATGAGCAAGCCAGCGCGACACGCCTGGTTGCCGAGCTCGGCATGGACGGGCAAACCGATTTTCGCCAGGCATTCGAGCAATACCTGGCTGCCAGCGCCGCCCGTGAGGCGACGACGATCCAGCAAAACACTCGCTATTTCGATGCGCGTATGACGGCGCAGCGCCAGCAGGCAGAGATCGAGCGCATCGAGCAGAGTCGTGCTCTGTTGGCGGCTCAAACAGCCGCGAGTACTGCGCGGGCCAGTGTATTGGAGGCGCGGGCCGACGCGAACACGCGCGTGCGAAATTTGATGTTGGCGCTGTTCTTCCTGGTTGCGACTGGCGTTGCAATGAC
The DNA here is from genome assembly GCA_039033695.1 of Pseudomonadota bacterium. GTDB lineage: Bacteria > Pseudomonadota > Gammaproteobacteria > Steroidobacterales > Woeseiaceae > CALBPI01. The sequence goes on along the minus strand of JBCCCC010000028.1, from coordinate 11,048 downwards.
CGTCTATGCGTGGACACAGCGCCGCTTCGAACGTCGTTTGCGCCTTCAGGAGGCAGCACTCAACGAGCAGCTCAGCCAGCTGGTTGCCGAAAAATCTGAGGCGCTTCACAGTCAAATGCGTGAACAAACCGCGCTCGAGCGCGAGCTTGCCAGCAAAGCGCAGGTTGAGGCGATTGGTCGTTTGACCGGCAATGTCGCGCATGACTTCAATAACCTGTTGCAAGTGATCAGTATCGCGAACGAGCACGTGCGCAAAGAGTCGACTGGTGAAATCACAGAAACCATGTTGCAAAGCTCGAACCAGGCGCTAGAGCATGCCAAGGCCATCATCCGCCAGTTATTGTCGTACGCGCGCCGGCAGCGGCTCGAGACGGTGCCGTTGGGCTTCAGCGAGTTTCTCGCATCAACCCGCACCTTGCTGCATGCCGCGGTAGGTGAACAAGTTGCACTGCAAGTGCGCGACGAATCAGACGATGCGTGTGTCAAGCTCGATCCCAGTCAGCTGACCACTGCGATCCTCAATTTGCTCACTAATGCCAGCGATGCGATGCCAAATGGTGGTGAGGTGCGGCTTCTGGCGACACGCGAATCATTGGGCGCCGACGATGAGCTCTGGCGCGATCTGTCGGCAGGCGAGTATTTGATCATTACTGTGAGCGACGATGGGATCGGTATGACCGAGGCCGAACGTGAGCGCGCCTGTGAGCCATTTTTTACCACCAAAGACGAGCATGCGGGCACTGGCCTCGGCCTCAGCTCAGTGTATGGTTTTGTGCGCCAGTCGCAAGGCGACATGCATATCCGTAGTGCACCGGGAGCCGGTACCAGTATCATGATGGCTTTCCCGATTACGGCAGAGTCATCACAGATGCAGGAATCCTCTGAAAAACCGTCTGCCGGGCTCGACGGTATCCGGTTGCTGCTCGCCGAAGACAACGCGATCCTCGCGCGTACCCTGGTCGCCATGATCGAGCACCTGGGCGCGGAGGTGCGGCATTTTTCAACGGGTGACGAGGCGCTAGAGCACATCGCGATTCACGACGATTTCGATGTTGTCCTTTCCGACATTCGGATGCCTGGCAAGATGGACGGGTTTGCGTTGTACTCGTGGGTGCGCGAGCATCGTCCCCAACTGCCAGTGCTGTTGATGTCCGGCTTCAATGACAGTGTTGATACCGAGGATGGTGTTATCGTGCTCAGCAAGCCGTTTGGACAGCAGGAATTATCGCAGGCACTGCGCAGTGTGGTGGCAACGCAATGAGGCCTCTTACGCTGTGACCGTCAGCGTGTCCGCAGCTTGGTCGACGGGGTCATTCCATCTAACATAATCCTCATCGGCAGGTTCTTTGGGCAGGGTGACGGCTGGGCATGTCGCAGCACATGCGATGAGCTTTGTTCGGGGCCAGCAAGTTAATGGTCGGCATCTGCAGATTTTGGCGGCATAATGGCGCTTTTGGCATTGACTTCATGAGGCCTTGAATGAAACACCTCCGCTACGTGGCCCTGGCAGCTGGCGCGATACTCGCGAGCATTGTCTCCGCATCCGAAATCAGCGTCGAAGAATTCGTAAAACTACCCGCCTACAATAGCGTGCAGCTGTCGCCCGACGGGCAGCAGCTCGCGGTGACTATTCCCGTCGCCGGCGATACGATCATAGCTATTCTTGCTATTACCGCGGACCAGCGGATCAAGCCTGTCGCCAGGCTTGAGTTACCCAAGGGCGAAGGGGTCTCAGGTCTCTTCTGGGCCAACAACGAACGCTTCGTGTTTCAAACGTCGCGGCAGTTCGGGGCATTGTTGGCTCCGCGGACGACGGGGCGTATGTTTGCTGCGAACGCCGATGGTAGCCGCACCGAACAGATCTATGGCGTTACCGCGGGCAGCTTTGTAGGGCGCTATGCACAGGTGATCAGCCGGCTTCCGGACAGGCCCAATCACATCCTCGTGTCCGGCTACACTAGCGATCGCAGTAATCCCTACGCCGAAATCGTTAATATCTATGGTGGCTCGCGGAAGATCCAGACTATCAGTCCGCTAAAGCGCGGTGGCCTTATCGCCGACTCCAACGGCGAGGCTCGCTTCGCTTTCGGCATGGCCGATGATTTCAGGCAGAGCTTTGCTTATCGTCCGTCGGGTGAGAAGAAATGGCGCATTTTTGAAAATCCTTTCCCCGGCGACATGAGCCCGGTTGGCTTTGCGCAGGATGATCAACACCTGATCATTAACTCCCGCGGACCCGGCGCATTGGGATTATTCAAGCTCGACCCGGTCAGCGGCGACTACGAGCCGTTGGTCACGCACGATGTTGCCGAGGTCAATCGTGTGTTGCGCGAACCCGGTACTAACGACGTCATCGGGGCGGAATTCTTACCTGATTATCCGGAAACTCGGTTCATCGATCCCGAACACCCGGCAGCGCAAATGTACAGCGGCATCGCCAAAGCGTTCGGCGGCGATCAAATACGCATGACGTCGGAGAGCGATGACGGCCAACGCGTTGTCATCGCCAGAGTCAGTGATCGTCGTCCCGTCGATTACTTCCTTTTCGATAAAGGAAACAACACAGTCGTCCCACTGGTGTCGTCGTATCCGGGGATTGACGCTAAGCAAATGGCACCACGAGAAGCATTTTGGATCGAGGCCCGAGATGGTCTGCAGCTGCAGGGATACCTGACTCATCCGCAAGGCAATGATTCGGCGGTCGCGCCGTTTGTCGTTGTCGTCCATGGCGGACCCCACGGGCCACGCGATTCCTGGCGCTACGATAGCGAGGCGCAACTGCTCGCGAATCGCGGCTATCGCGTCCTGCAGCTGAACTACCGCGGTTCCGGTGGACGTGGCCAGGCGTTCGAGGAAGCCGGTTACCGCAAGTGGGGCACGGCGATGCAGGACGATGTCACCGATGCGACGCTTTGGGCCATCGATGAGGGACTCGCACAGCGCGGTCAAATCTGTATCTACGGCGCGAGCTACGGTGGCTATGCGGTGCTGTCCGGTATTACCCGCGAGCCAGACCTCTACGATTGCGCCTTCGCATTCGTTGGTGTCTACGATCTACAATTGATGAAGGAGCGGGGCAACGTCCCCGAGCTGCTTGCCTGGGGGCCGGCCTACCTGGATGCGGCTCTTGGTACAGACGAAGATGATCTGTACGCTCGCTCCCCAACCAACTTCGTCAGCAAAATCAAGACACCGCTGTACGTGGTGCACGGCTCGTTAGACCGCCAAGCGCATGTGGACAATTACCACGAGCTAACCAAGGCACTCGACAGGGCCGATATTCCCTATCAGAAGATGCTCGTCAAGGGCGAAGGTCATGGCTTTTACGACTTAGACAACCGCATCATGTTCTATAGCGAAATGTTGGCGTTTCTGGAGACTCATATCGGCACCGAAGTGCGCTCAGCAGATAATCGACCTTAGAAGCATTCGGTAGCGCCCAAACAGTCTGCCACGGCAATAGCCAATCGATACGCCGCCGCGCCAAACTATGACGAATTGGTCGGGGTGAGAGGATTTGAACCTCCGGCCCCTGCCTCCCGAAGACAGTGCTCTACCAGGCTGAGCTACACCCCGTGCTCGATCTATTGTTCGCCAGTCTTTCGTCGTTCGGGATACGACTAACTGTGTGGTCAGAATTTACGTGCGACTGCGAACGATGCAATCGCAACGAGCGCCTCTTTATAAGCGGATGCCGGCAATCCGGAAATCGCGGCGATCGCAGCATCCGAGGCCTCCTCAGCGCGGGCGCGAGTGTACTCAAGCGCGCCAGTGGATTCAATGGCTTTGCTGATGTCGTTCAGATGCTCGAGCCCGCCGTCGCTGATCGCTGAGCGCAATAAGGCTTGCTGCGCCTCGTCACCATGACGCATGGCGACGATCAGGGGTAATGTGGGTTTGCCCTCGGCGAGGTCATCGCCAAGGTTCTTGCCAAGCTCGTCTGCGCTGGCGCTGTAATCCAGCGCATCGTCAATTAACTGAAACGCCATGCCGAGTTCGCGGCCGTACTCACCAAGCGCGTCGAGCACGACATCTGACTGACCCGTGATCAGCCCGGCAATCTGAGCGCCTGCTTCAAACAAACGCGCTGTCTTGCGATAGATGACCTGCCGGTATTGTTCTTCAGTCGTATCAGGCTCATGAATATTCATGAGCTGCATGACCTCACCGGCAGCGATCGTATTGGTGGCGTCGGCGAGCAGGCGCATGACGCGCATGTCGTCGATTTGCACCATCATTTGAAACGCGCGTGAATAGAGAAAATCCCCGACCAAAACGCTTGCCTGGTTGCCAAACACGGCGTTGGCAGTCTGTCGGCCGCGGCGGCGGTCCGAGCTGTCCACGACATCATCATGCAGCAGCGTTGCCGTATGAATGAACTCGATAATGGCGGCGCTGCGGATGGCCTGTTCTGTATTCTCGTGCGCAGGCGCCAGGGCGCGCGCGGCAAGAATTACGATCAGCGGGCGCAACCGCTTGCCACCGCTGCTAACGATGTACTTCGATACCTGCGAGACCAACGCGACATCGCTACGCAGGCTGATTTCGATCATTCGGTCAAGTTCGAGGAGCTCTCTCTCGCACAACTCGCGAATATCCTCGAGCGAGCTGACGGGGTATGATTTTGTCGCTGGTTGCATCCGCAAATGATGCCTGAATTGCTACCTTTTGGCGACATATAGCCACTGATGGCGGTGTTTTTTTGCAGATTTGATGCTTTGGCCAGCTATAACCTCAAAAAGCGGGTTTTTGCATTGACCTAACCGCCTGTTGGTCTTACAATTCGCGGTCTTTTGCGCAAGTCCGTAAGTCGGCCATCGCCTGAACAGGGCACTGGTAGCCCACGGTTTGCGATAACACCTGGTCCAAAGATCGCCAGCGGCAGCCTCAACAGTGCCCTGGTCGTCGCGCGCGGGTCGCACGACGCTCGTACGGGCCTGACAGGTTTTGCGGAGCACAAACATGTACGCGGTTTTTCGTAGTGGCGGTAAACAATACCGAGCTAGTAAGGGTACCCGGCTGAAAGTTGAAAAACTGGATGCGGCAGAGGGCGCAGCGGTCGAGTTCGATCAGGTGCTACTGGTTGGCGATGGTGCCAACATCAAGGTTGGGTCGCCAACGGTCAAAGGCAGCAAGGTCAAGGCTAAAGTTCTCGACACAGCCAAAGGCAAAAAAGTCACAGTGATCAAGTTCAAACGCCGCCAGAACTATATGCGTACCAAGGGCCATCGCCAGTGGTACACAGAAGTTGAAGTCACCGGCATTACCGGTGCACCGCGTGCCAAGAAGGCAGCTGCGGACAAGAGCGGTGAAGAAGAATAATCCGGCGCAGAATCAGATTTGAGTTGAGGTAATTCAACATGGCACATAAGAAAGCAGGCGGCAGTACCAAGAACGGTCGCGATTCAGAATCCAAACGATTGGGCGTTAAGCGTTACGGCGGTGAGGACGTGATTGCAGGTAACATCCTGGTACGTCAGCGCGGCTCGCACTTTCACCCGGGCGTCAACGTCGGCATGGGCCGTGATTACACGCTGTTCGCGAAAGCAGATGGCAAAGTGGTGTTCCAGACGCGCGGACCGAAGAAACGCAAACATATCGACGTCGTCACGAACTAACAGTATGGCTGGCGCCACATGGCGCCGGTTTGCGCATCAAGCCCCGCCTAGCCGCGGGGTTTTTTGTGTCTCAGACACGCCGGCGTTAGGCTAGAGCCATGACGTGTCGGCCGGAAACGAAGCGATGAAATTCGTAGACGAAGCAACCATGCGTGTCGCCGCGGGCAGCGGCGGCGCCGGCGCACTTAGTTTCAGGCGGGAAAAGTACATTCCGCGCGGTGGCCCAGACGGCGGTGACGGTGGCCGCGGCGGAGACGTTATCCTGCAGGCGGACAAGTCCATCAATACGCTGGTCGACTTTCGGATGCGCCGCAAGTTCAAAGCCGACAACGGCGAGCCGGGCGCAGGTCGCAATCGCACAGGGGCTTCTGGCAAGGATCTTATAGTTACCGTGCCGGTTGGCACCATGATTGTAGATGTCGACACGCGTGAGCTCATCGGCGACTTGAAGCAGCATGATCAGCAGTTACGCGTGGCGGCGGGCGGCCAGGGCGGCCTTGGCAATGCGCGCTTCAAGAGCAGTGTAAATCGTACTCCGCGCAAAACCACCCCTGGTACCGATGGCGAGTCACGACATCTTGCGCTGGAGCTAAAACTATTGGCTGACGTTGGCCTGCTGGGTATGCCGAATGCGGGCAAGTCAACATTGATCCGGGCGATGAGTGCGGCGCGGCCGAAAGTTGCAGACTATCCGTTCACCACACTGCACCCCAATCTCGGTGTGGTATCGGTTGGCGTGGGCGAGAGTTTCGTCATGGCCGATATTCCTGGCCTGATTCCGGGCGCCGCCGACGGGGCAGGTCTGGGTATTCGATTTCTTAAACACGTCCAGCGCACGCGACTATTGTTGCACCTGGTCGATATCGCGCCACCCGAGGGTAGCGAGACGCCAGCCGATGCGATTAGCGGTATCGCTGCCGAGCTGCAAAAGTTTGATGAAGCGCTGGCGCAACGTGATCGCTGGTTGGTGCTTAATAAATGCGATCTGCTGGATTCGCAGGCGCTGTCCGAGGCGCGCGAGACATTGCTGGCCGAGTTGGCATGGCAAGGCCCGGTGTTTGAGGTTAGCGCCGCGACCAGTCAGGGTGTCGATGCGCTGGCCGGTGCCATTATGGCGTGGTTGCACGAGCAGCCTTCTGACGATGTCGACGAGGGTCCGGTCGAAGTGCTGCCCGAGACGCGCGAGGAGGCGGGACTTACTGCGCCAGACGAATCGTAGGTCGCTATCGCCTACAAGTCAGTTGCGGGATACAAAAAAGCCGGCTGATACCGGCTTTTTGGTGGTCGCTGACGCGAGATGTTCAGGCAGACATGCCCTTGATCATCGCATTCAGACGGCTCTTGTGGCGTGCAGCTTTGTTCTTGTGAACGATGCCTTTGCCAGACATGTTGTCGATGACAGGCACAGCGGCTTTGTAGCTCTCGATCGCCGCTTCCTTGTCGCCTTTCTCAACGTTGGCGATGACGTTCTTGATAAACGTCCGAAGGCGCGAGCGTTGAGCCATATTAGCCAGCCGACGCTTCTCAGAAGTGCGTGCGCGCTTCTTTGCAGATTTGATGTTTGCCACTGCGTATTACTCCGATAGTCTCATTGGACTGTGCGTCCATAAGGCGACACGCCAGTCTTTGTGTTAGCCGTTTGTCTGTTGCTCATGCGACCGCAAAGTCGACCGATGCGCAGTCGCATTCATTGTTATTGCCGCGCGCCAAGTCTCAACGGTAATCGCCACCAATCACTGATCTTCTGATGACTGACCCGCAGGCCGGATCGCGATTGGCGCTTTTCATGAGCAAGGTCCACTCAGCCGGCTATTATCGGTGCCCACCAGCGCCAAGTCAACGATTAGGATGCGCCCGGCGACCCGATACCCGCTGCCAGTGGGTCAGGTAGGCGACTAGTGCCGATGATACACAGGGCATGGGTTTCAGCGTGCGATCCGGTACACTTGCGACATCCAGGCGCCACAGCTGCCAGATCGTCGCATCATAAGGGCTAAATCCATCACCAATCGCGCAAACACGTCACGGAAAGCCGATAGCGCAACAGCCGGCCGGCTTTTGCGCTCGACTGGCGTCGTCAGCGCCATGACGATGGTGTCGCGTGTGCTCGGGCTTGCGCGGGATATGGTCTTTACGCGGGTGTTCGGGGCCGACTGGATGATGGATGCCTTCATCATCGCCAATCGCATTCCCAATATGTTGCGGCGATTCTTCGCCGAAGGTGCATTCGCCCAGGCCTTCGTGCCCGTCCTCAATGAGGTGCGCGAAAAGCAAGATTCGCGTGCAGTTCGTGAACTGACTGACGCCGTCGCCGGCACACTCGGTCTTGTGTTGTTTGTCGTCACACTGATTGGTGTGATAGCCGCGCCGTTGCTTGTGGCGGGGTTTGCGCCGGGCTTCTTGGCCGACGAGAAGACATTTGACCTGACTACGCTGATGCTCAGGTTTACCTTTCCCTACATCTTGTTTATCTCGCTAACGGCGCTGGCAGCGGGTTTGTTAAACACCTATGGGCGTTTCGCCGTACCAGCGTTCACGCCGGTTATTCTTAATCTGTGTCTCATCGGTTTCGCGTTGTTTGTTTCGCCACTGCTCGAGCGTCCGACGCTGGCATTGGCAATGGCGGTGCTGCTGGCGGGCATCTTGCAACTCGGATTTCAGCTGCCGTTCCTCGCGCGCATCAAGATGCTGCCGCGGCCGCGCTGGAACAGCGATCACCCAGGCGTACGCAAGATTCGTCGTTTGATGTTGCCTGCGATTTTTGGGTCTTCTGTTGTGCAGATCAACCTGGTAATCGACAACATTCTGGCGTCGCTACTGGGCGAAGGCGCGCCGTCCTGGTTGTATTTCTCAGATCGCCTGATGGAGTTTCCATTGGGAGTCTTCGGTATTGCGCTGGCCACGGTGATCTTGCCGAGCTTGTCGCGCAGTTTTGCCGGCAGTCAGGCCAATGCGTTCTCGGCAACACTCGATTGGGGTATGCGCCTGGTGCTGCTGATCGCGTTGCCGGCCAGCGTTTCGCTCGCATTGCTGGCCGGCCCACTCATTGCCACGATGTTTTACGGCGGTGCGTTTAGCGAGCTCGACGTGCTGATGGCGCGTGCCAGTTTATGGGCATTCTCGGGAGGCTTGCTGGCGTTTATCGGCATCAAGATTCTCGCGCCCGGCTACTTCTCTCGCCAGGATACGCGCACACCCGTGAAAGTTGGTTTGATCGCACTAGGCGTCAATCTGGTCTTGAACCTGTGTTTCGTGTGGATTCTGATGCAGCTGAATATTGCCGCGACACATGCTGGTCTGGCGCTGGCGACGACAGTATCAGCGTTCGTGAATGCCGGGCTCTTGTATTGGGGGCTGCGGCGCGACGGCGTGGTCACTGCGGCACCCGGTTGGCTCGTGTTCGCTCTGCGCGTCCTGATTTCCTGTATCGCCATGGCGTATCTGCTCACCACGCTGACGCCGGACTTATCCTGGTGGCTGGCGGCCGATATCATGACGCGTGTCGGTCGACTTGCTGTGATCGTGATTGGTGGCGCTGCGACCTATTTCCTGACATTGGCCCTACTAGGGTTGCGCCCCGCGCATTTGCGGCTCTCACATCAACGAGTGGACTGACTACTGATGCACTGTTATCGCTATTCGCAGTCAATGCGTGAGTTTCTGGTGCCGGCAGGCGCGGTCGTCACCGTTGGCGGCTACGACGGGTTGCATCTGGGTCATCAGGCACTATTGGGGCGAGTTCGTGAAGAGGCAGACAAGCGAGCGCTGCCTGCGGTGGTCATGAGCTTTGAGCCACTGCCGAAAGAGTTTTTTGGCGGCGATCGCGCGCCCGCTCGGCTAACCCGCTTTCGCGAGCGTGTGAGGTTATTGGAAGACTTCGGTATGGATGGGTTTTTTTGCCCGCGATTCAATGCCGACATGGCAGCGATTCCGGTGGACCGATTCATCGACGAGTTACTGGTTACGACGCTTGGCGTGCGACACCTTGTCATTGGCGATGATTTTCGCTTCGGCGCACGCGCCAGCGGCAGTGCCAGCGACCTCATTAGCGCTGGCGACCAACATGGTTTCGCGGTCGAGCAGGTTGGTAGCGTTGTCGTGGACGGCGCGCGGGTCAGCAGCACCGGTGTGCGCGAAGCCTTGGCGCGTGGCGATATGGCGGCTGCGGAGCGCGCTCTAGGCCGTGCGTACAGCCTGAGCGGCAAGGTGATCTTTGGACAGCAACTGGGACGAACGTTGGGTTACCCCACCGCCAACATTCGCTTGCATCGGCGAACGAGCCCGGTATCGGGGATTTTTGCCGTGCGAGTACAGGGTATCGGCGACACCATTATGCCGGCCGTGGCAAGCATTGGGACACGGCCGACGGTGAATGGCGTTGGCGTACTACTCGAAGTACACGTCTTCGACTTTTCCGGAGACTTGTATGGCCGGCGTTTACACGTAGAACTCGTCGCGAAGATTCGTGATGAGGCGCGGTTTGACTCCCTTGATACGCTGACCGAACAGATGCACCAAGATGCGAGTGATGCTCGCGCGATCCTTGCCGCCCGATAGCACGGCCACCGCTGCTGCTGATAGACTTGCGCGATGACAGACGCTAATCAACAAAAAGACGCCAATCCAACGACGGGCACAGCCAGTCAATGGTTGTGGTTGTCGGCAGCGATCATTGCAATCGACCAGCTGACGAAGTGGCTGATCCTGCAAAACTTCGAGCTGTACGAGACCATTCGCATCAATGCCGTATTGAATATCACACGGTTGCATAATACGGGCGCCGCGTTCAGCTTCTTGGCCGATCAAGACGGCTGGCAACGTTGGTTGTTTGTTGGGCTGGCTGTCGTGGTGAGTGGTGTGATCCTGGTTTGGTTGCGACGACTACCAGCGCGAGGCCATCTTTGGCTGGCAATTGCCCTAGCGCTGGTGCTGGGCGGCGCGATCGGCAATGTGATTGATCGTGTGACCCATCATTATGTGGTCGACTTCATCCAGGTGCATTGGGAAGAGTCTTATTTTCCGACATTCAATGTGGCCGACATGGCGATTAGCGTCGGCGCGTTCTTGCTCATCGTCGACAGTTTCTTCGGCAGTGGTCGCGAGCAAAAGCCATCGCCGCGCGCAGAAGCCGAGCCAGAAAAAGACTAACACCCGCACTGTCATCAGCGCATCCAGCACTCATCTATGCCCTCTGGCCCGGAGCGCCTGGCCTGGGTGTGATCCAGTTCAAACCAACGGCAGCGTTGCGCCTCATTGTCATTGGCCGCGCGTGTCGCACGAAGCACAAAACCGTCCGGACTCGTGCTGACCACTTGCCACCGGTAATCGCCGTTTGGTACTAGCGTTGATGTGTCGTTCTGCCGAAGTTCGGCGATGCTCGTCGCATAGCGGCCATTGCGGATAAAGAAGGACTGCTGGTCTGCACCCATT
>JBCCCC010000027.1:0-26083 GCA_039033695.1 Pseudomonadota bacterium | reverse complement strand
TCTCTGTAACACAGAAGGAACAAGAGCAACGCTTTGCACAGCGCGAACACGACCCATTGAAGCAGTGGAAGCTAAGCCCGGTTGACCGTGTGTCGCAAGATAAATGGAGCGACTACACCGACGCAAAAGAAGCCATGTTCTCTTACACAGATACGGCGGATGCGCCGTGGACGATCATCAAGTCGGACGATAAGAAGCGTGCGCGGCTCAACTGCATGCAGCATTTTCTTTCCGGCCTGGACTACCCCGATAAGGATACAAATCTGGTGCATGGACCAGATCCGTTAATAGTCGGCACGCCCGCTCAGGTGATCGAGAAGGACAGTCACCTCTGGTCCTGAATCGTGCAATAGGGCGTTAATGCTAATGAGATATTCTCGCTACCAACGGCAGCGCGAGGGTGTTGGCATGCTTTGAGCGGGGCGTCGCCCTTTTTCATCATTGGGATGTCGCTAGTCCAACGCTAACCTGCGGGAGGTGCTTGTATGCCGTATCGGTTCGCCCATTGGTACGTACTGTTATTGATTCCAGCCTCGATGCTGGGGTTCTCTGGCTACCTTGGCGCGCTTACCGAAGAGCCGCCCGCCAAACACCTACATGCACTGGCGGCAACGCTTTGGATACTTCTGGTGGCCGCGCAAAGCGCATCGATACAGCGTGGTATGCGACAGCTGCACAGACGCGTCGGTTTCGCGAGCGTCTTGTTGTTTCCGGTTTATCTCTGCGGGTTCTTTCTTGTCTTTCAAAGCGAGTCGCAACGCATCGTCGATGGCGATCCTTTTGCAACTGTTTTTGGCCCAGGTATCGGCGCCATCACACTGATTTCCGTAGTCGCGACCGCGTATATGTACTACGCCGCTCTGAGAGACAGGCGTCATGTACAGATGCACGCCAGGTGGATGTTGGTGACACTGTTTCTGTTCTCTGAATCCGTACTTGGTCGAATCCTCAATGGCGTGCCGGGCCTATTGGTCCGCAGCATTGAGGATGTACGAAGTATTTATTCCGCGTTTCATCTCGCACAATTGATTGCGATTGTGTTGGCGCTCGTTCTATTTGCTAAACAACCGAAGTACGGCAAGCCGTACCTGTTCGTAATCGGCGCAATGCTCGCCCAGAGTATCGCGCTGGAGTTATTTGATGATGTCCAGATTTGGCGAGGATTGTTTATCGATGCTGCTAGCTGGCCGACTACGAATTTGGCGGCGATGGGGCTGGTTATCGGTGCAATAGCTGCGTTGGTTGGCTGGAAGCGCGGGAGCAGTCGAATACCGTAGCCGATTCGTTAAACGCCGGTACTCCATAAGGACATACTCCAAGTCATATCATGTAAGACCACTCCGCCGCTGCATCGAGAACCAACTCGCCATTAGTTTCGCACGACGACTGTAAGCAGCGACAATTCTGCACGACTGTCGATCTCATTGACGAACCAGGGGAGCAGAATCGGCTAACGCCAGTTCCGTGTGCAGCGGAGTCGTTGTGCGCAAGTGGGCATTGAGGAGGGCGCGATTCATTGGCCGAGGTACGTGAACTCTATAGGTGGTACCTCGTATGTTCCGACGGTGATGATTGTCGTAGCCTGGCTGTGATAGCGCATTGGAGCCCAGAGTGAGAGAACAAAAGAGTTGTGCCTTGGTCATCATCGATAAGGATGTTGAAGAACCTGCGCCACTCGATCGTGCGTCACAGATTGCCGGAGCATTCGATGCCAGCATCGAGTTATTCTCCTTCGTATTCCACACCTATGTCGCAGGCGAACCCGCAAGGGGTACGCGCAAAGCGATATGGAGGCTATAGTCATTGAACAGAGTGGCGCACGCGGTCAGATCTGCCCCAACTAGGTGATATGGATTTACTCAGGCAATTCGATAGTGCGGCGTTTCTTGGCGGGTTGGGCCTGTTCCTGTTTGCGATGTCGCAACTTGAAGCGGCGCTGCGCGCGACATCGGCAACCAAGTTGCGCAGCTTTCTCCAGCGCCGAGCGGGCAGTGCGATTCAGTCGTCGATGGTCGGAGCACTGGCCACAGCGCTGGTGCAGAGTAGCTCGTTGGTCGGTCTCATGGTGCTGGCGTTCACGGGCGCCGGCGTACTGACACTGGAGAGTGCACTTGGAGTGATCTTCGGCGCCAATTTTGGCACGACTATCACGGGCTGGTTGGTCGCGACTGTCGGTTTTAAGTTTGATGTCTTTGGTTTTGCCTATCCGGTCATAGGAATCGGCGCGCTCGTGTTCATTCTTTGTTCCGGTCGAGTGAAGGAGGCTGGTCGACTAATGACAGCAGTCGGGCTATTGGTACTGGGCCTGGACGTTATGAAGACCAGCGTTGACGGCCTGAGTGCGGTGATCGACTTGGGCGCGCTATCATCGCTTGCACCCGTCCAATATCTCCTATTCGGTATCCTGTTTGCGGCTGTCGTCCAATCGAGCTCCGCAACGATGCTGATTGCGCTCACAGCGCTGAACGCCGGGATTATCGATTTACCCGCCGCAGCTGCGGTGGCAATTGGCGCCGACCTTGGTACAACCAGTACTGTACTCATCGGCGGTATCGTGGGGCCCGCGATTAAGCGGCGCGCAGCAGCCGCGCATTTCATTTTTAACCTGACAACGGCAGTACTGGCTTTTTGGTTTCTTGTGCCGTTGCTCGCCCTCGTCTCATTGATTGGCCTGACCGATCCGCTCTATAGCCTCGTGGCATTTCACTCATTGTTCAACTTGGTTGGCGTGCTGTTGTTCTTGCCGTTGATTCGCCCGTTAGCCGGGTTTCTACGTCACCGTTTCGTTGTTGAGCCGCACCTTGAGAGTCGCTTTGTCAGTCAGACAGTCGCCTCGATCACGGAGGCGGGTCTGGCAGCCGTGGAGGGCGAAGTGTCGTATCTTGTACAGCGCGTTATCGATCAGAATCGCCATGTGTTTTCGCCGCCGTTGGATATTCCGGGTTCGCAAGAGGGCGTGACTTCGGCGTCGTCCTACTGGGCGGGAGCATTTGAGTATGGACAGATGTATCGTAAGAACAAAGAGCTTGAGGGGGAAATACTGGAGTTCGTCGCCCAGATCCAAAGCCAGCCGATCGAGCGAGCCGTAACAACCCGGCTTAACCAATTGCTTTCTGCCGCAAGGCATGCGGTTCATGCCGCCAAGTCGCTGAGCGATGTGCGTCATAATCTAGACGAGCTGGCGCAGTCTATTGATCCGAAGCTAGTGAAGTACCATGCGCGATTCAGGACAGCGCTCGAGGAGTGTTACGGTTTTATCAACGAGATTGGTAGTGCCGATTCGGCGCCGGTCGTGCACGACTTCGCCGAAGCGAATCGCCTGGTGCAGTCCGTACACGATCAAATCCACGACAATATCTATGCCGATATCCGATCCAATGAAATCCGGCGCGAGGAGATATCGACGCTGCTTAATGTGAATCGCGAGTTTCTGGTCTCAAACTCGTCGCTGCTGCTGGCGCTGCAGGAGCTTGGCTTAACTGAGACTCAGGTGACGACGCTTGCCGAAAGCTATGTTGGCGCATGACACAATCTTTCAACCGCTAGCCGTTCGCGAGTGAACGCATAACCTTCTGCACGCGCATGACGCAGACAGCTGTCCAACGCCAGGGCATCACGTGTCGGCGGACGAGACGCTAATCATGGCAAGCCATCACCGCTCATCGCGATACGTTCACCGTGTATCAGCAAGTGGCCAGTGTTCCTCGCCCAGTGCCTTGCTCAACCAGATGTGAAGTCTGTTACTGATCTGGTCGATCGACTTTTCGAGTGCCACGACATGGGTCGTCTCGGAGACGGTACGCTCTGACGGAGTAGGTCTTTACTGAAGCTGGGCGAGCGGTAGCCAGCTCATGCTTCGGCAATCCCGTATCGCGCATGGTCGCCTTTGCCATGACAATTGTGGCGGCCCAAGTCGTCCGATTGCGAATCGTCAGGGACATGCACGACTCGCGAACCACAGAAGACAGGTCGGCTCGGTGACTGCGAGAAGGCGGACCTGCCTGGAACGAAGGCTACGCCGAGTGTCGGGACGGGGTCGCTCGTTAAGGATGTCAATGAGCGCGCCGGCAACGAAAAGCGACGCAACACCAGTACGGGAGTCAAAATGGCCTCAGAAAACCACACCATTGCAAAGTATCAATACGAACTACACAATCAGTTTACCGACGGTCGAATCAATGACAACGCACTGCTTTATCTTTATGGCAAAGACAAACAATTGCTGGCTATCGTTGCATTTGTGCCGGATGCGCAAGCGCTAGCGTCGCCGGAGCAGGAGCCGGAAGGGCATATCGCCATCGAGATGCATATCCGGCAGTTAGCGTCGCTCATCGATATGCTTCGGAACGAGAAACCGGTGCGTTTCAGTTGGAATGCTGCGAGCAATGTCGTGCGTATTTCGACGCAGCAAGAGCCGGTTGGCGAGCAGGAGCTAAAGAAAATGTTTCGTTTTCTTTATATTTAGTCGCGTAGCGTTTGCATGGACGACAATCAGCGATAGCCGACGCCAGGTACATACGATTGTGGCGACCCGCGTCGCGGGCCTCACGGACGTGCAGCTATGCGAACGCCATCCTCGATTCGTTCGCTGGGATAAACGACAAATTGCTCGCCTTCGCTGAGCCCTTCGGTAACAACCGCGCGGAAGCTGTTTTGTGCGCCAACGGTGATTGAGCGTTGGCGAGCGCGACCGTTTTCGATTGCGAAGATTACCCATTGCTGGTTGTCACGAAAGAGCGCTGTCAATGGCACCGTCAGGACATCTGTCTGCTCGCTGAGCACAATACGGGCGACGATACGGTATCCATGACCGAGCCGTGCCTCAACATCGACGGCCTGACTGAAGTCAACGACCACATTAACTCGCTGTTCCTCAATGCCAAGCGATGAGACGCGTGTGTAGCCATAAGGCTCCACCCGTTGCACGATACCGGCCAACGGTATCGGCCCGCCCCAATCATCGATGATCACGCGTTGCCCGGGACGCACGCGGACGGCATCAGTTGAGAGTAAGTCAACGACGATCTCCAGCGAACCGGGGTCACCGATCTCGACCAGTGGTTCGCCCGCGCTAACGATACCGGCACTCTCATGCAAGACGCGCAAGACTGGCCCGGAAACTGGCGCGCTCACGGGAATGCACATGCAAGCCTCGCCATCGGGTGCATCACCGCTTGGTGAGATTAGCGCTGCTTTGGCGCGCTCCAACTCAAAGCGCTGTACCTGCAGGGCAGCCTGTTGCGTCTTGAGTGTTGCCTGTGCTGTAGCAAAAGTGCGCTCAGCGTCGTCCAACACGCGTGTCGCAATGGCGCCATCGACGATCAGCGCACGGGCGCGTAATACTTCCTCGCGAGCGAAGGACAGCTCAGCCTCGGCCCTCTCGACCTCTGCAACGGCCAGCTCATAGCTTGCGCGGGAGGCCTGGAGCGTCGCCTCCGCCTGCGCCTGGCTACGCGGGTTTAGAAAATCTGCATCGCTTGGTTCGATTTCGGTAATCACCGAGGTGTTTGCCGTGACACTGTCACCGACTCTCCAGACGATACGCTGTGCGAGCCCGGCCACCGGTGCGGATACGACGAACACATCGCGCATTCGGGTTTCGCCTTCCTCATCAACGCTGACCAATAGTTCGCCACGCACGGCTGTCGCAATGTCGGTCATCACCACGGTCGGGCGAAACGCCAAAGCCAATGCCACAAGCATTACGCCTGCGATAAGCAGCCATAGCATGAGTCTCTTCTTCGCGGCGTTCATAATGCTACTCCCGAGTCTTCAGTACGCTAATTAGATCCAATCGGGCCACACGCGATACGATGAGCGCCAATGCCCCGATCGTTGCGGCAATGGCAACGACTGCCGACCAACCCAGTACCGCGGTGGTGATTACCGGTGGCAGCCGAAACAGTTCGGTCTCAAATGCCCGCCCAACCAATGACGACAATCCCCAACCGAGCCCGAAGCCTATTGGTATGGCCGCGAGTGCCAGAAATGCTGTCTCGGCGAAACTCACATAGCCGGTCTCACTCCGTGTGAAACCGAGCACGCGCAGCGTCGCCAGATCTCGGCCATTCTCCGATAGTGCGATACGTCCACTGTTGTAGGAGACACCAAAGCTGAGCAGAAGCGCGAACCCGGAGTAAAACGCGATGAAGATATAAACGGTTTCCTGAATCGTTTGTTCAAACATGCTAATGGCGTTGTGGCGATCCGCGATGCCTGCGACCAGTGGCACCTCGCGCAGCGCGCGGTGAAACTCGCCCAAGCGTGCGCGGTCAACTTGCAGATAAGCAAGATCGAACGAAGGGGCATCGCCAAGCAGCTTGTTTAGGTCAGATAGCCGCATATAGGCCGGCATACCAAGGTAGGTCTCGATAATGTCTACGACCGGTAACGCTACGACGGGTCTTCTGCCTGTCAATACCGAGATGGTGACCGAATCACCAACAGTCACGTCGAGCTTTCTTGCCAACGCAAGGCCAATGGTAATGCCGCCACCGGAGATGGGGCGTTCGCCTGTGCGGTTGTCATAAAGTGGTTGCATCAGTGCGTCCGGCACAATACCGACCACGCTGCCACGATGTGTCCGTGTGCCGTTGCGTAGGTCTGCATCGACACCTCGTGATGGCTCGGCATGCATCACCCCCGGCAGATTCTCAATTTCATACAATGTGCTCATAGCACGTGGATCGTTTAGCGCAATGGTCAAATTGTTACGTTGCGCTTCGAAGTACTGAACATGCAGTAGCTCCTCTATCGCATCAATCCACTGTAGTGCCATGATCATGACGCCAATCCCGGCGCCAATGCCGAAAGTCGTGGTCGCGGAGCGCAGCGGTGTGCGAGAGATTTGTCGCAACACGATTCTGGTTGCCTGATCAATGCTCTTGTAGGGGCCCCAATTGGCGAGCTTAGAGCGCTTGTATGAGAGCGGCTGCGGCGGGCGCATGGCTTCGGCGGGCGCAAGACGGACGACGCGCGACACAGCATTCAGGGCGCCAAGACCGGCAGCTGCGAGACTGACTAGGGCAGCAGTAATGACGACCCAGATCTCGACGCGGAAGATCAGAATGGGAAATCGGTATGACTCGGCGTACATCATCGTGTTTAGCCGCCCGAGGTAGTACCCAAGCACGACACCCAGGATCACGCCGAGTCCGGCCACGACCGCGGCAAGCTTCAGGTAGTGCCAGCTTACCGCCCAGTTGCTGTAGCCGTTGGCCTTCAGCAAGCCGATCTCGCCGCGCTCTATGGCAATGAGCCGCATCAGAAGCATGTTCGTCAGGAATGCAGCGACCGCCATAAACACGGTCGGAAAAATCGTAGCCATGGTTTTGATCTGCTGGATCTCATTCATGACGAACCAATTGGATACTTGGTCCTTGCGTGCAATCGCGCCGGTACCACCATACGGCGCCAGCAGCACATCCAACGCATCAATTACCTTGCTGACATTCGCCTCGCGACTTATGCTGAGCGAGACATCGTTAAACGCACCGTCCATATCGAATACAGAGGCGACGGCACTGCGTCGCATCCACATCACACCGTAGCGCTCATCGTCTGGCATCAAGGCGCCAGGTGCGATGATATAGATGAACTCAGGTGAGAGTGCGGTACCGACAACCTTCAATAGTCGCTTGCGACCATTCATCACTGCATGAAAGCGCGTGCCTGGCGAGAGCCCATTCGCTTCGGCAAATTGCTCCGACAGCATCACCTCGTCGGCATGGCCGGGCTCGGGCAGTCGTCCGCTGCGCAAGACAGATGTGTTTAGTATAGGCGCCGAATGGTCAGGCAGCGAAACGAGTCGACCTTGGACTGGCTCCTCCACCCCAGCCACCTGGAGGATCACATTGCCGACCACGCGCGTCTGCACGGACTTCACACCGTCAATGGTGGCGATGCGGTCGGCAGTTGCCAACGGAGCACGACGGGCATTGGCAAAAACGTCAGCGAACCGGTTGCGCTCGTAGTAGGCCTCAGCTGTCTCGCTCAGCGCCTGATGGACCGACAGCGACATGATCAGGACGCCACTGCCGCATGCCACGATGAGTGCAATCGCCAGAACCTGGCCCTTCATGTGCCACAACCCACGCCAGAGTTTGATGTTGAGCGGTGTCATGGCCACTACCAATGAATTTGACTGGGGTCGACCGGCGCTTCGTTGACTTGAATTGTTTCAATCTGACCATCAGCCAGCGTGATGACGCGGTCGGCCATGGCCCCGGTCGCCACGTTGTGCGTAATGACTGCCGTTGTTGTGCCGAGCTCACGATTGATATTGCGGATCGCCTCCAGAACAATGATGCCGGTCTGGCGATCGAGTGCGCCTGTGGGTTCATCGCACAGCAGGATCTCTGGCTGCTTTGCTATCGCCCTGGCGATGGCCACCCGCTGTTGCTCGCCGCCCGAGAGTTGGGCTGGGAAGTGATCCATGCGATCCTCGAGGCCGACCAGCGAGAGCGCTGCCTCCGCGCTAATAGGTTTGCGCGCAATCTCGGTCACCAATAAGACGTTCTCGCGAGCGGTCAGGCTGGGGATCAAGTTGTAAAACTGAAAGACGAAGCCTACGTGTTCACGCCGGAATCGAGTCAGGGCGCGATCATTACCCTGCGACAGGTCTTGGTCGCCAAACATCACGCGGCCATCTGTTGCGCGATCCAGCGCGCCGAGTATATTCAATAGTGTGGATTTGCCGCTGCCGGAAGCACCCAGAAATATCGCCAGTTCACCGCCGAACAAATCGAAATCAATGCCGCGCAGCGCATACACCTTGACCTCACCACTTAGATAGACTTTGGTGACTCCTTGAGCGCTTAGTACGACGTTCGATGGCGGGGCATCGTAACCAGTGTCCGGCGATTGAAGCTCCACTTCAGCTTTTCAACCGCGTGTTCTGGCTGGTCGGCCAGTAGATCGCCGACCGTATCGTGAGTTCCGATAGACTATTGCGCATTCAACGGCCATCCGGATGGGCAGTCTTACCTGGCATGGCAGACGCGATTCATTCCAATACGGCAACGATAGAGTGACGCCCGGACGGTAGCTATGCGTAGAAACCACGACGATGTACTCGCCTGATTCGCACGTGGCGGAGGGTCGCTTCGCCGCAGATGCAGTTTCGCGCACCCTTGCCAGCGTGGGTATCGATCCCATTGGTGTAGATCGCCCACGGCCAACAGAGCATGCGCGGCCAGCTTCGGCCGGTTTCTGAGTGACAGCGGCAGAGACGCTGCCGGCAAGCATGGGCAGTCGCAGGCAGTGTCTGGCCAATCGTTAGCATAGGTACATCACACGATATGACGCTGCCGCGGGCCTTGTAAGGTTGCCCCAGGTTGCTCGCCCGGCAATCAGTATTTAAAGGTAGTGAGTCGGTGACGCGAATGATGCGCGCAATGGTGCTGGACCGAATTACGTCGGTGGCGACCGACGACAGGCCACTGCGCGAATGCGATGTGCCGGTCCCAGTACCTGGCATTGGTGAGGTCAGGATTGCCGTGCGTGCCTGCGGCGTCTGCCATACCGAGCTTGACGAGATCGAGGGCCGCACTGCGCCATGTCAACTGCCCGTCATACCCGGCCATGAAGTCGTGGGCCGTGTCGACGAATTAGGCGATCAGGCAACGCGCTTTCGGTTAGGTGATCGAGTCGGCGTTGGTTGGATCTACGCGTCAGACGGCACGACGCGCGAAAATCTTAGCACCGCGTTTCGGGCGACCGGCCGCGATGTCAATGGCGGCTATGCACCGTTTTTGACCGTGAATGAACGCTATGCATACCGAATCCCCGATGTATTTAGCGACGCAGAAGCCGCGCCATTGCTGTGCGCTGGCGCCATCGGTTATCGAGCCTTGCGTCTGGCCGGCTTACGCCGGGGCGGACGCCTTGGTTTGACCGGCTTCGGCGCTTGTGGGCATCTACTGCTGCCATTGGCTCGCCACGAATATCCTGATAGCAAGATCGCCGTATTCGCACGTGATGCTGAGAGCCGTCAGTTCGCTAGGAGTCTCGGTGCCGACTGGTGTGGGCAGACGCACGATGCGCCGCCTTGGCCGCTCGATGCAATCATCGACACGACACCGGCGTGGACGCCCGTGATCGCGGCGCTGGCAAACCTGGCGCCGGGCGGGCGGTTAGTGATCAATGCGATTCGCAAGGAGCATGCCGATCACGGCGTATTGCGCGAGCTCTCGTATCGCAAACACTTGTGGATGGAGCGGGAAATCAAGACAGTTGCGAATATTACGGGCGAGGATATTGCGACGTATCTGCCTATCGCTGCACGTATTCCCATTCGACCGACCGTCAACACCTATGCGTTGCGCGAGGCGAATGCGGCATTGGTCGCGCTAGAACGCGACTCTGTCCGTGGCGCCAACGTGCTGCTGGTCGAGCAATGATGCGCGCTGACAAACCCGCATTGCACCGTGCGCTGAACTTGCCGCTTTTGGTGTTGTATGGACTTGGCACAATCGTCGGTGCCGGCATCTACGCGCTGCTGGGGGAGGTTGCTGGCGCGGCGGGCTACGGTGCGCCATTGTCATTTCTGATCGCAGCCATCGTGGCCAGTTTCACGGCATGCTCTTTTGCCGAGCTGGCCGCTCGTTACCCGCGCGCCGCGGGCGCCGCACTATATGTGCAGAATGGGTTCAACAGCAATGGGCTGGCGAAGACGGTTGGTCTGCTGGTCGTCGCATCGGGTGTGGTATCGGCGGCAGCGTTAACCAATGGCTTTGTGGGCTACCTGCAGGCTGTGATCGATATCGATCGCGAATTGGCCGTCATTGCCATCGTGTTTGCGCTCGGTGCGCTGGCAGCATGGGGAATCGCCCAGTCGGCCGCCGTCGCCGCCGCAATCACTGTGATTGAGATCGGCGGGCTGTTGACTGTCATCATTGTCGGTGGTGGCGTGTTCGCCGAGCTACCTGCGCGCTGGCGCGAGTTCGTCCCGGTTGGTGCGGGGCCATCACTGGGCGGCATCCTGGTAGGCGTAACCTTGTCGTTTTATGCATTCATCGGTTTCGAAGACATGGTCGATGTCGCCGAAGAAGTACGGGATGTAAGGCGAACGATGCCGCGAGCGATCCTGCTTGCCTTAGTGGTCGCGACGGCCATTTATGTATTGCTGCTGGTCAGTGCCTTACTGACCTTACCCCCGCAGGAGCTATCCGCATCGTCAGCACCCATCGTTGCGCTCTACGAGGCGCATACGGGTCGCGAGCCCCTGTTGCTCGGGGTCATTGCCATGTTTGCCATCATCAATGGCGCTTTGATCCAGATTGTTATGGCCTCGCGTGTCTTGTACGGCCTCGCTGCGCGCGGCCAGTTGTCAGCGCGCCTGGCACAGGTAAACCCGCGCACTCGCACACCGTTGCTGGCCACCGCCGGTGTGAGTGTCACAATCATGCTGCTCGCACTTGTGGGCCGTCTTGGTGGGCTCGCGGTCATGACATCCCTGATCATGCTCGCGGTTTTCGCTAGCGTGAATTTGTCACTTTGGCGAATCAAGGGCCGTGCTGCTGATCAGCATCAGTTCCGGTTGCCGCGCTGGTCGCCCCTTGTCGGTGCAATACTGAGTCTGGCGTTCATCGCTTGGGAAGTAGTGCTGCGAATCACGTGATTGGGCGTTGTCAGACGGCCAACGCCGAGCGGGCTCGGGTTTTCGGCAGTTGGCGAGCCATAAAGTCGCCGTGCAATACGTAATATCCATGATGGTGATTTGACCTTATCTACGTATTATGAAACGTGAGGCTTCGGCCTCGCGGTTGGTGGTTTCGATCGCCAGCACCGCCCTGCTGAAAGTGGACCGAGCCATGGTCAGTATCGGGGACGGTGAACACGGAAGGCAGAACCTTCGCACCAAGAATCGAACGAGAGTTCGTAGGTGCGGCTAAAGGAACGTTACTGAAGACCTCGGAATCATCAGAGCGCTATGCCTGGGCAGCCCGATACTAAGAACAGCATTCGGTTGTCGGAAGATTGATACGCCTTAGTGCGAAAGGGTCGGCGACAATCGCATGTCTGGGACCAGCAGACCTGTCAGCGTGTTCTTCTAAACTAAGAAAGCGGCCTCACGGCCGCTTTTTTTTGAACATAATTACGACAACCGCAACACGTCGTTATGCGGATCATAAAAGCCGCAACGCGTCCGCGAAGTTGTAGCATGACGGGTCGGACTTTCGGCTAACCGATAACGTGGGGTCGCGCGGAAGAGTAGGGGACTTCACCTATTGCTGAGCCAGTGGCTGAGGCGGATCCTTGCGCCATTATCGGCGACGATACGGGTGTTTCTCATGACGGCAATGCGACGCAACTCTATGCTTGTGATGTCACTGGTCGCGATCGCGTGGGGATCGGGTGTCTCGTCCGGACTCGCGCAGGAGACGTTGCAGTTTTCTGGCACCGAATCCGACAGCACGGCGACATTTGAGATGAATGGGCCATGGTTGCTCGACTGGCGC
Organism: Pseudomonadota bacterium; assembly: GCA_039033695.1. Classification (GTDB taxonomy): domain Bacteria; phylum Pseudomonadota; class Gammaproteobacteria; order Steroidobacterales; family Woeseiaceae; genus CALBPI01. The sequence continues at coordinate 13,622 of JBCCCC010000027.1, read as the reverse complement.
GCAATGAGTGACACGCCGCTGGCGGCGATGGTTGAGCTGCGGCTGCATGACGGCGAGAGCGGTCGGTTCCTCGGCACGATTGCCCAGCTTCAGGGAACCGGGCGAGGGCTGAAGTTGTTCGAGCAATCTGGTACCTATGCGATTGCTGTGTCTGCTAGCAACGTGCTTTGGGAGATAGATATCTCGCCACTAGACAAGGCACAAGCTGAGCAGCTCAAGCGCCGCACAAACCTCGAAAGCGCCATGCGCGAGGACGTGCGCGCTAGTTCGATGCACCTTGTACCCGATGGAAGTTTCGACGGCTGGCATGCAGAGACCGCCAGCATCCTGATTCTTCAAGGTAACGCAGGTCCGGGTTGGCGAGTGACGTTCACGCAACCTTGTCCGGGGATTATGGCAGCGAAGACAATTTCATTCGTCACGCCGGCGAAGGGCACTCTCGATGCTTACGACTCAATCTTGCTTGAAGACGGCACGCGCTGCCGATTTGAGCGTGTGATACCAACGATAACGGAATAAGCAGCCGGTTGAGAGGTCCGTGTACCTCACGAGTTGTATCGTGTGGTGGACTCGCGATTGTTCTGAATCCGGCGGGCGCCGACGCTCCCAGAGTGCACTCAGGGATAACCGCAAAACCCCTGCGGCGTGTGCGGATGGGCGCATGGGAGTGTGCCCACTAATCTTAGGGCACTGGCAACCATGGCAGGAGACACTGAGATGCAACTGACTAAATGGCAACCCTTCCACGAGCTAGAGGACTTCTTTCGCAGGATATCGCCTGGTACCAATGGCACGTCGTTGGCTCAATTTGACGACGACGGTCGCAACATTGCTCGATGGGCGCCGTCCGCCGATATCACAGAATCAAAGCGAGCCTACCTGGTCAAAGCGCAGCTCCCCGATGTTGACAAGGAAGACATCCGTGTGACGATTCAGCATGGTATGTTGACCATCACAGGTGAGCGCAAGCACAGCAAAGAAGACGAAGAGGAGACATACCACCGCGTAGAGTCTTTCTATGGTGAATTCACGCGGTCGTTCTCGCTACCCGATAACATCGACGATGCTGGAATCACGGCTGATTATAAGAAGGGCGTGTTGCGCGTGCATATTCCGAAGCTTAAGGAGACGCCCAAGGAGAGCAGCACCAAGATTAAGGTGAGCTGATGCCGCGCGTGAGCGGCAGATATCGCATGTGCCGTCACAGTCGTGCAGTCGCTTGTACTGAATCGGTCGGGTAGGTCGTCGCTTGCGATGCCACCTTACTCCAGCAATACCGAATCAAACACGCGTCGAGTCAGCACCAGGCAGTTTCAAGAAACTGGTAGGCTGGTGAGCGTTCAAGACTTACCGCAAGGAACATCGTGCAAAACACGGGTAGAGAGGGCAAGGAGGGTACATGTCTTGGAAATTCGTTGTTATCGTCTGTATCGCAACGATGGCTTATGAGAAATCACGATGAATCCAATTATTGAAGCGTTTTTCGATTTACCCACTTTCACAGTGACGTATGTCGTCAAGGAACCAGACGGAACGAAATGCGCGATTATCGACTCGGTACTCGATTATGATCCGAAATCCGGTCGTACGAGCACGGTGGCGGCAGATAGAGTTATCGATTTCGTTCAACGCAACGAACTTGACGTTGACTGGATTCTTGAAACGCATGCCCACGCTGATCACCTGTCTGCCGCGCCCTATCTATCGGAAACCCTGGGCGGGAAAACCGGGATTGGGGAGCACATTGTTGACGTGCAATCGCTCTTCAAGAACATATTCAACGTTGAAGAAGCGTTCGCGACGGATGGCTCGCAGTTCGATCGCCTGTTTAAGGATGGCGAAACGTTTTCCGTGGGAGCGCTCACGGTTCGCGTCATGCATACGCCTGGGCATACACCGGCATGCCTGACTTACGTGATCGGCGATGCGGCATTCGTCGGTGATACGTTGTTCATGCCAGACTACGGTACGGCGCGCGCAGACTTTCCGGGCGGCGATGCGGCAACCTTATATCGGTCGATTCACAAGGTGCTATCACTACCTGCTGATACACGGCTATTCATGTGCCACGACTATCTGGCGCCCGGGCGAGACGAGTACGCCTGGGAAACGACCGTTGCAGCAGAACGCGACAACAACGTGCACATTGGGAAAGGTGTTACTGAGGACGAATTTGTCGCCATGCGCACAGCACGGGACAAAACACTCGATATGCCGACGTTGATATTGCCGTCGGTGCAGATCAACATGCGCGCCGGACATTTGCCGCCCGCGGAGGACAACGACGTTTCCTACCTAAGAATCCCGGTGAACACGCTATGAGGACGACGGTATCTGGAACCTTACTCGAATCACCGATTTCGGTATGCACAGCGTCTGATGCCGCGTGGTGCGGCATGGTCAGTGCCAATATAATACACTATTTAACATAATATACATTATGCGTAGTTTAGGTATAATGTCTGGAGTCGTTTAACGCAAAGGTTCACACCAATGGAAGCCGAGGAAACTCTTTGCACACCAAGAGCACATTTGTTGAACAATTCTAACTCTGCCACGAAATTGCCCTGGACAGCTGTGCGAAACTTTAGAACAAGCCCTACGCAACAGAGCAAAATTGTTAAACAAAATGTCGAGGTGTTTTGGGATTGAATCGCAATAGGTCGGCGCGTAGAACTCAGTTGAAACATTCAATTGGGACGCACTCATGCCAGCATTACTCACGCTTCTAGTTATTCCCGTTTTCCAAGTCTTTATCGCTCTCTTGACGACCATACCAACCTGGTTGCTCTGGAATTGGATAGCCGGCGGCATTTTTGACCTGCCTTCGCTTTCGATCCTACAGACACTCGGCCTACAGATACTCTTGGCGTTCTTGATCAACAGAGTCCAACTCAGCACAGATCAATGACAAGTGCAGAAGTCACTAGAACATTACTCAAGCGAACAAATACTCTCAGTCTGTCTGAAGCTGGAGAAATCCTTTGCCTCCGTATGGCAGCTCTCAAAAACGGAAATGCACGCATTACTGGGCATTGAGACAGATATTGCCGATTTAGCAGCCGAACTGGATCCTTTGCCTGCGGACGTTATTGAGCGACTGAGTCTGCTCCTGGGCATCGACCGAGCGGCTTGCACGCTTATGCCGGATCGATCGAGGGCCACTGCTTATCTCCGTAGGCCGAATACCGAGTTAGATGGGGAATCCGTGATGACGATAATGCTACGGGGGTCAATGCAGGATTTGTACACCGTTCGCCGCAATTTGGAAGCCCGCCTTGTCTGATAACTGATGAACGGGTTTATTGACTGAGCGCATCTATCCCAACTATTACAAAAAGTTAGGACGCCAAAAAGTACGGCAACTCATTGATTTTCTGGACTTAAGCGACGCTTTTAGAGTATGTTACTGTGTGCGCGGGAGTAATTTTTGCTTAAGTATTCCAGCAAAACATCGAAAAGTTAATGAAATGCTAAACGCTGACATATCGACAGCCATTCCAAATCCGAACCATCCGAAGCTTGGTGACACAATCAAAGTCGAGCCGATTCGAACCGTCAATGCCGTCAACAAGATCAAGAAGGCGCTAGCGCCCTCCCCTCGGAACTTTGCTCTATTCGTCGTCGGTGTAAACACTGCATATCGGGCGTCAGAGCTATTATCAATCAGGCTTGGCCAAGTGCGGCACCTCAAAACCGGCGATCGACTCGAGGTCAAACAGAAGAAAACCAAGAAGTATCGAGCCGTGACGTTGAACAATAGTTGTATCTCGTCAATTCAGAACCTTCTCACGCATCTGGAGCGAAAGGCGCTGCAGATGAAAGATCTATCATGGGTAGGTGATGATTCGTTCTTGTTCGCCGGCAAAGATCCGAGTCGGCCGCTGACGGTGCCGTACCTGAATAATCTGGTGAAGGATTGGTGTGGAAAGGCTAACTGCAAAGGTAACTACGGCAGCCATACACTGAGAAAGACATGGGGCTACATGCAGCGCACGAAGCAAGACACCCCTATCCCGCTTCTTATGCAAGCATTTTGGGCATGCCACCCAACAGCAGACGCTAGCGTACTTGTGCATTCAAGATGAGGAAATCGACTCTATCTATACAGCTCTAGAGTTGTAGGCGCGCCAAACCCGAGAGTCGCAGAAACCGATGGTCTCCCTAATTTGCAGAAACCGATGGTCTCCCTAATTTTCAGCGAAAAATACAAATCGATCGATAGTTTAGAGCCGGTTGAGCTTCCGAAATTCACGGTTCTAACAGGTAAGAATGGATCGGGAAAAACGCACCTACTTGAAGCAATAAATGGAGGGCAGATAAGGACACCGGTAGCTGTGCCCGGACAAGCCGTACCACAAATTCGGCTATATAACTGGCAAAATCTAATTCCGAACGACGAAGGCGCAATCGACAGAAATCAAATTAATCAGGAACGTACACGCCACTGGGATCTGCTCTCACCGCACACACAACAAGCTGATTCACAAATCGAAAATTTTCTTGCGCAGAATCCCGAGCTGCGGGCGGAAATCGGGCCTTCGATAAGGAGGTCACTGCTATACCCAAATGCAACCAGGCGGCGACTCTCAGAAGAGAATGCACCACTTTTCGATCAACTACAGCAGATAGCATCAAGCCAATCGCAAAACGCGATCAATCTAGCGGGTCGACGAGACCCAAATGTCAATAGGTTGCTTACGGCGATGCAAGAAATCTCAAAAAAGCCATTGGTGCTTCTGAATAGGAAAGATTTTGGGAGGTACTTTCCGTTCGGCTGGACTTACATAGACCCCTTTCAACAGTCATTCGGCCGGTTGTTTGCATCATACGAAAAGACTAAGGAGGACAATGAATTCCTACAGTTTCGAAAGAAGGAAAAGGGGCACGATGTTGAACCGCTTACAGATGAAGAGTTTCTGAAGGAGCATGGAGCGCCTCCGTGGGAATTTGTAAACGATGTACTCCAGCGAGCAGGACTTGGGTTTCAAATTACGACGCCCGACTTGTACGACGAGACAAGTAACTATGTTCCGCGATTGATTCACCCTCGTACAAACGATGAACTAGCATTTGCTGACCTTTCTTCCGGTGAACGAGTAATTTTGTCTTTTGCCCTGTGTCTTTACTATTCAACCGATTCTCGACAACTTATCCAATATCCAAAGTTGCTTCTTTTTGATGAAATCGACGCAACGCTTCACCCGTCGATGGTTCAGAGCGTGCTAGGCATCATAAATGACGTACTCGTCGTAGAGAAAGACATTCCAGTCATCCTAACGACTCATTCCCCATCAACAGTGGCACTAGCCCCAGAGGGGGCTGTTTTTGCAATAAATGGCGAAAGCTCCAAAACAGTAGTTCCGGTCGAAAGGGACCGTGCTATTGCAATCTTAACCGCTGGAATACCAGCTCTAAGTGTCAACTATGATCTTCGCCGGCAAGTCTTCACCGAAAGCAAACACGACGCTGAGTTTTTAGAGCGCCTATTCGGTTTTTGCAATGCAGAGCTGAAATCCGAAATTTCTCTAAACTTTATCAGCTCGGGGCCTGATGGTTCAGGTAGTGACAAGCAGGTATTGACAGCTGTGAAGCTGCTGAGGAAAAACGGCGTAAAGACGGTCTTTGGTGTTATCGACTGGGATGGCAAGAATACCGGTAGCGATCATGTATTGGTGTTGGGTGACTGTAGCCGTCATAGCTTAGAGAACTTCATCTTGGACCCATTGGCATTAGCCTGCCTGTGCGTGAGGGATAGAGTTCTAGCTAAGGAAGACTGTGGCCTTGAGGAAGGTGAGTCATACATTGACGCACGTGAGTTTGACTCCGGGCGAGCTCAGAAACTGGTAGATGCAGTTGTCGTGCGGCTTCTGCCCAACGCAAACGAATTAGAAAGAACGGTGGTTCAGTACTGTGGGGGAGCTACTGCGTCGGTCCCGAAGAGTCTATTGTTAATGCGCGGACATGATCTCGAGGAGCTGATTAAGAATACGTTTCCTAGGCTGAAGCAGTACACGGCTGAGTCAGCACTAAAACGAGAGGTTGTCCTAGGAATTTATGCGGAGATGCCCGGGTTAATTCCTTCAGATCTAATTACGACCTTCTCAGGCCTTCAGAGCCTTGGCGAGAAACTGTCATAAGAAGAAATCGTTGCCTAACAGGCATTCTTAACTTTTGCGGATTAGTTGGTTAGTCTGCACATTCATCACAGTGTTGGCATAGTCTCGCCATCGCGCGGCGCAAATCTTGATCAGGTGTGGACTTTAGCCAGAGGAACTTAGAACCCCCAAAGCTATTTCCAGGAAGAAATGCACAGGTTGAGTGATCACGGGTTCCCAGCAAGGATATAATATCTTCCGACGTACGATCTGTAGATCGCTTTGCCTTGACTAAGTCTAGTGAAGTCTTCATATGTCTCGGCGCGAACGCGTAAGCTGTCGCATTGGTTGGCGGCGGCTACCTGTAACTGTGTGTAGTGGTCGATTGATCTTGCCCCGCAGAGCCTCGGGATCTTGAGTGAGTCAATTTCCAGTAGACTAGCGGAAAGGGGCATAAGATATGTGCAAGCAATGAAAGCGACGAATTGGAGCACCTTGAAGCGTGTCGAGACGATAAGACTCGTACAGTCAATGTACATCTGGCTGTTTCTAGTTCCGATCCTCGTCAAATTTACCAATCGAATTGAAGACCTGATTTCGGTAACTATTTTCGATTACTCGTTCGAAATAGCAACGGGCGTGCCATTTTCATGGCAGCTTTTTTACTTCAGCGCTGTTGGTTTTGTATTAGGGAATCTGCTCGTTCTAATTTTTTGCCCCCGTGTGATTGCTGAGAACGAAAGCTATTCATCTTTTGTCGACCAAAAAAAAGGAAGAGCGCATTTGTACCACTACTTTAACGACATCGGCGACAGTGGGGCAAAGTTTAGTGTGTTGTGGGATAGCGATAGTCTACGCTCGTTGCCTGAGGAGGAGAAAATTCGGGCTACGGAGGAGAGAAAGGCGAGCGTCTTCTGGACGATCTTCAACGACGCGGAAGTAGTCAGGCGGCATGCTCGTGTCGCTGCCGCCAGCTTTTATGCGGTCGCGTTTGGATTGATCGCATTCGTGTTGATACAAAATCTGTTTTTCGTCTTAGAGCAAATTTTTTTCCAGATCTGACAGATTCTGGACGACACCCAAACATCGGCTCATCGGGAAAGCCGGACATTCGTCGTCGCCTCACACTATTGATAATCGCCCTTCTCACTATCGCTATCATTATCAGTCGGATACTCGCGTATACCATAAATCAACAAGCACCAACGGGCATCTGCCTCAGCATGCAGCGACAGATGCCCGCCCGCCAATCCCGTCTGGCCGCTCACCAGGCGCGACTAGAACGCACGGCTCGTTGCGGCGCCAATCATAGGCGTATCGGCCACTGGTCGATTCAGTGCCGCCTCAAGATCCGCCATCGTGCCCGGTCGTGGACTGTGGGCGGAGACAATGATCGCCGGCGCAAGGTCATGTCGAATCAGCGCTTCGGCAAACGTTCGTGTGCCACTGACTGCTGGGCCCGCGGGTCCGTTGAGTGGCATGCTGAAATGATCGGCCTCAAACAAGATCCGCTCATCGGGCAGCCACACAACCAACAGGTGCTCGGTATGCGCAGTTGGGCCGATGTCGATAACCTCCACGCGCCGCTGCTCGTCGGATAGCGACATCCGCTTTTCGACCGTTTTGATTTTGGCCTTACGATCGCCAACTGCTGCGGTGACCACACCCTTGTGCGCTGTCGCTGTGACGATGGCAATGTCAGCATCCGCATAGTCTGGTACTGCAAACAAATGGTCGGCATGGTGATGGGTGAGCACGCCATAGCGGATCGGCTTGTCAGTCACCTCGCGCAGCTGCGCGATGCGCTCGGACGCGCCGCCAGTGCCGCCAACTGCGATCACGTGGTCTTCCATCTCGATGAATAGGCCATAGGTACCGGATCCGCCGATGAGATGGACACCTTCGCCCAAGCGCTGGCGGCTCATCGGATCTGGTTGCAGGGCCGCTGTTCGCTCAAGTCTGGGGCTCACGGCGAGATGCTCAGCGATTGAGGCATTGACCTTCGTCACCAGGTTCTTGCGCTCCATCGCGAGTTCGCCGTTTTGATACAACACAAAATTCTTGTTGAATGGAATACCGTCCACGGTCTCATAGTCGCGGAACTCATAGCCAATCAGACCAAACCCCGGTATCACGCGTTCGCTGTGGGTGATCAGATGCGTCTCGCGGTCGATGTACAAGCTGATCGCTGGCCCCACACTCATCGAGAACGCGATCACATCGTGCTTGCGATCATCGTGTTTCACGACGCCAAGGTGATGTGCCGTGCGTGCGTGGTTTTGCAATTGATGGACCAGTAGTGCCGGCGTGACGCGCACAAACGGGCCGGACGACTGGTCGAAGTTTGGCGACTCAATTGGGCGTGCTAGGCCAGCGCGATAGTCAAGTTGAAAGCTCTCGTCGCCATTGATGACAGTGGCGTTGTGAAACTCGAAACCAACGCCCTCCCCCGCGTTAATCGTCGCAAAAGCGCTATCACCAAGATCAATGGCGCTAATGCCGGCGGCCTGGTTTCGCGCCCACGGTGGCTCCGTGGCGGGGCTTTGATCTACGGCGACATTGATCGTCTGATGCTCAACGATGACGCTGTCAAGGCTGGCCAGCACTTCGCTACCGCCGTACGCTTCGACGACTTTGGCAATGACTGCCGTGGTTTTCTCGTTGTTCTTCTGAGTCAGATTGCCGGCGCTTGCAGTATTGATCATTGCCAGGCAACACAACGTAAGCAGTGTTTGAGAGCGCATCGCAGTTCTCCTTGAGTAATCCTGTTGACGGATCGTAGCGTCGATCTGATCTCAGAATGGCGCAGATGCGATGAATGGCAGGAATGCTGCGGCGAGACGAATGCGACGCGGCGACAGCGTTGTCCTGGCGACGATTCTCGCGCGTAAACAGGCTGACTCGACTCATCTCGCTACACCGTCGTTCTGCCGAATTACGCTAGGTGATGGCAGAGCGGTACGTTATTAAAGGACCATGGATCGCGCCAACCGTACAAGCCCGTGTCACTGACCCGTCTATCTGCCAACCATCCGGCGGCACTGCTGGCAATGGCCACGTTTGTCATCGTGGTTGGGGTGACGGCAATCGTCGGTTTGCCTATTCAGATGCTGCCGGACATCGAGTATCCCGAGATTCATATCAACACGTCGTGGCGCTCTGCATCGCCGCAGGAGATCGAAACCAATATTATCGAGCCGCAGGAGGAAGCGCTCCGTAACGTTCCGGGTGTCACACATATGACCAGCAGCATGTCGTCCGGCAATGCTGGGCTGACATTGCGGTTTGATATTGGCAGTGACCTGCAGCAGGCGACAATCGATGTCATGAGCGCTCTGAACAACGTTAGCGCGCTGCCGCCTGATGCAGACGAGCCACGCCTCCAGGTGGGCGGTTTCGAGAACCCGGTTGCAACCTTGCTCGTACATTCGCGGACGCAAACCCGCGATGTCGATGTGACCGCATTTCAGGACATCATTGATTCGCACGTCACACCGCAGCTGCTAAACGTTCCGGGGGTTCAGCGAGTGGATCTGCGTAGCGAACGTGAACCCATCGTACTGATCACATTCGATCCATACCGTGCCGCCGCGTTGGGCGTTCAGGTGGCCGATATCGCCGACACCGTTACGCGCGCAGTGAACAGCACCGGTGGAACCGCGAGCGTGGGTCGCAGGCAATACACCGTGCGCTTTCTGGGTGGCTTCGATCTTGCGCAGCTTGAGGGGCTAATTGTGTCACGCAATGGCGCACAGCCTGTGTATCTGCGAGACATCGCCACGGTCAGTACTGAATTGTATCCGCGCTCCGGATACACCTATCGCACAGGCTTCCCCGCCTACTATATCCGCTTGCAGGGTAAATACGGTGCCAATGCCGTATCCATTCTGGATGAGATCAATGAGGTGATCCATACGCTGAATGCCGGTGTGTTGGCGGAGCGCAATTTGCAACTTGTGCTGAGCTTCGATGCTTCGGTTCATATTCGTCGCGCGATCAATCTCGTCAATACCAACTTGTTGGTCGGTGTACTGCTCGCGCTCGGGTTGCTGTGGACATTCCTGCGCGGTGCGCGCGCCACGTTGTTGATCGCATTAACGATCCCGTTCTCGTTGCTGGCTGCATTCGTCGCGATGCGACTACTCGGGCGAAGTATCAACGTGGTCTCGCTCGCGGGGCTGGCCTTCTCGGTTGGCCTAGTGCTAGATGCCGCCATCATCGTGCAAGAGAATATTCTGCGGCTGCGCCAGGACGGCCGCTCGCAAGACCAAGCGATACGCGAGGGCCCCTCGCAGGTGGTTGGTGCATTGTTCGCATCCACGGTCACCAGCGTCGCGATCTTTCTGCCTATCGTGTTCATGCGAGGGCTTGAGGGTCAGCTGTTCGCGGACCTTGCGCTGACACTCTCTGTCGCTGTGGCCACCTCGACAATAGCCGCGTTGACCATTTTACCGGTCGCCAGTCGCTATCTCCTGAAAAATGCTGTGCTGAACGATCCCTGGCAACCCGCGTGGACTACCATTACGGCGCGCATCGCAGCGCTGACTGACACGCCGCTACGGCGAGCGCTGTGGATCGTCGGATTGATTAGCACGCCATTGCTGACGGTTGCGGTATTGGCGCCGCGCGTCGATCTGCTTCCACAGGCCGATGGAGATGGCGTGATCGTCTCGTTCAGTCTGCCGGAAAGCATGTCGCTTGGCACGATACGAAGAGAACTCATGGAGCCGATTATCGAGCGGCTGCAACCGCATGTGGATGGCACCGCGGACTATGGTATTCGCGGCTATAACCTGTTCAGCTTCGGGCCCGATGCCACTGGCGTATTCATATACCCGGACAATCCCCGAGAAGCCGAGGCACTCATGGAACTGTTACGTGAGCGGCTGTCAGTCGGGCTGCCAGGTGTCAGCACCTTCGTGTCGCGGGCATCGTTGTTGAATATAGGCATCGGTGGCGGTCGCAACATCGATATCGATTTGCAGGGGCCGCAGCTCCAGCCGTTGATGCAGGCGGCTCGCGCGGGAAGCGCTGCGATCAACGAACAACTAAGCGGCTGGTCTGCGCGCGCTATACCCGGCATCACGTTGTCAAAACCAGAGCTGCACCTGCAGCCTGACGATTGGCGCATCTCACAAGCGGGTCTGAATCGTGCTCAGGTGGGTGACGCGATCAGGGCGTTCACAGGTGGCATTCTGGCCGGGCGTTACTTTGATGGTAACGAGAGTTCGGATGTGATTGTTTGGGGCGGCAATTGGGATAACCCGGAGGACCTGGCCGGACTACCGGTCCACACGCCAGATGCGGGCATTCAAGTGATCGGCGAACTCGCGCCGCTGGCAAGGTCCGTCGGCCCTACTCGGCTGCGGCGCGTCAACGGGCAACGTACGATAACGCTGCAGGTGTTACCGCCCGCTGGCATCACGATGGAAGAGGCGCTGGTGCAACTTCGATCCGTCGTAGAACCGTCACTGGTGGCGGCCATGCCCGCCGATGCCACAACGCAATACACAGGAACAGTCGATCAACTCGGCAGCGCGATGCGCGACATGGCAAAGAACTTCGCCTTGGCCGTGTTGATGCTGTTGCTGATCATGGCGGCGATGTTTCGCTCGCTGCGGGATAGCTTGATCGTCGTCATGACCATGCCGTTGGCTGTGGTCGGCGGCGTACTCGCGCTGAAAGTGCTCAACCTGTTCACTTATCAATCTCTGGATCTGCTAACCATGGTCGGCTTCATTATCATGCTGGGATTGGTGGTCAACAACGCGATTCTACTGGTACATCAGACACGGGTCGCCGAACGCAATGGCGTAATGCGTCATGCCGCTGTTGCGCAGGCGATCCGCATCCGCGCGAGGCCCATTTTCATGAGCACGCTCACATCGATCGTTGGCATGCTGCCGCTGGTTGTCGTACCAGGTGCAGGCAGTGAGATCTACCGGGGCCTGGCCACCGTTATTGTTGGCGGTATGTCGCTAAGTGCGGTGTTCACGCTCATTCTGTTACCAAGCGTGCTGCGATGCGGGCGCGCGGCTGAGACTGCGCAGCTGACTGACGTGTCAGGCACAACTCAGGTGGCTGCGTGATTCGCGGTTGCAGACGAATGACGCTCGTCGTTGGTATGCTCGTGACGACGCTGGCCGGCGCACAGGAGTCAGCGCCCAAAGTCACGATCAGTGCAGTCGACGATGCTGAGCTGACACCCATGGTGCCAGTTGCTGGCACGGTGCACAGTCGACATGCGACAACGATCACAGCGGGCTTGGCCGCGCGCCTTGCGTGGATTGCTGAACCTGGCGACTTTGTTGCAAGCGGTGATCCGGTGGCCACGTTCGATTGCGAGATGATCAAGTTACGCCGTGAGGAGCAAGTCGAGCAGACCCGACTAGAGGAGATCCGATTGGCATCACTGACACGTGAGGTGCAACGACTTGAGCAAGCAGAACTGGCTGTGCCGGCCACGCAGCTAGCGCAACTTCGAGCAGATCGCGAGATGTCTGCCAGTCAATTGAGGATTGCCGGCGTACGCGTGCGCCAGACTGAGAATGAGCTGCGGCGGTGCACGGCGGTTGCGCCGTTCGACGGCGTCGTCACCAGGCGATTTCGCAATGACAACGAAGATGTGCCGCGCGGCGAATTACTATTGGATTTCACCGATACGCAAGGACTCGAAGTGCGTGCACAAGTGCCCGTGCGGTACTTGCCGCGCGTGCGTACGGGCAGTATGGCGGCAGTACGCCTAAACACCCTGCATTTCGATAGCCTTGTACGCGCAACCGTGCCAGCGGCTGAGGCAGCATCACAAGCTTTCGAAGTACGCATCGATCTGCCACCGGCGGCCCGCGAGCACCTCGCAGCTGGTCAACTCGTCAGCGTATCGTTGCCGCTGGCAGGAAACCCCGCATTGACGGTACCACGCGATGCCATCGTACTGCGCGCGGAAGGCGCGTACGTCATGCGCATTGCCAACGACAATCGTGCACAACGCATCGCCGTGGAAGTGTCAGAGGCGAATGGTGACCGTGTCGCGGTTAAGGGCGATTTGCAAGCTGGCGACACCGTCGCCGTGCGCGGTGCTGAGGCGCTGGATGACGGCCAGCTCGTGATAGTCTATTCGGACTCGTAAGCGCACCGTTAACTCGTATGAACATTCGACAGATCATCTTTGACCGCCGCCGGTTCTACTGGACTTTGAACCTCGCGGGTTGGTCTGGGTTCGTGACCACGGCCTATATTGGTGCCCTCGCGCACGAGAAGCCGGATGCGTATTTCACGGTCATCGCGGGCACGGCACTTACCGGGTTCTTGTTCACTATCCCAATACGCGCACTCTATCACCGACTATGGTCACAGCCCCCCATGCGAATTGCGTTCGGCTCGCTGATCATCTGCTTCTTTTTTGCGTTGGCGTGGGTGCTGATCGAGAACGAGCTGTACTGGATTCTAATCAAGCACGGTTGGCATCCGGACAACTGGTTCAATTACTTCGGCGGTGTCATGGGTTCGTTTTACATTCTGCTC